>NZ_DAMCCR010000028.1:0-43724 GCF_032058845.1 Pseudomonas sp. | reverse complement strand
TCTGTGGCGAGCATTCTCGCCTAAATGGGTGTCCGGGGTTAGTAGACCACTACACAGTGAGCCCGAGTTCTATAGCTTCGAAAACGGTGGTTTTTCCGGTGCCATTGGGGGCGAGCAAAATGGTCGCTCCAGGACTCAATTCGATGGTGACATTAGGGCCAAATTTGCGCAGGTTCGTTAGGGTGATGGATTCAAGTTTGCTCATTGCGGGTTCTCGCTGGTGATCACCGAATCGCTCATGATTTGCACCACATCACCGCCGCTGGCTGTAGACAGCAGTTCTGCCTTCCAAGCAACCATGTGCCGACCTGTCCAAGGGTGGGATTTGACCATTGCCTTGAATGCTGAAACCAGAGGATCACTCAAGGTTTCTACATTGCCAGGCGGATCTAGCGCGGCCAAGAAAGTGCGATCAAGGAAATCCGGAGCAATCTCTGACTGACGCGGCACGACTTTGCGACAGAAACGATCATCGGTCTCAATGCGAGCTGCCTCGTTATCAGAGATGTCTCCGATCAACATGAACATATAAAGATCAGATGTCTCAGGCTCTGGTAAAACATCCCGGACATCAGCAGACCATTGGTAGGCCGCTTGAAGAGAGCTTGAAGGTAATTCAATCAACAAAACGGTACGCCAGCCGGCATTCGTACTCCGTTGGCGTTTGAGCCGTAAAATGGTTGAAGGATAGTCGGCCGCCGGCAGTTCGAATGCGTCAACAACCTGCACCTGGTATCTGTTCTGCGCGCGCTGGCTTATTGCCGTCGTTAAATCTTCAAGCGTCATCATAATCACTGCCCCTTCCCACAAGCGTTAATTGCCGCATCGCGCTCAATACGCCATTCATTCCATTGTTTTTTGAAATAGTCTTGCAACGACGTCAGCGTGCCTCTTTGCAGTTGGCTATAGACCTGGAAACGCGTAATCAGTAGGCGGGGCTGACGCTCCGCTGCCATACTATTTTCTGCTGCTCTATCGTCAGCCATTCCTGAATCACGTAAACAGGTAGCAGAGGCCTCAACTCCAGACAAAATGACCACGGGAGCGGGCGACTGACCTAGCACTACCCGCAGACTGTCCTCACTCAATAGTCTCGGGCCGCCTCGGTCTGTAGCGCCGCCAGACCAATGGCGCAAAGCGATGCTAAGAATTTCTCCTATTGGTGGAATAGCGCGCCAGTGCGCATCAGCGCCACCAAGCCCCACGCATGTCAGCATCAGCATCAGGATTGCGATTTCAAGGAGTTCCAGCGTACGAGGGCCGATGCGCAATGCATGCTTTGCATCCAACCCCTCTGTTTGTGGATACATCAGTTGCTCGAAAAGGGATTGCCGGGCCGTTTGGTCTGCCGATAGCTCGACATTCCATTCCCGCCACATGGCTTCCATGGCAGCGAGTAAATCCAGGTCAACGATCTTGGCCATTTTCTGATCGACACGGTTCTGCAACTGCTGCCAAACCACTTCGTTCATCGCGTCATGGAGTGCCGCTGATTCTCGGCGATTGTCTAGTTGCGATGTAATGGGCCGACCTAGACCGCAGGAGAGTGACTCAGTATTTTGGAGCCACGGTAGGTCATCGAGGTCGGTTTCCCCGATTCCGAGTGTGCTGCCTAGCTCTTGATCTACGCCCTGACGCCATACAGGCTCGCCGAGCAGCAGACCGTGGCTGCCGGCTTTTAGGTGCAGAGCCAACCGAAGGATGGCGGAGGGTAGGGCGTTGACCCCGGGGGAGGGAGAGCAGTAGCTGGCGTGCACCCGAAACTGCCTGTTGAATGCACCCTCCTTCCAATGATGACCCACTACCTGGCTGGCAGGATTTACAGAGCTACCTATAACAGGGCCGTTGAGGTCATGCGTGCCCGTGACTGTCCAATCATGACCGAGAGGGTCAAGTAGGTATTGAGTCCAGGTTTGGAAGCTGGGACGAAGCATTTTCTGTAGCTGCTTTGCAGCTGAGTAGCAGCTGATCACGTTAGTGTCAGTAGTGTTATCAGAGATGTAGTCGATAAGAAGGCTTAGAGTCGTGCGCGAATCTAGAAAATGTCTGTCAAGAGAAGCAAGCGCATCCCTTTCCAGCTCGGTCTCATCCCCCAGAGATTCGATGCTGAGAATCTGCATTTTTTCAACGACGTGCAACCAGTCCCTGAATCCGCACCAGGTCGTAAGCCAGGTGTAAACCCTCTGGGTTGGATTGTCATCACGCTGGGATAAATCGCCGACGCTGAGCCCGTCTTTGTTGCATGAGTCCCAAAACTCACGCAGATGATTTATGGTAGTGATATGTGCCTTGCTATGCCCTTTGATCGCTACATCAAGGCCGGGGAGGTGCAGCGTGAAGGTACGTTTCGAAGGTTTTGTGCCGCTCGCTGGCGCCTGCCAGGACGCTAGGCTCTTCATTACCTTTTCAAGCTCCGAATCGAAGTCGTCGTCAGCAGGCTCCTTGGCTGCCTCGGTATCGACAGCCTCCTCGGCATCAACAACTGGATTAGACGGCTTGGCGCCCTTACCAGCCTTATCGTCCTTTGCATTTTTCTTGCGGGACTTCAGGAAGGCGTCTTTGTCGACGTGTTTATCGCTGAAGCAAGTGGTCTGCCTCTTGATTTGTAAGTGTTCCCAGTGCTCCTCAGTGTGCTGAACGACTACGTCGTCCCACTGAGGGATTCCGCCCTGTTCGGCACCTATGAACATCGGGGCAGGACGCCCGTCCAGGTACTTGTCCAACATATCGGATAGACGTCGAGCAATTACCAGCTTTTCGTAGCGGCCTTTTTGCTCAAGCCGGAACCTTTTTATCATTGAGAATCCCTTCAAGCGCTCGGTGCATCGGACACCACTGGCAGTTGGCCATATAATAGCGATACGGCTTCGCCCAAGGAACCGGGTTTACGTAAACCGATGCCATAGCGGATTCTGCTTCAACGTGATACTTGGCACGCCTAGGGGTTCGGACATGAAACCGTTTCTATAGGCGGAATTCGACGTGCGAGAGGCGAGAACCCATAGCTAGCTTTCCCGGCTGGGCCCGCGTTGGCGGCCCAAACCAAGAAATCTTTAAAGGAGCCACGGCCAATGCGGCCGTTGAGGTACTGGCCTCGTGCCTGATCAACCGCGGTGAGGTGGCTTTCCCTCGTAGCCTGGTTCAGATGCGAGGTCGGCACCAACCCGCTGTACATGAGAAATTCACGACCAAGCCCGAAGCCTTCACTCGGTACCGCGAGTGCCTCCAGCAGATGCTGTTTGTGCCATCCGAAATCGCGCAGCAGGACTGGGTCAAGGTCATCGCACCGAAGCTCATGGTGCTGGCTGCCGCGCTCTATGATTCTGAGGGTGTTGCAGCTGAACTTCTGGGCCGCCAATACCTTGCCTATGAGCCTGCTCCGGTTGTCACCGAAGCCGGAGAGACTAGGGGATCCCTTGTAAACACCTACCGTTTCCAGGATATCTCCGCCGGCGTCGATATCCGGATGTCATCCATTCACTCGGAAAAGGGCAAGACACACGCAGCGACGATAATCTTGGAGACCTTCAGGGGCAGTCACTTCATCCAGAAACTCATGCCATGTCTTGAGGGCAAAAAAGCAGCTACCAAGAGGCCTCAGGAAACAGCGAAGAAAGACATGATGCTAATGTACGTCGGGATGACCCGTCCGTCGCACATGCTGTGCTTGGCCATACGCCAGAGTTCATTGGGGGAGGGCGCTACAGGTGTTAAGCACAGAGCTGCTCTTTAGAAAGCTGGCTGGTCGATTCTGGAGCTTGCAGCGTCAGCACCTGCCCCTTAGTCACCGACCTCCAGTATGCGAACAGTAAAACCCGATGCTTTGCCATGAACGGCCAACAGCAAGGACGCCGCAACAATGAAACCCGAGATGTCAGAATTCTCCTACGGCTTCGCCTTCACCAACGAGCTGATTACAGCGCCCGGTGCTCATGTGGTGGCTGCTCCCGAGTTTCCTTCACTGCAGAAGGAGGGAAAGCCGGGTGGTGGCTACGACGTCAAGATTCCTTTCGGATCGCCACTGTTCCTGCAGTTCAAGCTGAGCCATCGCTTGGAGCGCACAAACTGCAAGGAATACACGCTGATGGGGGGCGCCTACTACCGTTGGCACCTGCATGCGTTACGGCATTCCGCGCAGCATGATTTGCTACTTGAGCTCGAAAGCCTGGGCAGTGAAGTCTACTACGTGGCACCTGCGTTCCATCTAAGCGCCGAGCTCAATACGCATTACCTGTCGAAGCAGATCGTCGACAACTCGTTCGGGTTCCGCCCCAATGATATCGGTGTGCTGCCTGACGACGATGAGCACTACGTTGTGTTCAATAGCCGCCCTGTGGCCTACCGATGCTCGGATGACCCATCGCAAGTCAAAACCCACATGATGGGTGATCTTCTCGGTACCTCCCGGGATCAACGAGCCATCCGGGATCTGGATGAGGGCGGGATTCGCCAACTTGGCCAATTGATCGTCGACGCGCTTCGTAAAAGCAGAAGCCGGCGCCTCATCGGGCACAAGTCGGTCAATCCAGATGAAGTCGCGCGGGCAATCGATGGCCAGCCCACGCTACGCACGCTCGCATTTATTTCGCGCACAGTCCTGGACTCCGAGCTGCTCATCGTCAGAAATGAGCCAGCGGCGAAGCGCATCCTTCGCAAGCCAGGGTAGGTGGGTACATGTCGTTTGGGCCTTGGGCTTCAGCTGCGGTCTTGAAGGGCTCCTCGAGACCGAGCGAATGTTGAGCTCTGGGGCCTCGTACGCATTCTGTTGGGCAGCCCACAGCCTAAGGTCGGGATCTAAAATCTAAGGTTTACTTTAATTTTTGCGGTTTTTGTCACGATTGGCTAGAGAATCTAAGCTATAGCTTAGTTTTCCCGCCGACTGCACCAAGGCGATGTGCCACAGCGGATGCGATGCCGGTCTGAAAATCAAGTATCCTGCTCCCAATCGGTTCGTTGCTTGGAGGGGGCGCCTTGAGGCCAGATATTCCCAGAGCTCTGACTGAAAAAGAGTTCACGGACATGATGCAGGAGTTCAAATTGGCAGGCCAATGGATGCAAGAGCAGTTGGCGCTGAGTCGTGCAGTTCAGAACACTGCCGACCCGAAGCATGCCAGTACTAGGCCCTCGGAACGGCAGGATGCTGCAGACTAGCGCAACGCAACCGTCGCCAATGGTCGATTCAAGCCCCGGCGATCCAACGCTCCATCTTCCCTTCAAACCCATCCGCGCAAAATTCCAGATTTAGCCAATAGTTTTGGTACACCTCATAGTCGAGCGCCGCTGCGATCCCGCGGTTCTCGGCGTTCAAAAAGCTCCATGCTCGATACATCCGGTGCTGCCAGTCGGTCTCTGTCACTAACCGGTTCGATGTGTTCCATGACCAACCGTCCTTCATAAGCGTTGTAACGAAGAACTCTGCAGCTGCATTCGCACAGCCGGCGTCGTGGGCAATCATTCTGTCCAGGATCGAATAGGATATGCCAATTGCCTGGAAAATCGATACCACTTGGCTGTCCAGTTTCTCACTAGATTGCGGAGCGTCTGAGGCACCAATCTGCTGCGGGATGAAGGCGAAAACGGAGTTCATGGTTGCGGCCTTTATTATTATTGTTTCATTTCATGGTGCACATGGAGCAAGCCTCGCCGCAACACATCGCATGATGTCTGCTCAGGCATTCCGAAGTGAAGTCATGAGGCAAGCGGAGCGCGCGAGCACGAGGATGGAAGCCCGGAGGGCCGAGACCCAGACGCAGTCGGGGCTTGGTTCACGACAGCCGTGCCGCAGGCCGTGCCCAGCCCTCAGGAGTTGCTGCGTCTGGTTTCACCGCGATACGTGATCGCGAACAAAGCGCCCCACCTGCATCCTTGCCCTAGTCAGGAGTGGAGGCTGTTAGGGTTTGGTGACCGGAATAGCGATGGAGTACAAATGTACCCCCAAAGAACTCATGCAGACTCGTTACGCGCTAGCATCGCAAATGGCAGCAGACGCTCGCCAAGCAATCGACAATAATCACAGCTCGACGCAGGCACACGTCCGGCGTGAGGCATAGCCAAAGCGGAGCACGCTTTCACATGAGCACTTTGTCCCTTGGTCAACACGACCGTTACCTAGAAGTGCTCGAGGCAGCTAAAAGCTTGTGTAACGGCGATCTTGATGCATCGATGCGCTGGGTGTCTCACACACTCAAAGCGCTTGATGGCAAAGCTTCTGCCAGCATGGTCGCAATCAGAAGTGATCTCGAATTGGCCCTTTTGCCCACGATGCTATCGCGGGCCAGGGCTTGGCGGACATCAAGGGTAGGTATCAACGCTCAGGCCGTTTTCCGCCGCCCCGGCTAACGGTACGCTGAAGCTCACGCAGGGAGACGCCCGGGCACTACTGTTGACGCTGTGATTAGTAGTATCAAGATGGTGACGCAAGAGCAGGGCAGCGCAGCATCAACCTCTGTCTCGCGTTCCTAAGTGCTTGACCGACCGCGCTCGCTCTTGATCATGTGAGTGGTAGTAAGTGTTCTGGGTAGTCGCCAGGTTGGAATGCCTCAGGTCGTACTGGAGATCCTTCGCGTTTCTGAACGGCGCATCAAAGGTCGCCGAGGTATGACGTAGCCAGTGCGATGATGCTACGCGCAGGCTGTCCATTTCATAAGGCTCACGTCCTTCTTCACGCATTCTGACGAGCGCTTGATCAAAAACGGTTTGGAGGAGGGCGCGCACCTGTCGATCCGAGAGGCCTGGGCGACCGCTCAGCGTTTTCAGGAGTGGAGTTTTCTCCTGATAAGTAGGCAATGGACTCAGTCCAATGAAAGTACGGTACCTTGTGAGATACTTCGTTACATACTCATCACGCACTGCGATTTTTCCGGACTTGTTGCCCTTACCCACAACATGGAACCACCAGTTCCCATCAGCATCTAGACGAAAGTCCCCCATGGTGGGCTGCCAGTTTGTACGCCCTACGATGTCCGATATGCGCAAATACATGCTAAACATCGTAACGAGCACGAATAGGGTGCGCTCATGTTTCCTTGGGTCAGCAGCGGCCATGGATTCTGCAGTATCAATCACATAATCCCATTGCAAAGGGGTTAACGCCCGAGAAGTGCTGGGTTCTAGCTGAGATGAACTGTACTGCCCCTTTTTAGTAACCTTGCGAAACGGATTCGAACTAGTGATTTCTTCTTCCACTAGATATTCACAGAAGCCGTTTGCAATCTTAAATACATTGCTCATGCTACCGGTTGATGAGTGATAGTCGGTCGACGAATTGTCCACAAAACTTTCACTTAGGCTGCGATTTTGTTTCGGGGCGCGCAGTGTGAAAGGCTTCCATTTGGGGTTGGCCGCTAATTCTAGACCCGGTGGCTGATCAGCACTACTTAAAGCATCTTCTGAAATGAACCGATTACGAATGACTGGCCCAACCCAAGCGGCTGGCGGGTGCTTGCAAAACTCAAGATACGCTTCGGCATCAAGCCGTT
Source organism: Pseudomonas sp. (assembly GCF_032058845.1). Lineage (GTDB taxonomy): Bacteria > Pseudomonadota > Gammaproteobacteria > Pseudomonadales > Pseudomonadaceae > Aquipseudomonas. Next base: position 36,246 of record NZ_DAMCCR010000028.1, on the reverse strand, counting down.
TCAACTCGTGCACAGGCTTCTGGCGGACGATCAGCGCCCAGAGAAATAGCCGCTCAACGTGGCCACGGTACGTGCTGTATGTAAGCGCGTTGTCGGCATAACACCTCAGATAGCCCCTGATGGCCAGGAACCCTGGAATGGCCTTGAGTTCGGGAGCAAAGCCTTCCAAAAATCGCGCTACGCTGGCGATCGATGGCCGGCCTACAGTGAAATCTTGATCAACGAAATCACTGTGAGATTCAAATATGGGCCGGGGATTGCAGGTCATCTTACATACCGTATAAGGCCGGTCGACGTCAGCAATTGAAACTTCCTAATCTGGCTGTTTTAGGAAGTTTTTACCTCCTGCACCGCCCGCTTCAATTACTCACTTCAATCGACTGACCATAGTTAATGGGAATTGCCGGATAGTAGCGCCAAGTTTGGCCGGCCGCAACCTCGGCAAATTTTTCGCCCATCCACTCCATCCGTCAGTGACTATCATGCTTGCTTGACATATGGCAAGAAACGCATTAAGCAATATTCGGAGTTGTGGATCTGCCTGGCTGCGTCATATATGATCAATTCGCATCTAGCAGCGTCAGGCATTGGTAATTCCTTGTCGCCCAGATAAATTTCGGTTTATAAGAATATTGTTGTTTTCGCTTCAGTCGCCACCTTGAGGGGCGGGGCCTAAGGAGCTATGCGAATTCCCTTTATATTGTTTGTAGGATGAGGAAGCCTCTTTAAGGCTCTTTAGTCACTGGCGTGAAGTGGCAATATAAGCATAAATACGCTTCCTCACCCAATGTCCATTTGTCTCCCGAAAGTGTCCACATTTAAAGCTTATTCATTCGAAAGTGTCCGCATTATTGTCGTGCAGGTCGATTTCGGAAAATGTCCGCATTGACTGCACATAACACCTAAGACAGCAGAAATGGGGATTCCGCCTAGTGGTTGCTCAGGGCGGGCTTTGGAAAGTGTCCGCATTATCGTCGCGTTCGCAGGAAAACGGCCCGGAGCGTCGTTCGTGGATGAGCTGTGCGACAGATTTGCTACTAGGAGGTTTCCAGGGAGCTAAATTCCAGGATCGACATCGAGGGACTCCTGTGAGGCCCGGAGCGCGTGGCTTGGAGCGTTTGCTTGCTTGGTGGTGCTGGGCTTTAGGGGCCACAGGGTGCGTGTATTTCAGATGAGAACTGTGGCTCGTTGAGCGTTGAAAATACGGAAAGTGTCCTGATTATGGGGTTCGCCGTGTGCGCAGGAAGGTGTCCGCATTAGGTGCAAAAAACCCTGGAGGCGTTGGATTTACTCGCTTACAGGGGTGGTTCTGGAAATCCCGCAGATAACTCGAGTGTCCTGATAGCGCAGAAAACCGGAGCAACGGTTCAAACGAGCGTTTTTTGACGAGACCCAATGAATTCAAGGGGTTGCGGAAGGCGCTCAGAGGTAGAAGTGTCCGCATTTCTGAGGTTTGCTGGCGTTCGGAAGCAACCCCGAGAGGCTGGAGGCCTTATGGGCTGGGGGTTGCGGGGGTTTAAGGGGTAGGAGTGTCCGTGATTCGCAACGGTTACAGTCATTTTGAAATTGCTTGATGATCAATGTCGACATGGGGGCTCGGTAGAGGATCTGAGTGACTGCATTTAACATAATACACATTATGCGCTACCACGTATTATTCGTCCCAACCCATGGCAGGCGATTCGAAACCTCATGTTCAAACGCCTGCAAATAACGCCAATGACGTCATCACCAAACTTCACCGTCTTATAAACGCGCGCACGGTTTCAGGCGTGTGCGTGACGACCGGACCGAGCTTGTCTTTCTCAGTCGTGATCCCAGTGATCGTCTGTTCAAAACGATCGTGCTCGGCCTCGTGCGACCAAGAGGACTTCTGCACGATTTTCTCCGGCGTACTCTGGCTGTCGAGTAGCAATACCCAAGTTGCTGTACCAGCGGGACCCAGCACCAGCAGCGCCATTGCGCTGAACGATCCTTCGTCGACCTGGGTGTGCCAGACACCGTATATGTCATGTTACTTGTGACGTTCTACAGCGCTGCGGACTGAAGCGTTACTGGCCACGGCCGCTGTGACGGATAGCTACGCTGCAGCTACCGACGCAGCTACCCACAATGCCGCAGCCCCAGGACGCTAACACCCCGAAGTCCTTTTAAACGTTCGAGAACCAGCGCCGATCACCCGCCAAACTCACGCAAACAGCTGCAGTGCCTCATCCGCCCATTCATGGCCATCCAGGGACCATTCATTGCCGCTTTCTTGCGGGAATCCGCTGCGGCAGTAGCCGCGCTTGGCCTCGAAGTCGAAGACGGCGTGTGGGTAATCATTGATCAGCAGCACCGCCTTGAGATGATCCTGAGCCCAGCCCACCTTGATCTGCGAGGCTTTGTCGCGGTCGGAAATCTGTGCCACATCGTAGATGTGCAAGGCATCTTGAATGGGGTTCTGTTCGCCGCTGGCGGTATTGAGCGCATAGAAGTAACCGGTTTCGCCGTCGTCTTCGAACACCACTGCATGAGGGCCCTGTGCTGCTGGGGCCTCGATGACAAGTTCAGTGCCGGGGAGCAATTGCGCTTCGGCGGACAAGTAGATTGGCATGATGACATCCTCTGTTGAACAACCATTGCATGATGTTGGAAGATACGAGCCCTGGTTTGGCCGTCAGTTCATCACATGCCCTATCCTGCTGCTTGACCCAGCTCGTCAGCCAACTCGACTAAATGACTATTTAGTCGAGTTAAGCCATTGATATACATGATTTTATTCATAATTCATTCGTAAAGTCTGCCGTCCTTAGTCACCCTGACCCCTGGGCACAGCGCACTCATCCGCCCTCTTCTTTCACGGCCCTGTCCATGTCCCTGAACTTCGATCTCAACGACCTGCTGGCATTTCGGGCTGTCGTGCAGCACGGCAGCTTTCGCAAGGCCGCGGAGTCGATCTCCATCACCCAGCCGGCCCTCAGCCGGCGCATCGATAAGCTGGAGACGGCGCTGAATGTGAGGCTCTTGGTGCGCACCACCCGCCGGGTTGACCTCACCAGCGTCGGCCGGGCTTTTCTGCCGCGTGCCGAGCGCATTCTCGATGAGGTCGATACCGCGTTGATGAGCCTGGGCGACACTGGTTCGGTGATGACCGGCAAGGTCACCATCGCCTGCGTGCCCTCCACTGCCTACTACTTCATGCCCAAGGTGATCAGCGCCTTTCACCGGGCGTATCCGCATATCAACGTCAAGGTTCACGATGCCAGCGCCAATGACGTCAGCGCCGCAGTGGCCAGTGGGGAGGCGGATTTCGGGCTCAGTTTCAGTGGCAACCTGGCGCCGGAGCTGGACTTTGAACGGCTGCTGCGCGAGCGCTACGTGCTGGCCTGTCGCAAGGACCACCCGCTGGCGAGCTGCGAAGTGGTGACCTGGCAGGAGATGTTCACCCACGATTACATCGGCCTGGACAACACCTCGGGCAATCGCCTGCTGCTGGACCAGGCGCTGTCGACATTGCGCCCTGCCCGCCCAAGCGTGTGCATGACCCGGCATGTCACCACCATGCTGGGCCTGGTGGAAGCGGGTCTGGGGGTGGCGGCCGTGCCATCGATCGCCATGCCGATTGGTGATCATCCGTCGCTGATGAACGTGCCGCTGGTGGCGCCTGAGGTCTTCCGCGATGTCGGGTTGATCAGGCGCCGGGGTCGAACCCTCACCCCTGCGGCGCTGGAGCTGGAAATGCGGGTCCGGGCGATGGGCGCCGAGTCAGCGGGAGACTGAGTCCAGGCCAGTGGCTTGAACGGTTTGCTGGACTTCGGGCGAAGACAGGTAGTCCAGCATGGCCTTGGCTTCTTTCGGATGGTCGGCGTTTACCGGAATGCCTGCGGCAAAACGGGTGACTGACTGCACGTCTTCCGGGATCTTGCCAACAAACGTGGCGCCTTTGATCGGCAGCAGTTCAGCGACTTGCTGGAAGCCCAGCTCATAGTCCCCGCTGGCGACCACCGATGCCACGGGTGTGCGCTCGATCATCGTGCTCTTGGGGGCCAGTTGCGTCTGAATGCCGAGCTTTTTGAACAACTCCTTTTCCACATAGACGCCGCTGGCACTGTCTGAGTACGCCACCGACCTGGCTTTCAACAGCACCGCTTTGAGTGCCTCCTGGGTCGCGATCGACGGCTTGGCTGCGCCCGCCTTCACGGACATACCGATGCGTGAATCGGCCAGTTCGACCCGCGAGGCCGGATCGACCTTGCCCTGCTTGATCAATTCATCGAGCGCATAGCCGACCATGATCACGACATCGGCATGCTCGCCGTTGGCCAGACGGTTGGGAATCGCCTGCGGTGACTTGCCCATGGATGGACCGGAAATGGTGTTGAGCGTATCGCCAGATCTGGCGGCGAATTGCGGACCTAGCTGCTCGTAGGCGGCCGCGAACCCGCCGGAGGTCATGACGTTGAGCGTTTCAGCCTGAGCCGCGCTACTCAGCGCGATACCACTGAGCAACAGCGCCGTGAGTGGCATCTTTATCTGTAGGGTCATGGATGACTCCTTAGGCAATGAGAGGCACCGCACGTAACCCCGGAATCGCGTGCGGCCAATGCTTCAGACGGCGAGCTTGGGTCTCAACGTCGACTGACGGTACAGCACCAGCGTGGCGCACAGCGCGCAGCCAGCTGCGAAGGTCACCCAATAGGCCGGTGCCGCCTTGTCGCCGGTCAGGTGGATCAGCCAGGTCGACATCGCCGGGGTGAAGCCACCGAACAACGCCGTGGCCAGGCTATAGGCGAGTGAGAAGCCCGCCACCCGGACCTCCGCCGGCATGATTTCGGTGAGCGCTGGAATCATCGCCCCGTTGTAGAGCGCATAGAGGAACGAGAACCACAGCAGCACTTCAAGCATGTGCGCAAAACTGGCGGCATGGGCCAGGTACGACAGCGCAGGATACGCGGTAAACAGGGTCAGTACCGTCATGGCCATCAGCATCGGTTTACGCCCGAAGCGGTCGCTGAGCATGCCGCCGATGGGCAGCCAGAAGAAGTTCGACACCCCCACCAGCAGCGTGACCAGCAGTGCATCGGTGGTACTCAGGTTGAGCACGGTCTTGCCGAACGTGGGCGCGTAAACGGTGATCAGATAGAACGCGCTGGTGGTCATCGCCACCATCAGCATGCCGCCTACCACCACGCCCCAGTTGCTGGCCAGGGTGCCGAGCACCTGCTTCATGGTCGGGCGATGGGTACGATTGGCGAAGGCCTCGGTTTCCTGCAGGTTGCGCCGCAGCAGGAAGATGAACGGGATGATCATGCAGCCGACGGCAAACGGCACACGCCAGCCCCAGTCGCTGATCTGCTCAGGGGCCAGCGATTGATTCAGGCCATAACCCAAGGCTGCCGCGACGATGATTGCGACTTGCTGGCTGCCCGACTGCCAACTGGTATAGAAGCCTTTGCGCCCTGGCGTTGCCATTTCTGACAGATACACCGACACCCCACCCAGCTCCGCACCTGCGGAGAATCCTTGCAGCAACCGCCCCAGCAGCACCAGGGCCGGCGCCCAGAGCCCGATACTGGCGTAACCGGGCACCAGCACAATCAGCAACGTACCGCTGGCCATGATCGACAGCGTGACGATCAAGCCTTTGCGACGGCCCACATCATCGATGTAGGCACCCAGCACGATTGCGCCCAGCGGGCGCATCAGGAAGCCTGCCCCGAAGACGGCAAAGGTCATCATCAGTGAGGCGAACTCACTGGAGGCTGGAAAGAACGCCTTGGCGATCTGCGTGGCGTAGAAGCCGAACAGGAAGAAGTCGAATTGTTCGAGAAAGTTTCCTGAAGTAACGCGAAACACGGCTGCGGCACGCGATCGTGCGCTACCCGAGGTGGGGGATGAGGCCTGCATGGTGAGTCTCCAGCGATATTTTTAAGATGCTTGTACGCTTTAGACCCGAGTATGACTGACACATATTGAAACGATTAGTGCTAAGTTCTCATTGATTGATGCATATGTGTTATCAATAGCCCGGCACCCTACTGCGCGCCCTGGCCAATTCAGGCCGATCGGCAGGCTCGTCAAGACACCCCTGAAGGTTTGGTGATGCGCAGGTCACACCGGACAGTTCCCCTCCTCCGTTCAGCCCGCTAAAAACTGGCATCAGGAAAGAGAGGCACTGATTATTGAAGGGAACGCTCGGCTTCGTGGAGAAGATGAAGCCTCACCGCACGGCGTGACGGTGCATCGCTTGGAGAAGTGAATCAGGCAGCGCCTGATGGGAGAAAGAAGTGAACCGGCAAACTGCGGTGACGGCGCGCGCCGTCACGCCAGTACGACCGACTCCCCCGCGCTGGACACATCTTCACCCTCGGCACGCTTCTGCTCGGTGCGCCCTGGCCCCGCCGGTGGCGTGTCACGCGCACCTGACAGACGCCAGTGCACGTCGGTGATCCCATAACGCTCAGCCATGGGCCGGCTGACCTTGCGGATCTTTTCGCGCCCGAACTTGGGGATGATGCCGATCCCGGCGTCACAGCTCGCCCAGTGCCACGCCTCGGCGTTGTCCATGCGTTCCAGGCGGATGATGAAGCTGCGTTGTTGGTCGTGCAGGCGGTAATCGATGATGTAAAGCTGTGGAGCTGGCATCGAAGGGCCCTCCTCTTCTCCATGGATGACATAGGGTTGATCGGCGCCCACCGAGGAAATTCAAAAAATTATCGCGCGGACTCACCAGGGGCTCCCCAGCAGGGTCGCGACGGTGGGCGGCCTTCGCTCTGCGTAGCCTCAAGCATCGAGCTTGAGGATCACCTTGCAGCAGCCTGGACGTTTTTCGTCATACATCTCATAGCCCATGACTGCATCCTTGAGCGGTAACCGATGAGTGATCAGCCGCTCCGGGTGCAGGTCACCGGCCAGCAGGTGCTCACACAACTCCGGCAGGTACTTGTGGACATGGGTTTTACCCATGTGGAACGACAGGCCTTTGTCGAAGGCCGCGCCCAGTTGCAGGCTGTGCATCAACCCCGAATACATGCCGGCCACGCTGATGATGCCGCCGCGCCGTACCGTCTCGATGCACTGGCGCAACGCCTTGCCGCTGCTGCCCTCAAAACCGAAGATGTTCATGACCGCTTCCAGGGTGGTGCCGCTGGCCTCGAAGCCGACGGCATCGATTACCGCATCGACGCCACGCATGTCGCGGGTCTGCTTGAGAATGGTCTGGCCCGGGTCGTGGTCATGGTAGAAATTGACCGGTTTCACACCGTAGGCTTCCACTGCGAAGTTGAGCCGGTAGCTGTACTCGTCGACCAGGTAGATATCCTCGGCACCCAGCAGGCGAGCGCACTCGGCCGCCAGCAGGCCCACCGGCCCTGCACCGAAGATCGCCAGCGAGGAGCCTGGGCCGACTTGCGCATTTTTCACGGCCTGCCAGGCCGTGGGCAGGGTATCGGAGAGCAGCAGCGCCGCCTCGTCGCTGATGCCGTCGGGCACCTTGAAGGCATTGATGTTGCCTTTGGGGACGCGCACATATTCGGCCTGCCCGCCGGCCACGCCGCCATACAGATGCCCATAGCCAAACAGTGCCGCGCCGCTATGGGTCGGGTGTTCGCCCGAGATGACCGATGCGTTGGGATTGGTCGTTTCGCAGGCGGCGTACAGCTGTTGCTGGCAGAAGTAGCACTCGCCGCAGGCAATGATGAAAGGCACCACCACCCGGTCGCCTTCGGCCACTGCCGTCACGGCGCTGCCCACCTTGACCACCGTGCCCATGAACTCGTGGCCGAGGATGTCACCCTTTTCGACGCTGGGAATCTTGTCGTGGTAGAGGTGCAGGTCGGAGCCGCAGATACCGGTGAGGGTCACCCGCACCAGAACGTCGTCATCGTGCACCAGAACCGGGTCCGGCACTGACATCAGCTTCACTTCACCTGCGCCTTGATACGTCAATGCAAGCATCGTGGTTCTCCTTCAGGCGAAAAAGAAAAGACCCCACTGGAAACAGATCCACGTGGGGTCTCTACCCAGCCTAGCAAAGGCTTGGACATTGCGTGGGCGGCTACGGCGCGTCACTGCCGCTGTGGCTGTTCAGGCCGCCCTTGCGCCCGGCGCGCGAGGCCCGCTCGGGATCATTGGCAAAATTGCCACCTGAAGCCTTGCCGCCCTTGTGCCCCGCGCGGGCGGCGCGGTCCGGGTCGTTGGCGAAGTTGCCAGCGTTGGTTTCCTTGCTGCCGCCGCGCTGGCCGGGCTGTTGAGGATCGCGCGCCATGAGGATTCTCCATGCTTGCTCGAAGGTAGACGACCGGGGCAACCAGGCGGGCCCCGCAGTGGTTGTGAGCGTTGCGTACGGAGGATGACTCCGCGCGTGCCCTGCCCGGCTGACAAACGGCAGCTCCGCGTGCAGATCTGTACGCGCCTGTCCGGCACCGACCCGCCTGTGATTGATTCCTGCAGCCTATCGTCGCCGGCCCGCAGCAGGCCTATAATCGCAGCCCCATTTCCTGGTGATGTATTTCCAGGGCCGTACTGGCTTGCGCAAGGCGCCGTCGATGACCTCCTCCTCCAAATCCACCATTGCGGGTCCGAAGAACAAACACCTGAGCGCCAGCCACCTGGACTTTCCGGTCGTGGGTATCGGCGCTTCGGCCGGCGGTCTGGAGGCCCTGAGTACGTTCTTCAAGCACATGGCGGACGACAGTGGCATGGCCTTCGTGGTGGTCCTGCACCTGTCGCCCGATCACCAGAGCCAGGCCGATCACATCATCCAGCGCTGCACCACGATGCCCGTGCGGCAAGTCACCGAAGCGGTGCCCATCCACGCCAACCATGTCTACGTGATCTCGCCGGCCAATCGCCTCTCGACCAACGATGGCTATCTGCGGGTGCGCCCCGCCGATCGTCGCAGCGGGCCGCAGTCGGCGATCGATCTGTTCTTCCGCGACCTGGCCGATGTGCACCAGGAGCATGCTTTTTGCGTGGTGTTGTCGGGCATAGGCTCGGACGGCGCCGTCGGCCTCTCGAGAATTAAGGAACAAGGCGGCGTGAGCCTGGTCCAGAGCCCTGACGATGCCGAATTTGATGGCATGCCGCGCGCTGCGCTGGCAACCGGCCTGGTCGACGTGGTCCTGCCGGTAGCGCAGATCCCCCAAAAACTCATGGAGCTGTGGCGCACTGCGCGGCAGGTGAACTTGCCAAGAATCGACGATGATCAACGCCCGCCGGCCCTGGGCACCGAGCAGACCGACCCGGAGCGCGCCCACCCGCTGCTCGATGAAATCCTCAGCCAGTTGCACAACAACACCGGCCACGATTTCCATCACTACAAGCGGGCGACGGTGCTGCGCCGGCTCGAGCGCCGCTTGCACCTCACCGGGCAGACCGACCTGCGTGGCTATCTGGCCTACCTTGAAGCGCACAGCGAAGAGTCGCAGGCATTGCTGGCCGACATGCTGATCGGCGTGACCAACTTCTTCCGCGACCGCGAAGCCTTCGAAGCCCTCGAGCGGCATGTGTTGCCGGCGCTGGTCAGCGACCGCGACGATGCCCTCGAACACCGCGAGATGCGCATCTGGTCGGCGGGCTGCTCCTCAGGTGAAGAAGCCTACAGCGTGGCGATGATGATGATCGAGCAGCTGGCCATGGAGCAACGTACCGCCAAGGTGCAGGTATTCGCCACCGACCTCGATGAGCGCGCCATCGCCCAGGGTCGGGCCGGCTTGTACTCCGAGTCGATCGCGACTGACGTGTCAACGGCGCGCATTCGCCAGTTCTTCGTCAAGGAAGATCAGCACTTGCGGGTGCGCAAGGAAGTGCGTGAGAAGGTCTTGTTCGCGCGCCACAATCTGCTTTCCGACCCGCCGTTCTCGCAGCTCGACCTGGTGGCCTGCCGCAACTTGCTGATCTACCTCGACCGTGACGTGCAGCGCGACATCCTGCGCATGTTCCACTATGCGCTGCGCCCAGGCGGCTACCTGTTCCTGGGCAGCTCGGAGTCGGCCGATGTGGCCGCCGAGCTGTTCACCCCCATCGACAAGCGCAATCGCATCTTCCGTGCGCGCAAGGTCAACGGCGGCGGGCGTCGTGCCTCCCAGCTGCAGGCCCCCAACGACAACATGAGTGCGGCGGAGCCGGCCAAGGTCAAGACGCCGGCCGGGCGCAAGCTGTCTTATGCCGAGATCCATCACCGCGCCCTGGCCCGGCGTATGCCGCCGAGCCTGATCGTCGATGTGGACGGCAACATCCTGCACATGAGCGATGGCGTCGGCCGCTTCCTGCAGCACATGGGCGGCGAGCTCAGCCGCAACCTGCTCAACCTGGTGCTGGCGCCCCTGCGCCCCACCCTGCGCAGTACCCTGCTGCACGCCCAGCACACCGGCCAGGCGGTGACCTCGCGCTCGGTCACGCTTGACAGCAGCCAGGTCGACATCCTGGTGCAGCCGCATGCCGATGACCCGAGCGGCAGCGAGTGCCTGCTGATCGTCTTCGCCGAACGCGAGCCGGACCGCCCGGTGCCCGTGGCCACAGGCATCCAGCAGACCGACGACATGATCCTGGCCAGCCTGGAAGGCGAGTTGCAGCGTACTCGCCTGCAGTTGCAGGAGACCATCGAGCAATCGGAGATTTCCAGCGAGGAACTGACCAACTCCAACCAGGAAATGCAGGCCATCAACGAGGAGCTGCGTTCGGCCAGCGAAGAGCTGGAAACCAGCAAGGAGGAGCTGCAGTCGATCAACGAAGAGCTGCTCACCGTCAACTACGAGCTCAAGACCAAGGTCGAGGAAACCGACAAGGTCAACGATTACCTGAGCAACCTGATTGCCTCGACCGACATCGCCACGGTGTTCGTCGACCACAACCTGCACATTCGTTGGTTCACCCCACGTGCCACTGACATCTTCAGCATGCTGCCGGTCGACACCGGACGCTCCCTGCTCGACATCACCCACCGCCTCGACTACCCGGAACTGGCCGATGACGCCCGCGCCGTGGCCGAGCGCGAAACCACCATCGAGCGCGAAGTGGTCGGGCACAATCAGCGCTGGTACCTGGCGCGCCTGTTGCCGTACCGCTCCAGTGAGCAGCACATCGACGGCACGGTGCTGACCTTCATCGACATCAGCCAGAGCCGCGCGGCCGAAGAGAGCCTGCGTCTGGGTGAGGAACGCATGCGCCTGGTGGCCGAGAGCACCCATGAGTTCGCCATCATCCTGCTTGATGAACAAGGCCTGATCACGGACTGGAACACCGGCGCTGCGCTGATTTTCGGCTACGCCAGGAATGACGTGATCGGTAGCCACTACGACTTCATCTTCACCCAGGATGATCGCCGCAGCGGCGTGCCCGAACGCGACCTGCGCGACGCGCGGCGTGACGGCCGTTGCCAGGACGAACGCTGGCATGTGCGCAAGGACGGCAGCCGTTTCTATTGCAGCGGCGAGGTCACCCAGCTGGCCGGTAGCCCCCTGGGCTATGTGAAGATCGCCCGTGACCTGACCGGCCACAAGCGCCTGCACGACGAACAGACCAAGCGCCTGGCGGAATCGCAGAGCTCAAGCCATCTGAAAGATGAATTCTTCGCCGTCATGTCCCACGAGCTCAAGCACCCGCTCAACCTGATCCAGCTCAATGCCGAAATCCTGCGGCGCCAGCCTGCGCTGCTGAGCTCTGCGACCGCGAGCAAGGCGGTGGGGGTCATCTGCGAAGCGGTCACCAGCCAGGCGCGCATCATCGACGACCTGCTCGACGTCGCGCGTATCCGCACCGGCAAGCTCAAGCTCAAGACCCAACCGGTCGATCTGTGCGCAACGCTGCTGGGCATCCACAGCGTGGTGCTGAGCGAGCATTACCCGTACACCGTGACCCTGGAGCTGCCTGAACAGGACACGCCGGTGTACATCGACGGCGACAACACCCGGCTTGAGCAGATCATCTGGAACCTGCTGAACAATGCCATGAAGTTCAGCCCGGCCCATGGCGAGATCCACTTGCTGCTCACCTGTGAGGACCACTGGGCGCAGCTTCAAGTGGTTGACCAGGGTATTGGCCTGAATGAGGCGAGCCTGGAGAACATCTTCGAGCTGTTCAGCCAGGCCGAGCCACACAACGCCCATCCTGGGCGTGAGGGCCTGGGCATTGGCCTGTCGCTGGTACGTCAACTGGTCGAGGCCCATGGCGGTAGCGTGGTCGCCAGCTCCGCCGGTTTGGGTCAGGGCAGCACCTTTACCGTGCGCTTGCCGAGCTGCGACGGCCGCACCCAGCCCGTTGCCGCGCTGGCCGAGGAGCAACAGGATGGCCGGCTCAGTGGCCTGCACGTATTGCTCGTGGACGACTCGATCGACGTGCTCGATGTGATGCAGCAGTTGCTGGAAATGGAAAGCGCCAAGGTGACGGCGTTCAGTGACCCGCGCCAGGCCCTGGCGGCGGCGGGCACAGGGCGCTATGACATCATCCTGTCCGACATCGGCATGCCCGGCATGGATGGCCATGCCTTGATCAAGGCCCTGCGCAACCTCCCGCACCTGCGTCACACCCCAGCCATCGCGCTGACCGGGTATGGTGCCAGTGCCGACCAGCACAAGTCACGGCAGTCGGGCTTTGACCGACACCTCAACAAGCCGGTCGGTTATGACGAGCTGATCGAAACCATCGAGGCGTTGAGCGGCGCGCGACCGTACTGAGCATCCTGCCCCGTACCGTGCCCGCGACTACGGGGTCAGGCATGCACGCTCCACTGCACGGCCCCGGCGTCGATGGGCACATCGTCGAGGGCGGTCAGCAGGCCGCTGGCCAGGGCTTCGTGTGGGTCGAGAATCCTGGGCTGGGCCATCAGGTAGCGCTGTATGTCCAGCGGTTCGGCAGCGCCGGCCGTGCGTTCGGCGACAATCTCGGCATACAGCCGAAGGTCGTAGTCCAGGCTCATGGCGTACTCGGCCATGCGTGCGTGGTCGACCGCGCCGTGCAAGGTCCAGTGGAACGGGTGAAATAGAAACTTGCTGTAGGTGCACGCGGTGCGCCGCTCGCCGGCCAGGAACAGGATGTTGCCCATGGACTCGACGGTCCCCAGGTTATGGGTGTGCACGGGTACAGGCAGCGAGCGCAGGAAGTTGTACAGGGTAAAGCCGTAGCTGCACTCTCCGCCCATGGTGGCCACGTTCACCTGAATGATCGTGGCGCCCTGGTGCATGGCCTTTGCACAGGTATTGATCAGGTTGCCGCAGGTGGATGAGTTGATCGGGCCGGTGTAGTGGATGATGTGTCGGGTCATGGGGCCTCCGTCAAGGCGGGGTGGCTGAAGCGGGCGGTCGTCGCACGGGTTATCGGTGGAATGGCCGAGGTGCGACAAAGTTCCACCCGGCGCTTGGCCCGCCGGGGCGTCGACTGTTTCCGTGCATCGCTGAACCTCGTGCACCTGCCGCAGGTCGATTCCCTAACGACTTTCGGAGACTTCCCGCGTGCGCGAACCCTGCCTCGAACTCAGCGGCTGCCCTGCAGCCCGACCTGCCCTGCCCCTGCGCAGTCCAGGAGCCGCGCCATGACCGTCAGCTCCGTGCAACCCAAGCCGGCCCTCGCCACGGCCAGCGCGGTGAACCGCCTGAATGTGCTGACCCTCAACGTGCACAAGGGCTTCACCCCCTTGAATCGGCGCTTCATCCTCCCCGAATTGCGTGACGCTGCGCGGGCCACCGATGCCGATCTGGTGTTTCTCCAGGAGGTCCACGGCAGCCATCGCGAGCATGCCGAGCGCCACCCCACGTGGCCCGAGGCGCCACAGTACGAGTTCCTGGCTGACAGTATGTGGCCGCAGTTCGCCTACGGGCGCAATGCGGTCTATCCCGATGGCGACCATGGCAACGCGTTGCTGTCGAAGTTTCCCATCGTGTCGTACGACAACCTTGACGTGTCGGTGCAGGGCAACGAACAACGCGGCCTGCTGCACTGCCGCCTGGACGTGCCCGGGCATGACGAGGTGCATGCAGTGTGTGTTCACCTGGGCCTGCGTGAAGCGCATCGCCAGCGTCAGGTCGAGTTGCTTCTGGAACTGCTCGACAGCCTGCCGGCCAAGGCACCGGTGATCATCGCCGGGGACTTCAACGACTGGCGCCTCAAGGCAGACGCGGTGCTGTCCGAGCGCCTGGTCGAGGCGTTCGGTGAGCGCTTCGGCACCCCGGCGCGCACCTTCCCGGCCCGCCTGCCGTTGCTGCGCCTGGACCGTATCTACCTGCGCAACGCCATGCCCAGCGGCGCGCAGGTGTTGTCCAAGTATCCGTGGTCGCACCTCTCCGACCATGCGCCACTGGCCACGCAGGTGAACCTGTGAAGCGCCCGTGGGCAGAGGGCAACCAGGTCGAGTTGCTGATCAATGGCGAGCAATACTATCCGCGTGTGTTCGAGGCCATCGCCCAGGCACGTGAAGAGGTGATGCTGGAAACCTTCATCATCTATGACGACAAGGTCGGTCAGCAGCTGCGCCAGGTCCTCATCGAGGCCGCCCAGCGCGGTGTGCGCGTGGAAGTGGCAGTGGACGGCTACGGCACCGCCTCGCTGAGCGACGCCTTCTTGGCGTCGATGACCCAGGCCGGCGTGGGCTTTCATGCGTTCGACCCGCAGCCGCGCCTGGCCGGCATGCGCACCAACCTGTTCCGCCGGCTGCACCGCAAGATCGTGGTGATCGACGGGGTGCGCGCGTTCATCGGCGGCATCAACTACAGCGCCGACCACCTGGGCGATTTCGGGCCTATGGCCAAGCAGGATTATGCGGTGGAAGTCACAGGCCCGGTGGTGACTCAGTTGCATGCCTCGAGCAAGCGCCTGATGAGCCAGGTGATGCAGCCGCCCAGTGAGGTGCACCCGCAGCTGGAACCGACCGGTACCATGACGGCCATGCTGGCCGAGCGCGACAATGGCCGGCATACCACCGACATCGAAGCCTATTACCTGGAGGGCATTCGCATGGCCCGCCAGCGTATCGTCATTGCCAATGCCTATTTCTTCCCCGGCTACCGACTGCTGCGCGAATTGCGCAATGCGGCCCGGCGTGGCGTCGAGGTCACTCTGATCCTCCAGGGGCAGCCAGACATGCGTTGGGTGCGGGCGCTGTCACGGCTGCTCTACAACTATCTGCTGCGCGACAACGTGCGCATCTTCGAGTACTGCCAGCGGCCGCTGCACGGCAAGGTCGCGCTGATCGATGAAGAGTGGTCGACCGTCGGCTCGAGCAACCTCGACCCGTTGAGCCTGTCGCTGAACTTGGAAGCCAACCTGCTGATTCGGGACCGCGCCTTCAACCAGCAGTTGCACGACCACCTCATGGAACTGGCGGGCCAGCACTGCAAGACCGTGACCCTGGAACGCATGATCCGCGGTTACTGGTGGCGCGCGCCGCTGATCTTCATGGGTTTCCACATGACGCGATCCTTCCCCCGTGTCGCCGGCTGGTTGCCGGCCCACCGCCAGCGCCTGAAGCCTCTGCAACCGGACGCTGCCGCCCCCACTGACCTGCATGAAGGGCCTGCCTGATGCCCGCCAAGCAAACCTGGATGACCTGGGGCAAGCGCGTGCTGACCCTGTTGTTCATCATTCTGATCCCTGCCCTGCTGTATTCCCTGGCGCGTAACCTGGACTGGAACGAGGTGGTGGAGTCGCTCAAGGCCTACAAGCCCAGTACCTTGATCATCGGCCTGGGGATCGCGGCGTGCAGCTATGCCGTGTTCGCCAGCTACGACCTGCTGGCCCGCGCCTACACCGGGCACAACTTGCCTGCGTGGCAAGTGCTGCCGGTGGCGTTCGTCTGCTATGCGTTCAACCTCAACTTCACCACCTGGGTGGGCGGCGTGGCCCTGCGCTATCGGTTGTACGGCCGCCTGGGCCTGGACAACGCGACCATCACCCGCATCCTCACCCTGGGCCTGCTGACCAACTGGATGGGTTACATGCTGGTGGCCGGCACCGTGTTCGCCCTGCGTCTGGTGAAACTGCCTGACACCTGGGCGGTGGGTGAAACCGGCCTGCAGCTGATCGGCCTGGCGATGCTGGCAGTGGCTGTGGGTTATCTGCTGGCGTGCGGGTTGTCCAAGCGCCGCGAATGGTCGGTGCGTGGACACGAGATCACCCTGCCCTCGCTGCGGCTGGCGCTGTGTCAGGTGCTCGTGGGTGGCAGCAACTGGGCGCTGATGGCCGCGTTGATCTGGTGGTTGATGCCGGGT
This sequence comes from Pseudomonas sp., assembly GCF_032058845.1. GTDB lineage: Bacteria > Pseudomonadota > Gammaproteobacteria > Pseudomonadales > Pseudomonadaceae > Aquipseudomonas. The sequence goes on along the minus strand of NZ_DAMCCR010000028.1, from coordinate 20,065 downwards.
GAAGTGTTCTACCCGTCGGTGTTCGGCGTACTGATGATCAGCTGCGTCGCGGGTGTGGTTGCGCACATCCCCGCCGGGCTGGGGGTGCTGGAAACGGTGTTCCTGGCACTGCTGCAAGGCCAGGTCAACCAGGGCAGCCTGGTCGCAGCGCTGCTCGGTTATCGCACGTTGTACTACCTGATCCCGCTGGTGGTCGCTGTGATCACCTATCTGGTACTGGAAAAGCGTGCGAAGGCCCTGCGCAAGCAGGCTGGGCCCTGAGCGCCTTGGGTCGGGGTGGGCTGTGAAACAGTCCCAACGGCTGCAGTCGCGTTTTTTCAGGTGGCACGGGGCGCCTGAACCAGGCGGGCTACGCCGGCCCTCGCGACCAATCGGAGCGCCGGATCTGCCGCTCCAATAGAGGACGCGGTGGCCTGGGAGCGCTTGTTATGCAGGCACAACCGATCGGTGTGGGAGCGACTTCAGTCGCGATGGGCTGCGAAGCAGCCCCAACGGCTGCAGTAGCGTTTTTGCTGGCGGTACGCGGCGCCTGTATTAGGCCGCGTGCGCCGGTCATCACGACTGACTCGCTACCCACTCAGCCCAGCATCTCGGTGATCCAGCGCACCTGCTGACCGATTTCCTCGCGTTTGGACGACGGTACATCCTTGGCTTTGGGCCAATGCGCCATGACTCGCTGCTTGCGTTGCAGGTTGAGCCGCCACTTGGCGAGGAACAGCGCGCTGCGCTCGGCCATCAGCAACGGGCCGAAGTAGCATTGCTCAGGGGTATAGCGCGGCCCTTGGGCGCGGCGGGCGACGATCACTTCATAGGTGAAGGCGTTCTCTTCCAGCATCTCTTCGTGAATGATCTGGTACCCATGCTCGGCCAGCCAGCCACGCGCCACCCACTCGCGGACGTTGGGCTGCAGCACCAGTAACTCGTTGCCCCTCAGGTGCTGCTGGCCCTCGATGAGGATGTCGCGGATGGTTTCCCCGCCCATGCCGCACATCGTCACCACGCTGATGCGGTCGCTGGCTTGCAAAACCGTCAGACCGCTGCCGTGGCGCACGTCGATCACCGCTTGCAGCGCGTTCTTGCGCACCTTGCGCTGGGCCGAGAGATACGGCGTCAGCGCCACCTCCCCGGCCACTGCGCTGTCGATCACGCCGCGCAGTTTCAACGCAATCGGCAGGTAGCCATGGTCGGAGCCGATGTCGGCCAGGCGTGCGCCCTGTGGCACCTGGGCAGCGACGCGTTCCAGTCGCCGCGACAGTGTCTGTTCGTTCAATCCTGGCCTCTCTGCTTGGCATGACGCGTGTAGGGGCGCGATTCTGACGGCCTGACGTGCGTAATTCAATGTGCGGCGAGCGGCCTGTCTCGGTCGCTGCTGAGGCCACCCGGTCTCCCGTAGTGGCGAGCACGGCGCTGGCTGACTGTTTGCGCCCTCACAACGCACAGAGGACGCGAACCTCGACCGCAGCAGGCTGCTCCAGTACGCTTGACGGCTTTCCCTTCACACCGGCAAGGATTTCCATGGCCCATCACGACATCACCTTCACCCCCGACAGCGACGCCGACTCGATCTCGTCCGATGTCGCTGAGTTCAACGGCCTGCTGGTCACCACGCAGATTCCGACCCGCGCCGATGGCAGCCTGGAGCTGGGCGATATCACCACCCAGTGTGAATGCACCCTTCAGGCCCTGAAGGACGCCCTCGAGCGCGCCGGCAGCAGCCTGGATCGCGTGGTCCACCTGACCATCTACCTCACCGACATGGCCGATCGCGCGGCGTTCAACGCGGTCTATCAGCGCTTCTTTGCCAAACCCTGGCCGGTGCGCGCGGCCGTTGGCGTGGCGGCGCTGGCCTTCGACGGCATGCGCGTGGAAGTCACGGCCATGGCGGCCAAGGCCTGAAGTCACATCGGCTGTTACGCACGCTGCTGGAACGGTCTCGTACAGCTCAGGTAGCGCCCAGCCCCTAGGGCGCCGGCTTACCCGGTCATGAGCAGGCGCCCAGGCGCTCGCGGAGGATTCAGGGCGACTGCGATGAGTCGCCTGACCGCGCTGCCAACAGCTTTCTCACGCGTAAAGCCGCGTCCATACCCCAAACGCCCCAGCCGAATCGCTCCTTTTTATTGCAGGACACTCTACGCATGCCCCCTCCTTTCTCCTGGCGCCGTCCGCTCACCGCCCTGCTGCCCGGCCTCGGGCTGTGCGGCATTGCCTGGGCCGACACACCCGGAACCTTGACGCTGCTCGAGCCCATCGTGGTGACCGGGACCTATGCGCCCAGCGCCAGCTTCGCCCTGCCGTTCTCGGTCGATACGGTCGAGCGCGCGCAGTTTGCCGAGGGTCAGCTCGGCGTCAACCTGTCCGAGGCGCTCAATCGCGTACCGGGGCTGGTGGTGCAGAACCGCCAGAACTACGCCCAGGACCTGCAGATTTCCTCGCGCGGCTACGGTGCCCGCTCGGCCTTCGGCATCCGCGGCCTGAAGTTGATCAGCGACGGTATTCCCGCCAGCACCCCGGACGGCCAGGGCCAGGCGGCATCGCTCAATCTCGACGTTGCCGATCGCATCGAAGTGCTGCGCGGCCCGGCCTCGGCGATTTATGGCAGCAACGCCGGCGGCGTGATCCAGATGTTCTCCCGTGACGGCAGCGGCCCGCCCAAGGTTGGCGCGGCGACCACGCTCGGCAGCGACGGCTTCATCAAGAACCGGGTGTATGGCGAAGGCGGTAACGAGCAGGCCGGCTTCATCGTCGACGCTTCGCGGATGGACACTGACGGCTACCGCGACCACAGCGCCGCGCGGCGTGACCAGACCTTTGCCAAGCTGCACGTGAACCCTGATGAAGACAGCCGCCTGGCCCTGATCGCCAGTACCCTGGAGCAGAACGGCACGCAAGACCCGCTCGGGCAGACCTGGGAGGCCTATCAGCAGGACCCGCGCTCGGTGTCGACGGTGGCCGAAGCCTACAACACGCGCAAGAGCATTCATCACCAGCAACTGGGCATGAACTATGAGCGCGCGTTCGGCGATGCCACGTTGCAGTTCAACCTGTATGGCGGGCAGCGCAGCGTGATCCAGTACCTGTCGATTCCCCGCAATACGCCCGCCAACGAGCGCGGTGGCGGCGTGGTCGACTTCGACCGCGAATTCCATGGCGGCACCCTGCGCTGGATCCAGCCCATCAGCAGCGCCCCCGGTGAGCTGAGCGTGACCACAGGGCTGGACTACGACCGCAGCCGCGATGATCGCCGTGGATTCCAGAACTTCAACGGCAGCACCCTGGGCGTGAAAGGTGAACTGCGGCGCAAGGAAGCCGACACTGCCACCAGTCTCGACCCCTATGTACAGGCGCACTGGACGCTACAGCGCTGGACCCTCGACGCGGGCCTGCGGCGCAGCAGCATGCGCATGCAGGTCGATGACCGCTTCCTCGGCGATGGCGATTCCAGTGGTTCGAAGACCTATCAGCGCACCCTGCCCAGTGTGTCGCTGATGTATGCCTTCACCCCGGACCTGCAGGGCTATGTGAGCCTCGGCAAGGCGGTGGAAACCCCGACCCAGGCCGAAATGGCCTACGCACCGGGGGCAGCCGGGGCCTTCAACTTCGGCCTGGAACCGGCTACCAGTACGCAGTACGAGGTGGGCCTGAAGGTGCGGCCGGATGCGCAAACGCGGGTGAACCTGGCGGTGTTCGAGATCCGTACCCAGGACGAGATCGTGGTCGATGCTTCCAGTAACGGGCGCACCAGCTACCGCAACGCCGGCAAGACCCTGCGCCGGGGGCTGGAGCTGAGCGCGCAGCGCGAGTTCAGCGAGCATTGGCAGGCCAACCTCGCCTACACCTTCCTCGATGCCACCTACGATCAGGCCTTCGAGCTGAGCGGCACCGTCATCGACAAAGGCAACCAGCTGCCAGGTGTGCCGCGCAGCAACCTGTTCGCCGAGCTGGTATGGACGCCGCACGAAGGCATCAGCATGGGCCTGGAAGGCCAGGTGCGCAGCAAGGTCTATGTGGAGGACAGCAACCAGTCCCACGTCGCCCCGGGTTATACCGTGTTCAACTGGCGAACGCGGTTCGAGCAGCATGTCGGGCAGTGGACGTTCAACCAGATGGTGCGGCTGGATAACCTGCTGGACCGGCAGTATGTGGGTTCGGTCATCGTCGGGGACCGTAACGGGCGGTTCTATGAGGCAGCACCGGGCCGGGCCTGGTATGCGGGCGCTGGGTTGGAGTATCAGTTCTAGCGGTTGAGATTTTGGCACTTGGGCAGCCCGAGGGTGCTGCCTGGGCAATTCGCCGCTACAATCCCCCGCCTCGACCGTGACCAGCCCAAACCTATAACGATATGTCTCTACCCAAGCACCACCTCGAACTGCTCAGCCCCGCCCGTGATGTGGCGATCGCTCGTGAAGCGATCCTGCATGGCGCCGACGCCATCTACATTGGCGGCCCAAGCTTCGGCGCGCGGCACAACGCCTGCAACGAGGTCAAGGACATCGCTGAGCTGGTGACGTTTGCCCGTCGCTACCACGCGCGCATCTTCACCACGATCAACACCATCCTGCATGACAATGAGCTGGAGCCGGCTCGTGCGCTGATCCATCAGCTTTACGATGCTGGCGTCGATGCCTTGATCGTGCAGGACCTGGGCGTGATGGAACTCGACATTCCGCCCATCGAGCTGCACGCCAGCACGCAGACCGACATCCGTACCCTGGAGCGTGCGCGTTTTCTCGACCAGGCCGGTTTCTCCCAGCTGGTGCTGGCCCGGGAGCTGAACCTGCAGGAGATCCGCACGATCGCCGGCGAGACCGACGCTGCCATCGAGTTCTTCATTCATGGCGCGTTGTGCGTGGCGTTTTCCGGCCAATGCAACATCTCCCACGCGCAGACCGGGCGCAGTGCCAACCGTGGCGACTGCTCGCAAGCCTGCCGTCTGCCGTACACGCTCAAGGACGATCAGGGCCGCGTGGTCGCGTTCGAGAAGCACCTGTTGTCGATGAAGGACAACAACCAGACCGCCAACCTGCGTGACCTGGTCGACGCCGGCGTGCGCTCGTTCAAGATCGAGGGCCGCTATAAGGACATGGGCTACGTGAAGAACATCACCGCCCACTACCGCCGCGAGCTGGACGCTATTCTCGAAGACCGCCCCGCCCTGGCCCGCGCTTCCAGTGGGCGCACCGAGCACTTCTTCCTGCCCGACCCGGACAAGACCTTCCACCGCGGCAGCACCGATTATTTCGTCAGCGACCGCAAGATCGATATCGGCGCGTTCGACTCCCCGACCTTCACCGGCCTGCCCGTAGGCGTGGTCGAGAAAGTCGGCAAGCGCGACCTGCAGGTGGTTACCGAGGTGCCGCTGTCCAATGGCGACGGGCTCAACGTGTTGGTCAAGCGCGAAGTCATCGGCTTTCGTGCCAACATCGCCGAGCTGCGTTCCACCTCCGAGGAAGATGGCCAGCCCCGTTACCGCTACCGGGTCGAGCCGAACGAGATGCCTGCCGGGCTGCAGCAACTACGGCCGAACCATCCGCTGTCACGCAACCTCGACCACAACTGGCAGCAGGCGCTGCAGCGCACCTCGGCCGAACGCCGCGTGGGCGTACGCTGGGAAGCGCAATTGCGCGCCTCGCACCTGCTGCTCACGGCCATCAGCGAAGAAGGCGTGAGCGTGCAGGTGCGCCTGGACGGCCCCTTCGGCCCGGCCAACAAGCCGCAGCAGGCGCTGGACCAGTTGCATGACCTGCTCGGCCAGCTGGGCACCACGCAGTACCACGCCACCGCCATCGAGCTGGATGCACCGGAGGCGTTCTTCATTCCCAATTCGCAACTCAAGGCCCTGCGCCGTGAGGCGGTCGAGGGGCTGACCGAGGCGCGTGTACAGGCCCATCCGCGCGGTGCCCGCAAGGCCGAGACCACGCCCCCGCCGGTGTACCCCGAGGCGCACCTGTCGTTCCTGGCCAACGTCTACAACCAGAAGGCGCGCGACTTCTACCACCGCCACGGCGTGCAGCTGATCGACGCTGCCTACGAGGCGCACGAGGAGCATGGTGAGGTGCCGGTGATGATCACCAAGCATTGCCTGCGGTTCTCCTTCAACCTGTGCCCCAAGCAGGCCAAGGGCGTCACCGGCGTGCGTACCAAGGTGGCGCCGATGCAGTTGGTGCAAGGCGACGAGGTGCTGACCCTGAAGTTCGATTGCAAACCATGCGAGATGCACGTGATCGGCAAGATGAAGCACCACATCATCGACCTGCCGACCCCGGGCAGCGCGGTGGCGCAGGTGGTCGGGCACATCAGCCCGGAGGATCTGCTCAAGACCATTCACCGCGCGCCGCACTGAAGCATGCTGGTCAAGCGCAGGTCCACTCACTTGCGCTGAGGTTCTGAATCTGACATGGGCCTCGATCGAACGGGCCGAGAGCAAAGGGTAGAAGTGACTGGGGCCGTTCCAGGCCCGGTCGCAGCGGAACTGCTCCAGGTGCAATGAGCGAAGCAACGGGCCTTGGTGCTATCGATCCGGCTTGGCGGGTCAACGCTGAGGCCACGCTGGCCCGTATTCGCTCAGGTGTCAGGGCGCAGGGTTTGCCTGGCCGCTTCCAGTGTCTCCTGACGCCGCCCCAGCCAGCGTCCGCTCATACCCCACCCCACAGCCAGCACCGCGCCAATCAGCATGGCGGCATGCGGATGCTCGCCCATCAGGTCGAGCCCCCGTTTCAGCCAGCCGCTCAGGGCATCGCCGCCGCGGTAGACCACCGTGTCGATGAAGTTCTTGGCCTTGTACTTGTCTTCGGCGGGCAGTACGGTGAAGAGCATCTCGCGTCCAGGCCGCACCAGCGCGTACTCCCCGGTACGGCGCAGCACCATCACCCCCACGAACACCGCAAAGGTCGGCGCCAGCGCAAGTGCAACGAAGCCGAGCGCCATCAGCAACGGCACGCCCATCAGCAGCACGCCGACCCCCAGGCGCCGCGCCAGCCGACCGGTGAAGAACAGTTGGGTGAGGATGGCCAGGCTCTGCACGGCGATGTCGATCAGGCCAAATACCTGGGTTTGCCGGGTGCGATCGCTGAACGTCTCGCTGACGATGCGCGCCTGCTCGAAATACAGAAAGGTACTGACGCTGGCCAGCAACACCACGAACAGCGCGATGCCCAGCAGATAAGGCGAACGCAGCACGGCGGTGGCGCCCGCCCAGGGATTGCCGCCAAGCGGCTTGCTGACGGGGTGCGCGACCTGCGCCGGCAATGGCCGACGAGCACGCCAGCCTTGCAGATAATGCGCGGCGGCGATGCTGCCGAGCAGAAACAGCGCGGCCAACACCAGCAGCCCGGCATGGCCCAGCGGTGCCGCCAGCAATGTGCCGAGAATAGGACCGCTGAGCCCGCCCAGGCTGGCGCCGGCGGCCAGCAGACCGAACAGGCGCTTGCCCTGTTCGCTGGAAAACAGGTCCGCCAGCACGCTCCACGCCAGGGAAATCGCCAGCAGGTTGAACACCGAGAGCCAGATGTAGAACGCCCTGGCCTGCCACAGCCCGTCCGGGTCGCGGGCCAGCAACCAGGCAAACAGCAGCAGGTGGCTGGCGAACACGCCGTAGGTCCAGGGCAGGATGCGTTGCCGGCGCACCTTCGAAGCCAGCCAGCCGAACAGCGGCAGGCAGACCAGGGTGGCGACGAAGGTCCCGGTGAACAGCCATTGCAGATTGTCGATGCCGCCGGCCACGCCCAGGGTTTCACGCACTGGGCGCAACATGAAGTAGCCGCAGAACAGCAGATAGAACAGCGCCAGCCCGGCGGCCACCGCCGGGGTCTCGCCTGGGGTGATGTTCAGCCAATGGCGCAGCCGTTGCCGCAGGCCGGGCATGGGCTCAGGCGAACTGCTGAATGAGCAGGCGGCGCTGGGCATCATCGAGCAGCGGCCCCTGCCCGGCCTTGAGTTGATCGAGCTGTCGATCGGGTCGACCGGTGGCGGGAATCACCGCAGTCACCGCCGGATGGCTGATGGCGAACTTCAGAAACAGCTGCGCCCAGCTGCCCACCCCTAGCTGCTCAGCCCACGCAGGCAAGGGTTGATCCTTGACCCTGGCGAACAGGCGACCGTCATCGAAGGCGCGATTGATCAGCACGGCCACGCCTTTTGCCTGGCACAGGGGCAGCAAGGTCTCGGCCGCCTGCGGGGCATTGACTGCGTAGTTGATCTGCACGAAGTCCAGGGGTTGCTGGCGGACGATCTCGGCCACCTCGGCATGGCCGCTGTTGAGGTAATGGGTGATGCCGACGTAGCGAGTCTTGCCTTGCGCCTTGAGTTCGCGGGCGTAGGGCAGCTGGCGTTGCCAGTCGCGCAGGTTATGGATCTGCAGCAGCTCGACCTTGTCGGTACGCAGGCTCTGCAGCGTGCCAGCCCACTGTCGCTCAGCGGCCTCGCGGCTGTCGGCAGCGATCTTGGTCGCCAGAAAGCACTGTGCGCGCCAGCCGCCTTCTTCGAGCAGCTGACCCAGTACGGCGTCAGCGCCGCCATAGTTGGGCGAGGTGTCGATCACCCGCCCGCCACCGGCGAAAAAGGCGGCGAGCGCGCTTTGCAGTTGCTGATACGCCGCTGAGCCAGGTTCGACCTCGAAACTGCCGGAGGTGCCGGCGCCGATCACCGGCAACGCCTCGCCACTCGCGGGGATCGTGCGGGTCAGCAGCGGGCTGCTGGCCGATCCCGCGGTCAGCCACGGGCTGGCGGCGAGCAGGCCCAGGGCAGCGCTGGCGCGTAGGACATCGCGGCGTCCGTACATGGACTGTCTCCAATAACAAGGCGGAAACTTCCAAGGCTAGCTGTCGAAATGGCGATGTTGAAGCGTATCTGTATCTGAATGTCTCGCTGGATGGCAGACCGCAGGGTTAACAGGGTGCGATGGTTAGGCAGCGCACGGCCATCGGGGCGCGCTACCGCCCGTGCTTAGCGCTCGCGGCGCGGGCTGGACGCTGTGTGGTGGTGGTTTGGCAGGCTGCGCCGCTGCCGCAGTTGACGTTTTAGCACCTCAAGCGGCGGTGCATAGAAAAAGCCGAACGACACACTGGCCCGCCCCTTGAGCGCGTGATGCAGACGATGCGCGCGGTGCAGGCGTTTCAGGTAGCGGTTGAGCGGTCGCGGGGCCCGCGGCCAGTGACGGTGAAACAGGCCATCGTGCAGCACCACGTAGAGCACGCCATACCCCGCCACTCCGCCGCCTACCCACTGCAGCGGCGCGTGTCCGGCCTTGCCCAGTGCCACCAGTCCGGCAGCGATCAGCGCCAGGGCCAGCAGGTAGACGTCGTTGAGTTCGAGCATGCCCAGGTGCGGCTCGTGGTGCGAGCGGTGCAGCCACCAGCCCCAGCCGTGCATGACGTACTGGTGAGCCAGGGTGCCGACGCCCTCCATGGCCAGCAAGGTGCCGAACAGGACGGCGAGGTTGTACAGCATGTGAGGGTCCGCGGAAAAGCGAGGGGGTGCAGAGATTACCACTGCGGTGGCTGGCACTGCCAACGCGCTCATCGTGTAGGACCTTTCCGAATTTTCTCCAAGGAACGGCCCCCGGCGTTGACCCCGAGCAGGGACGTCCGTAAGGTCCGCCTCGCACATTTGCATCCCCACACAGGAGTCCTGCATTGGACAGTAGCCCCAGTCGTTTGCGACAGGCCCACAGGGCGCGCTAGTCCGGCAGTACTGCTGCCAGGGTCGGCGTCCCTCGACCCTGGTCTCCCTGGCCTCCAGGCCCTGGTTTCCCTTCCGTGCCCTTCGGGCCCTGCGCATCTCTGGCTTCACCCCCTTGCCGCGCCCTTTGCGGCGATACCGTGGGCAATCGCCCGCTCAGAGGTTTGCTATGGAATGGAATATCTTCCTGCAGCGCGTGGCCACCGCGCTGCTGCTCGGTGCGTTGATCGGTGCCGAGCGTCAACTGCGTCAACGCCTCACAGGCCTGCGCACCAATGCGCTGGTGAGCACCGGCGCCTGTCTGTTCGTGTTGATGACCCAGGCTGTGCCGGGCATGCAGGCGGCAGACGCCTCACGCGTTGCCGCCTATGTCGTCTCGGGCATCGGTTTTCTCGGCGGTGGCGTGATCATGCGCGATGGCCTGAACGTGCGCGGCCTGAACACCGCGGCCACCCTGTGGTGCACGGCCGCCGTCGGCGTGCTGTGCAGCCTCGGTCTGTTGCTCGAGGCCGCACTCGGCAGCCTGGTGGTGCTGTGCGCCAACATTCTGCTGCGTGAAGTGGCGCAGCGCCTCGATCGTCAAGACGTGGTTCCGGCCAGTGAGGTCGAGCAGCATTTCGAGGTACGGGTGATTTGCCGCGCCGAGGATGAAATTCAGGTGCGCAGCCTGATGCTGCATAGCCTGAGCGATCCTGAACTGCGCTTGCAGTCATTGCACAGCGAAGACCTGGCCATCAGCGAGCGGCTCGAAGTGCGCGCACAATTGCTTGGCGGGGCCCAGGCGCCGCTGCAGCTGGAGCGCATGGTCAGCCGGGTCAGCCTGGAAAAAGGTGTGACGTCGGTACGCTGGCAACTGCTGACCCAGGCACCGGCGGTCGACTGAGGCACGTTGATATCGCCCCGTGGCCAAGGCCAGTGCCGCTTTCAGTCACTGACCCGGCCCGGTTCAGACTGCCCCTTCAGCAATCTCCTGGGTAAGGCAGAACCGATCCCGCCCCTGTGCCTTGGCCTCATACAACGCCGCATCGGCCGCCGCCATCAGCGTCGCGACGGTGAGCGACTGATGCGCCGGCTGGCCGACCGCGATGCCGGCACTGATCGAGACGATGCCCAGGGGGCTGGCGCCGTGCTCGATGGCGAGCCGGCGCAGGGTCTGCAGAATCTCCTGCACCAGTGTCGAGGCCCCATCCGCCGTGGTATCGGGCAGCAGCAGGGTGAACTCTTCGCCGCCATAGCGCACGGCCAGATCGCCCGGACGCTTGATGGCGGCCTGCAGCACCTCGCCGACCCGTTGCAGGCACTGATCACCGGCCGGGTGGCCGTAGCGGTCGTTGTAACGCTTGAAGTAGTCCAGGTCGAGCATCACCACCGCCACCGGGTAATCCTGACGCCGTGCCCGGCCCAGCTCCGATTCCATGACCTTGTCCAGCCGCCGGCGATTGCCCAGCCCCGTCAGGCTGTCGGTCAGCGCCAGCGCCCTGAGCGTCTGGTGCGCCTGCAACAATGCGCGTTCGATGGCAATGCGTTCCCGCAGCTGGCGCAGCACGATCCAGGCAAACGCCGACAATCCGATCAGCAGCAACAACAGCACCAGCACGCTCTTGATCATGTCGTGGCGCCACGGCTCGATGATCGACTCGCGCGACAGCCCGGCTTCGGCCACCAGCGGGTACGTCGCCAGCGCGCGATAGCCATAGATGCGCTGCGTGCCGTCCACTACGGCCTTGGCCTCGGCCACGCCCTGGTCGGCATATGGCAGGTGCTTGAGGAAGATGTCGCTCTGCGCCAGGCTGCGGCCGAGCACCTTTTCGCTGAACGGCCGGCGCACCAGGATCGTGCCATCGCGTTTGGCCAGGACCAGCGCGCCGCGCTGATCGATCTTGAAGTCGCCATAGTAGCGGACGAACCAGTCGACCTTGATCGTGCCCAGCAACACCCCGGCGAAACTGCCGTCGGGGTAGTTGAGCCGGCGCGAGATGGGAATGATCAGGTCATTGGTGGAGCGGCTCTTGATCACCGAGCCGATGTGTACTTCACGCGAGGTGTGCGTGCGGTGGTACACGAAGTAATCGCGGTCGGCGTTGTTGGCATTGGGCGGCACCGAGGTCTTGTCGGTCACCAGCCAGTAGCCCTGGGCGTCGTAGATGAACAGCCCATGCAACTGCGGCATGATCTCGGCCTGCTGGTGCAGCAGACGGTGCAGGCGCTTGCGGTCAAGGTGGGCCAGGCCATCACCCTCGACCCGCTCGGCCAGCGCCGCGGTAATGGCATCGACTTGGCGGATGGCGTCATCGGCATGTTGCGCGGTGGCGCGCGCCAGGTTGCTGACGGCGTCTTGCGCATTGAGCAAGGCGTGCCGGTAGTCGCGCCAGATGCGCCAGCCTTCGACTGTGAAGAAGGTCAGCATGACCACGACCATGAAACTGGCAACCAGGCGGAACAGCGGCACCGCGCGTGCATCGCCCGTCGCGCTGAGTAGCCCTTCGTCGTCCTGTTGTTTGCCTGAACGCATTGCAATCCCTGTTCTTGGAGCCTTTCGCGGCCCTGACTATAGCGCTGGCAGCGCGCCAGCGCAGCGTCTGTGATGCATGGGAACCGCAGCGGATCGGCACGGTTCCTTCCGAAGCCGGCGCTGCGCCGGCAGAAAAAAATCAAACGTTTGCGTGTAAAAGCGCTCAACCGCAGTGCACATGGCGGCCATCGCTGTTCTGATGAACCCACTTTTGAGGTAACTACATGAGCAACCCAGCACTGCAATCCGAACTGCTCACGCGTCTGCTGCACGCCCATCCCCATGGGCTGGGCAAGGAAATTCTCGACAATTACCGCGGCGAGAAAGCCGTCGCCGGCATGCTCAAGACCCTGCAGGATCAAGGGCTGATTCATGACGGCAGCGTTGAGGTCGATGAGCACCAGGTGAGTGTCAATTACCCGATCAAATTGTCCAGTTCCGGCGTCGATGCCGCCCAACGTGCTGAAGCTGAAAAAACAGCCGATCAGTGATCGGATGCCGGCCCCTTGCCCAGACGAGGGGCCGCTTCGACTGACGCCTTTTCTCTCAACGCCTCGACCTCCTCCCTGCTCGCCTGCCACGCCTCGTTGACCCGTTGCACCTCAGCGCCCAATCGCTCCAGTTGCCGTGCCTGTTCGGTACAGATGCCCTGACGCTGCTCGAGCACCTGCGCTTGCCCGCTGACCTGGCGGCGCAGCTCGTCACTGGCGCCCTGGACTTGCGACAGCATCGAGCGCAAGCCATCGATCTGCGCATCGCGCTGCTCCAGGTGCTCGTCACGCAGCTGCAATTGCACTGCTGCCTGGCGTTGTTCGGCCATCAACCGCTCGTTGTCGCGGTGCAGGCGCGTCAGTTCATCCTGCTTGATGATCACGCTTTGCTGTACCTGGCGTAATTCGACCTGCAATTGCTGCACCTGGCCCTCATGACGGCGCTGATCCTGCTCGCGCTGCTCACGGGTAGCGGCGCGGTAGTGCTCCAGGGCGTCACGGGCATGCCGGTGCTTCTCCTCGAGTGAGTGCAGGTGCTCGTCCTTGTCCGCAAGCCGCACCTGAAGCTCACCCACCGCCTGGTTGAGGCTCGCATTGCGCAACTGCTCGGCCTGCAGCGAAGCCTTGCTTTCGGTGAGCCTTTCCGATTCCGCCTGCAGCGCCGCCGCTTGTACTTCCTGCTGCTGATGAGCGGCTGCCAGGGCCTGCTGAGTCAGATCCAGCTGAATCTGCAACTGCCCAGCCTGCTCCTCGAACGCAGCCTGCGCGGTGAGCAACTGTGCCTGCGCCTCTTGCTCAAGCTGGACCGCGAGTTGCTGAACCAGTTGTGCGAGCTGGTCGCTGAGCGATTGCACGCCGTTCAAGCCGGCGGGTTCATGGGCCTCCAGCTCCTTGAGGTAGCGATGAATGGTGGATTTCGAGCCGGTATTGCCGAGTTCGACGCGCACCGCATCAATGCTCGGGTGCTCACCACGCGCCATCAGCGACTGGCGTGCCTGCTGCACCACCGCTTTGTTTATGCCGCCTCTGGCCATGTATGCTCCTTCAATTTCGTACTGTATTACGTACTATGTAATTACGTACTGATTCTGTAGTAAACAGAGGACGTAATCAAACGGATTCTGACATTAAATAATCACGGCTTATCGCATCAGATGGGCGTTTCTATCGCGATGGCTGGGGATAGCCATTGCCTGCAGTACGAAACCCCGGTTGCGCATCGCCGCCAGCAGAGGGTTAAAGAACGCATCGCCGGCCTCGTTTCAGGAGGCAAAGGCACGCTGAAGGCCCCGCTCAGTCGCCAGCAGAATGCGCTCGCCCCTGAGTCGCTGAGGCAAGGCATTTAGCCACCAGTCATCCGGCTGTCATCTCGCTGTCGTAATTTCCTCCTCCACCGCCCCTGTCGAGACGCCCCCGCCGTGACACGCCGCACCCTTTCCTCCGCAGGCCTATTGCCACAGCTCTTGGTGGCGCTCTGCGTCCTCACCTTGGTCTTTCTCTGGGCGCTGCATTTCTCTCAGCGCGCCGCTGCACGCGAGCAAGCGTTGCAGGCCAAAGCCGCCGAGCACCTGAACCTCGCCAGCGTGGTTGCGCAAAGCCTGCGCCAAGTGGTCGATCGGGCCTTGGTCGTCGGGCGGGTCACCCGTGACAGCCTCAGCGCCGCGCACCACATCGACTTCAGCCTCGCCCAACTGCTGGCCCAGGACCCGGCGTTTGCACGCATGGCGCTGTACGATCGGCAAGGCCGCTTGCTCTCAGGCAGTCAGGCGGATGACCTGCCGCAACTGCCCGCCGCCTGGCTGACCCAACTGGCGCAGCACGTTCAAAACGTGGGTTTCACCCCATTGCTCGCGCACCTTGACCTCCAGCCCGGCAGTGCGTCGCCGGCGCCGCAGTTGATGTTCATGCTGCCGTTGAGTGCGCCGCTGACCGACGACATCGACAGCATTCTGTGGGTGGAGCTGGATGCGGGTTATCTGTCGGTGCTGTTCCAGCACATCGAACTGGGCCACAGCGGCCTGGTGCGGCTGCTGCAAGACGATGGCCAGGAGCGACTGCGCATTGACAGTCAAGGGGTTGCGGCCAGAGGCCGGGCTCTGCTGCCCACCTTGCCGGCCAGTGCCAGCGAGGCCGGGCTGATTACCCAGTCCAGTGCCGACGGCGTGTACCAAAGCCTGTACCGGCGCCTGGCCGATCACGGTTTCAGCGTGGTGGTCAGCCAGCGCCATGAGGAGATTCTGGCCGGTGCCAGTGCTGCATCCGCACGCCAGTTCTGGCTGAACCTGTGCATGACCGGGCTGATCCTGGCGTGCCTGGCCTGGGGCCTGCGCTTGCTGCAGAAGCGCCAGGATGCCTTCAACGCCCTGGAGCAGTCGCAGCAGGTCAACCAGCAGTTGATCGGCCGCCTGGAAGACGCTCACCGCCTGAGCAGCCACGCCGCCTCCACCGACCATTTGAGCGGTCTGCTCAACCGCCGCCAGTTCGTCGAAGTGGCCAGCCAGGCACTCACCGTACAGCGCGGCCGCCGGCAATTGCTGGCGATCCTGTTCATTGACATGGACCGCTTCAAGTCAATCAACGACTCGCTCGGGCACAAGGTCGGTGACCTGTTGTTGCAGGCCGTCGCCGGGCGCATCCAGCGCCTGCTGGGCGACACCGACCAGGCCTCACGGTTTGGCGGCGATGAATTCGTCGTGCTGCTGGCCGGTGAGCGCAGCGAGGAGCAGATCGATGCCTGGGTCCGCGCGCTGGTGGACAAGCTGTCGGCCACCTATTCCCTGGACGGCCAGGAGGTGAACACCAGCCCGAGCGTAGGCGTCAGCATCTGCCCGCGTGATGGTCAGCACATCGACAGCCTGATTCGCTGCGCCGACGCCGCCATGTATTCGGCCAAGCAGGCCGGGCGCGCGCAATACCGCTTCTTCGACCCCTCCCTGAACCTGGCCGATATCCAGGCCTTCACCCTTGAGCAGGCCTTTGGCAACGCCTTGGCCGAGCGTCAGTTCGTCCTGCATTACCAGCCACTGATCCGCCTCGACACGCTGCAGGTCACCGGCTATGAAGCGCTGGTGCGCTGGCAGCACCCGGCATTTGGCCTGCTGTACCCCGACCGCTTCATCGGTCTGGCCGAGCGCAGCGGGTTCATCGTCGCGTTGGGTTGGGAGGTGCTACGCCTGGCCTGTGAGGAACTGGTGCGTTGGTCGGTGCAAGCGGTCACGGCGCGTCTGGCGGTGAACGTTTCGGCGTTGCAGCTGCGCCAGGCTGATTTCAGTGAGCGCCTGCTGAGCGAGTTGCAGGAACGCGGCCTGGCACCCGCGCGGCTGGAGCTTGAAATTACCGAAACCACCGTGCTCGACGGCGAGGGCCTGGCGCTGGAGCATCTACGCCGGCTGCGCGCAGCGGGCATGGGCATCAGCCTGGACGACTTCGGTTGCGGTTACGCAGGCTTTGCGCATTTACAGTCGTTGCCCCTGAGCAAGTTGAAAATCGACCGCACGCTGATCGCGCCGCTGTGCAACAGCTACGACGACAGCCCGATCGTCTCCTCGACCATCATCCTGGCCAAGCGCCTGGGCCTGGAAGTGGTGGCCGAGGGCGTGGAAACCCGTGAGCAACTGGTGTGCCTGAAGCTTGCCGGCTGCGACATCGCCCAGGGTTATCACTTCAGCCGGCCACTGTGCGCCCAGCAGTTGCAGGCGTATCCCCCTTTCAATGGCGTCGAGGACGCGGCCTGTACCCATTGAGGCGAGCCTTGGCCGTGGCCGGACACTGGTTTAAGGTGGCGGCATTTCCCGCTTGAAACCCTCACCATGACTGACATCGAGCGCTACGTCCGCGCCGCCACCCGCGACAACACCCGGCGCAGCTACCAGGCAGCAGTCGAGCATTTCGAGGTGCACTGGGGCGGTTTTCTCCCAGCCACCGCCGACAGCATCGCCCGCTACCTGGCCGACCATGCCGATGTGCATGCGGTGAGCACCTTGCGCCAGCGCCTGGCGGCGCTCAGCCAGTGGCATGTCAGCCAGGGTTTTCCCGACCCGACCAAAGCCCCGCTGGTGCGCCAGGTACTGCGCGGCATCCGCACCCTGCACCCAGCGCCGCCGCGCCAGGCCGCGCCCCTGCTGTTGCAGCACTTGAGCAGCGCAGTGGCGTGCTTCGAGCGCGAGGCTGCCCAGGCCCAGGCCGAGCAAGACGTGCCCGGCCTGCTGCGCGCACGCCGTGACAGCGCCCTGTTGCTGCTGGGCTTCTGGCGCGGGTTTCGCGGCGATGAGCTGGCCCGTCTGCAGGTCGAACACATTCAGGCCCAGGCCGGTGTTGGCATCAGCCTGTACCTGCCGCGCAGCAAGGGTGACCGAGAGGCGCAGGGCGTGCAGCACCGTACGCCGGCCTTGAAGGCGCTGTGCCCGGTCACGGCCTATCTGCAATGGATCGAAGTCGCCGGCCTGGCCCGCGGTCCGGTGTTTCGCAAGCTCGACCGCTGGGGCAACCTCGGCGACGCACCGCTCAACAGCAACAGCCTGATCGGCTTGCTGCGGCGCATGCTGGAGCGGGCTGAGGTGCCGGCGGCGCTGTACACCGGGCACTCGCTGCGCCGCGGCTTTGCCACCTGGGCCACGGCCAACGGCTGGGAATTGAAATCGCTCATGAGCTATGTGGGCTGGAAGGATGCCAAGTCTGCCTTGCGCTACATCGATGCCGCGCAGCGCTTCGGCGAGCTGGCGGTCAGCACACCGGCAGTGCTGCTGGAGACGAAAGACTGAACCCTCGGGTTGGTGCGCAGGCCCAACGTTCTATTGTCCCCGCACACCTTCAGAGGAACCTGGTCATGACCACTCCCCACACCCCCGACCCGTACATCGACGAAGTGCTGCAAAATCCCGGCGAGCCAGCACCGGGGCGTGCGCACCCGTCGCCGGACAGCCCGCCCGCCGACTCCGAGCACCCCGAGCTGGATCCCGACAATCCTCAGCCGCCACCTCCAGAGTGGCCGGAAGACACCGTCAAGCCAGAAGATCAGTCCGGGGGCTAAGCCCCTCTGATCCTTGCCGTTATCCGGCCGGCCTGTTTCAGGCGGGTCGGGGTCGGCTTGCCAGCGTGCGGGCTGCGCTCAATGCCGATCGCTGACGCGCTGCAGATGCGGCAGAGTCAATGCCTGGCCGAAGAACGCCCCCGCCTCGCTTTGCAGTGTCTGGTGAATGTTTTCCCGGTCCACGCCATCGGCGTCCTTGCACAGCGCAGGCATGCGCTGCAGCTGCTGCGCATCGCACGGCGCCATGAACACGAAATGCCCTGCACCGGCCAGCAACCGGTAGTCCGGCGCCTGGGGCAGTTTGCGCGCCAGCGCCTGGGCATTGCGTGCCAGCATCAGTAACTGATCGTTGTCGCCGCTGTAGATCAATGCGGGCACGTGCACCGCTGACAGCGCCTGACGGCCAAACAGCAGGCTCAACGGCGCCAGCAGCATGACGGCGCCGACTCGCCGGTCGGCAGCGGGGCCCAGCTCATCGTAGTCAGCACGCAGCACGCCGTGAGCGTGGCAGGCATCGGCATCGCCAGGAAACTCCAGGCAATGCTGGCGCAGACGCGTAGGGTCTGGTTCGGCGCCTGCAAGAATCAAGGCCGTTTCGCCACCGGCCGAATAACCGATCACGCCAACCTTGCCACGGTTCAGTGCCAGGCCCAGACGCGGATCGGCGCGCGCTGCGCTGATGGCCGCACTGACCTGCAAAGGCCGACCGTACAGATTGCTCAGTGCGCCGAGGCGGCTGTGATCCTGGGTGTTGTCGCCGGGATGGGTCACGGCCACGACGACGAAGCCTTGGCGGGCCAGCGAGGTGGCCAGGTCGTGCAGTGCCAAGGGGCTGCCGGTGTTGCCGTGCGACATCACCAGCAGCGGGAAACGCCCCGCTGCGATGGGCAGTTGCGCGCCGGCGTCTATCTGGTAATCACCTAGGTGCATCTGCGTCGGCGGCGCACTGGAGGGGTAGAACGCCAGCGCCTGCATGGGCTGGTCGTCCACCGGGTCGATCAGTTGCAGCGTCTGCATTCCGGCGCTCCAGGAGGCGGCATCGACCACCGGCGTCATCAAGGCGACCAGCAACACGGCAAAGGATTGGCGAGGCGCACGCATGGGGCGATTCCTGTGCAGGATCTGGCGATGTGTGCCGAAGAACCTTTCGGCAAGTCGGTAAGCCGGGGTGATGCAGACCGTGAGCGCAAGCCGGTCTGCACAGTGAGTGGACCGCCGCCAGGCGCCGAGATTCCGATCGGCGCCGGTCGTTGGCTAGTGCTCATTCTTGGGGGCTGACGCAAGGCGGGCGACCGCCAACCAATTGGATGCATAGCAGCCTAGGGCCGCTCAGCGCCTCGAAGATGAAATCTCGATGAAAAAAACCGGCGGACGCTCGCGGCGCCAGCCGGTTCGGCACAGCCAAGGCTGCGATCAGGCGGCGAACAGTTCGCCGGCGATCTGCGACTGCGCTGCTTGCAGGGCCGCATCGCGGTGCTCGGGGCCGTAGGCCAGGCCCTGGGCACGCACGATCTGCACGTCGGTGATGCCGATGAAGCCCAGGAACACCTTGAGGAAGTCCTCATGGCCGACGCCGCTGGCCTGGCCTTCATGCAGACCGCCTGCCGTAGACACCAGCACAACCTTCTTGCCGCCGCACAGGCCTTCGGCGCCTGCTTCGGTGTAGCGGAAGGTCTGGCCGGCAACGGCGATGCGGTCAATCCAGGCCTTGAGCTGGGTGGGCACGCTGAAGTTGTACATCGGCGCACCGATGACCACTGCGTCCGCAGCAAGAAATTCGGCCAGGGTCTGGGCGCTGAGCTGAGCCTCGTGGGCCTGGGCGGCGTCACGCGCCGCTTCGGCGGTGCCGGCAGCGAGCAAGGTGGCGGCGGAGAAATGGCTGATGGCGTCGGCAGCTAGGTCGCGGTACGTCACTTGGACGCTCGGATCGACGGCCTGCCAGGCCTGGACCACTTGCTGGGTCAACTGGCGGGAGGCGGAATGTTCGCCAAGGATGCTCGAATCGATGTGCAGCAGTTTCATGGTGGGGCTCCTGTAGGACGGGTAATCGGCAGGCCGATCAGGATGATCAGCATCCTACGGGAGGTATCAATCCGTGATAAGCCCGCGGATAAGCACTGCATCGTTCTATCAGTAGGACGAAAACGGCCATTCGGTAGCTAGAGGTCGCCTCAAAACCCTAAAGAGCACACTTGTACTCTTTCCCTGTCGCCTTTGCGATCGTTATCATGGCCGCCCTTTCGGTAAACCGGCCTTCGCCATGACCACGCTGCGTACCCCGCCCGCCGCCCGTGACCTGAATGACCTGTTCTACTTCGCCGAAGTAGTGGCCGCCGGCGGCTTCGCGGCCGCCGGCCG
>NZ_DAMCCR010000027.1:39811-45233 GCF_032058845.1 Pseudomonas sp. | reverse complement strand
TGCGCCGCGCCGCTGTTGCCGGCAGCGTCGGTGGCGATGATGGTCAGGGTCTGGCCATTGGCCTGGGCGGGCGCGATGGGCACGCTGAAGGCGCCACTGGCCGGCACCGTGACGCTGCCCAGCACGCTACCGTCTGCGCCGCGCACGGTCACCGTGGCGCCGACTTCGCCGTTGCCGGTCAGCAGCGTACCGCCCGCGTTGAGGCTCAGGTTCAGCAGCGGCTCAGGTGGGGTGAGGTCGCGGGCGGTGAGTAGCAGTGGTGTGGACGGATTGCCGGTGGCGTCCTGGGCCACCACGTGGAGCACTTCGCCGTTCTGCTGAGGCGTCGACAAGTCGAGGACGAACCTGCCATCGCTGTCGATCACGCCCCGGGCCAGCAGATTGCCGAGGTTGTTGACCACGGTGATGCGCGCGCCGGCTTCACCGCTGCCGGTGACCTGGGTGCCATCGGCGTTGAGGCTGGCCAGCACTTGCGCCGGGGGTGTGACGTCGAGGGCCAGCAACGAGGTGGGCAATGACACGTTCTGGCTGGCGTCCTCCAGGCTGACGCTGAGCTGTTCGCCATTGAGCTGCGGGGCGTCGAGCTGGACCAGGAAGCGCCCGTCGGCCGCCACCGTGCCCGTCCCGATCAGCTGGCCGCCCACGCTGACCCGCACCGTGGTGCCGATCTCGCCGGTGCCACTGAGCTGATTCCCGGCAGCGTTCAGGCTGAGGTTGTCCGGTGCCAGTGGCGGTGTGCGATCCGGCGCGATGACCTGCACCGGCTCGCTGAGATTGCCCGGTGGGTCCGCCTGCTGCACGTCCAGCACCTGCTGGTTGATCTGCGCGGGGCTGAGCTCGACGCGGAAGGTTTCGTCGGCCTGCACCAGGCCACGGCCCAGTTCCTGGCCCATCGCGTCGCGTACCGTAACGGTCGCGCCCGGCTCGCCACGCCCGGTCACCACGCTGCCGTCGACGCTGATGCGCACCAGGGTGAGCGGTTCGAGCGGCGTGAAGTCCGGAGTGGTGATGCTCAGGGGCGGCGAGACATTGCCCGCGGCATCGGCCTGGGTCAGGGTCAACACCTCGGCATTGCTCAGCGCCGGGCTCAGGGCCAGGGTGAAGTTGCCGCTGCTGTCGACGGTGGCCGTGCCCAGGGCTTGGTTGGCAGCGTTGCGTACGGTCACCACGGCGCCGATTTCGCCACGCCCGGTCAGGGTGACGCCGTCGGACGAAACCGTGACTTCGCTGAGGATTGCCGGCGCTGTGGTGTCCAGGGCGGTGAGGTCGGCGCCCGTGGAGCGATTGCCAGCGGCATCGGTGAGCACTACATGCACGGTTTCACCATTGGCCTGCACTGGCGTCAGGGCCACCTCGAAGGTGCCGTTGTCACGCACCGTGGCGCTGCCCAACAGGGCGCCGTCGGCAGCCATGACAGTGACCCGTGTGCCGGCCTCGCCGATGCCCAGCAGCACGCTGCCGCCTGCGCCGAACTGCAGGTCGGCAGGCGCATCGGGGGCCGTGCGGTCCGCGACCACCAGGCTGATGCTGTCGGAAATGTTGCCCGCCACATCGACCTGCTCGACGCTGAGGCGCTCACCGTTGAGCTGCGCGGTCTCGAGCGTCACGCTGAAACGGCCGTCCGTGCCCACCACGGCATCACCCAGCGCGATGCCGCCGTTGCCGGTCACGCGGACCGTGGCACCGATTTCGCCGTTGCCGCTCAGCACCAGCCCGCTGTTCGACAGCAGCAGTTGCGTGACGGGCTGGGGCGCGATCAGGTCCGGGGCTTGCACCGTAGTCGGCAGCGACAGGCTGCCATCGATGCCCTCAGCGCTGACTTCCAGCACCTCGCCATTGGCCTGGCGGCTGGTCAAGCTGACGGTAAAGTTGCCGTCAGCCTGCACCTCGGCGCTGCCCAGGAGCAGCCCGTTCGGGCCATACACCCGCACCGTGCTGCCAGGGCTGGCCACACCGCCAAGGCTCAGGCCATCCTCGGCCAGCAGCAGCTGCGACGGGGTGTCCGGTGGGGCAATGGCCGGCACCTCCAGTGTTGCGGGCAACGAGGGATTGTCGCCGGTGTCGACCTGCACCACGCTCAGCGCAAGGCCGGGCACGGCAGGCGGGTCGAGGCGTACGGAGAAGTGGCCCTGCGCATCCACCACGGCGTCGCCGAGGAAGGCCCCTTCAATGCCGGTCACCGTGACCTTGGCGCCGACTTCACCGTGCCCGGTGAGGGTGATGCCATCGGCAGACAACGCCAGGTGGCTGACCGGCTCCGGTGGGGTGACGTCGTCTGCCGCAAAGGGTGCGGAGAGCGAGACATTGCCGGCTGCATCGCGGGCGGTCACCTGCAGCGCTTCACCGTTGAGCTGCGCGGTGTCCAGATCGATGCGGAAGGTGCCGTTGGCGTCCGCGACGGTCGTGCCCAGACGCTCGCCCGCGGCATTGCGCACCTCGACGGTGCTGTTGGGCTCGCTCCTGCCGGAGAGTTGCAGGCCGCTCTGGGTCAGCATCAGCTCGGTCGGCGCAGCCGGTGGCGTGAGGTCGGGTGCCGTGACCGCCACGGCGACAGAGGGAATACCGCCAGGGTTGCTTTGCACCGCGCTCAGACGCTCGGCATTGAGCTGCGGCGTGTCGAGGGTCAGGACAAAGGTGCCGTTGGCAGCGACCTGGCCGATGCCGATCACCTTGCCTTGCTGATCGCTCACACGGACCGTATTGCCCGCCTGGCCGAGGCCGTGCAGGGTCAGCCCGTCGTTGTTCAGCGTGACGTTGCTCAACGCTGCAGGCGGCTGCAGGTCCGGGGTGACCAGCGTCAGCGCGGCCGAGACATTGCCGGCAGCGTCGACCTGGGTCACGCCCAGGGTCAAACCGGCGTTTTGCGCGGGAGTGAGGATGATCGTGAACAGCCCGTCGTCAGCGACCCTGATCGAGCCGACCACCGTGCCGTCCGGCGTGCGCACGCGCACCATCGCCCCCGCCTCGCCGGCACCGCTCAGTTGGCTGCCATCGGCGCTGAGGCTGAGCTGGGTGACGGCCAGCGGCGGGGTACGGTCTGGCGTGGCCACTTCAGCGGGTTCGGAGGTATTGCCTGCACGGTCGGCAAGGGTGACGTGCAGCGGCGCACCGCTGACCTGAGCGGCCGGCAAGGTGATCTGGAATTGCCCGGCCTGATTGACCGTGCCGTTGGCCAGCACGGCGCCATTGGCATCGCGCACGGTCACGCTGGCACCGGCTTCACCCTGCCCGCTGAGCACCGTGGCGGCGGCGTTCAGGGCAAGCCCTGTGGCCGCGTCGGGTGGCGTGAGGTCTGGCGCGGTCGCTGTCGTGACCAACGAAAGGTTACCGGCGGCATCCACCTGGCTGACCTGCAAGGTTTCGCCATTGCGCGGTGCCGGGTCCAGCAGGAGGCTGAACCGGCCGTCGTCATCGACTTCGCCACTGCCCAGCAGCCTGCCACTGGCATCGCGCACGCTGACGGTGGCACCCCTTTCACCGCGGCCACTCAGGGCTGAGCCATCGGACTCGACCCGCAACTGCATCGGCGCGTCGGGCGCGGTGATGTCCCGCGCCGTGAGGCTGGCCGGATCGGACACGACCCCAGCAGCCGACTGCGCGCTGACCTGCAGGGTCTGGCCATTGAGCTGCGCGCTGCTGAGGAACACCAGGAAGGCGCCGTCGCTGCCTACGCTGGCGCTGCCCAGGGCCTGCCCGCCTGCGGTCACCGTGATCTGCGTGCCGGGCATGCCCACGCCGCTCAGGCTGAAGCCATCAAGGCTGAGTACCAGCTCGCTGGGTGAATCGACCGGCACGCTGGGCGGCCCGAAGACCTGTACGGGCTCGGGGTTCTCATTGCCGGCCGCATCGATCACCACCACCTCGGCGCTGTCGCCGGTCAGCAGTAGAGGATCGAGGCGGACCACGAAGCTGCCGTCGGTGCCGACCCGCACGCTGCCAAGCTCGCCGCTGCCATTGCGCACCAGCACCGTGCTGCCGGGCTCGGCACTGCCGCTGATACGGCTGCCGTCAGCGCTGACCGCAACGTTCAGTGCGGCCTCCGGTGGGGTGGTGTCAGGGGCGTTCAGCGGCTGCTCGATCGAGACCCGCCCACCGCTATCGGTGGCGACCACGCTCAGGGGTTCGCCGTTGCTCAGCGGCGTCGGCAGCAGCGCCGTGAAGCTGCCGTCGGCCTGCACCTGGACAGTGACCAGCGCGGCACCGTTGGCATCGCGCACCGTGACGCTGACCGCGCCGACAGCCGTGCCGCTCACCGTGGCGCCATCAAGGCTGACGCTGACATCGCTCGGTGCGTCCGGCGCTGCCGCGGTTGGGGCGATGACGGTGGTTGCCTGGGAGGTGTTCGCCTGGGCATCGGTCAGGGTGACCTGCAACGACTGGGCATTGTCCTGCGGTGGGCTCAGGTTGATCACGAACAGCCCGCCCGCCGGCACGTCACCGGTGCCGACGACTTCGCCAGCGGCGTTGCGTACCGTGACAGTGCTGCCGACTTCCCCGGTGCCGACCAACTGGCTACCGTTGGCGTTGACCTGCACATTCTCGGGCGCCAGCGGCGCGGTAGCGTCCTCTGCAGTGAGGCTGATCGGCGGCGAGGTGTAGCCTGCGCCGTCGATCACCACCACGGTCAGTACTTCTCCATTGGTTTGCGCCGGCAGGCTGACCTCGAAACGCCCGTCGGCGGCGACCAGCGCATTGCCCAGCAGCCCACCCTGGGGATCACGTACCTCCACGGTGGTACCTGCCTCGGCACTGCCGCTGAGCACTGTGCCCTCGGCGTTCAGTTGCAGGTCCTCGGCGCTTGCAGGCGCTTGCAGGTCAGGCGCCAGCAGCTCGATCGCTGACGAAACGTTGTTGCCGCCATCGGTCAAGGTCACGCTCAAGGTCTGGCCGTTGAGCTGGGCCGGCGTCAGCGTTACGCGGAAGCTGCCATCCTCGGCCACCAAGGCCGTGCCGATCACCGCTGCGCCGCTGCGCACGGTCACCGTGGTGCCGGGCTCGCCCTGGCCGGTGAGCACGCCGCCATCGGCCGACAGCACCAGCGCGCTGACCGGCTCGGGTGCCTCGCTGTCCGGTGCCTGCACAGTGAGTGGTGCGGACAGGTTGCCGGCGCCATCGCGTTGCTCCACCGCCAGTACCTGGCCGTTGGTCTGTGCAGGGTCCAGGGTGACGCTGAAGCGGCCGTCATCCTGCACGGGCGCGCTGCCGAGCACCGCGCCATTGGCATCGCGCACGGTGACGGTGGCGCCGGCTTCGCCAAGGCCGCTGAGTTGCGCCCCGTCGTCGCTCACCCGCAGTTCGCTGACGGGTGCTGGCGCCTGCGTATCGGGCACGGCGATGGTCACTGTGGCGAGCTCGCCTGCGGTGTTGCTGGCCGCGATGCTCAGCGATTCGCCGTTGCGCTGGGGTTCGGCAAGGCTGACGC
>NZ_DAMCCR010000027.1:20250-39504 GCF_032058845.1 Pseudomonas sp. | reverse complement strand
CCGTTGAGCCGGACCACGCCAGTGCCGAGCAGTTGTCCACCGGCGCCGAGTACCTGCACGGTGGCGCCCGGTTCACCGCTGCCGCTCAGCAGGCTGCCGTCGGCACTCGCTTGCAGCCCGCTGGCCGGTTCCGGAGCGGTGATGTCGGGCGCGGTGGTGGGGGTGGGCAGCCCGCTGTTGCCCGCGGCGTCGACCACCACCACGGCGAGGTCTTCGCCGTTGGCGCGCGGCGGTTCGAGGGGCAGCTGGAAGGTGCCGTCGGCACCGGCTTGCGTGGTGCCCAGCACAGTGCCTTGGCTGTCACGCACCTGCACCTGGCTGCCCGCCGGCGCGGTACCGCTGACGGTGGCACCGTCTTCGGCGACCTGCACGTTGCCCGGGCTGGGCGGCAGGAGGATAGCGGGCACATCGAGGTTGACCGCTGCGGAGCTGTTGCCCGCCGCGTCGACCTGTACCAGTACCAAGGCATCGCCCGGCGCCACGGCCACGTCCAGCACGATCAGGAACAAGCCATTGCTGCCCACCAGGCCGCTGCCCAGCAGGGCATCGCCTGCGCCGCGCACTTGCACGGTGGCGCCTGGCTCACCACGGCCGGCGATCAGTCCGCTGGCAACGTTGACCACCACGTCGAGCACCAGCCCGGGCGCTGTGCTGTCCGGCACGCTGTAGTCCAGGGGGGTCGAGCGATTGCCGGCCGCGTCGATCACTTCGACGGTCACGGTTTCGCCGTTGCGCAGCGGCGTTTGCAGCGTCAGCGCGAAGGTGCCATCGGGGCCGGCGAGGGTTTGCCCCAGCAGCTCGCCATCGGCACCGCGCACCTCGACCCGCGCCCCGGCCTCGGCGTTGCCGCTGAGCCGCTGGCCGTTGTCCAGCGTCACCTCAGTGGGCGGTTGTGGGGCGACCAGATCAGGCGAGTCGATCGACCCGCTGGCGCTGTTGCCCGCTGCATCGGTCAGGCTCACGCGCAGCGCGCTGCCGTCGATCACGGCTGGATTCAGGGCGAAGAGGAACTGGCCGTCCAAGCCGACTTGCGCCTGCGCCAGCACCAGCCCTTGAGCATCGAGCACGCGTACCGTGGTGCCCACTTCGCCGCGTCCGCTGAGCAGGCGACCGTCGTTGCTGATCGCCAGGTCGGTCGGTGCTGCAGGGGGGGTGGTGTCGATGGGCGCATTGATCTCGGGGGCGGTGACTGCGCTGCTCGCAGAGGTGTTGCCTGCCGCATCCACGGCACTGACGGAGAGCGGCTGACCGGCAACTTGCGGCGGTTGCAGCGGCACGCTGAAGCTGCCGGTAGCGTTGGCCACGGCGCTGCCGATGAGGGTGCCCTGGGCGTCGAGGACCTGTACGGTGCTGCCCGCTTCGGCGCGGCCGATCAGCGTGCTGCCGTCGGCGCTGACGGTGAGGGCGCCGGGGGCCTCAGGCGCGGTGATGTCGGGGGCGGTAATGGGCACTGGCAGCGAGCTAGCGCCATCGGCGCCGATGACCACCACGTGCAGGGATTCGCCGTTGGCTTGCGCCGGGTTGAGCTCGACCGTGAACGTACCTGCCACGCCCACGGCAATGCTGACAATGACCGCGCCATCGGCATCCCGGACCTGCACCGTGGTGCCAGGGGCGGCTGTGCCGCCGAGGCTGCTGCCATCTTCGGCCAGCACTAGATTGTCGGGGCTGAGCGGAATCGGCGTGAGCGGCACGGTGTGGTTGACGAAGTCCGAGGCCAGGCCCGCCGTGTCGGTCTGTACCAGGGTCAAGCTGCTGCCAGGCAAGACGGGGCTGGGGAGCGACAGCTGGAAGCTGCCGTTTGCGCCCACCACACCGCTGGCCAGCAGGTCGCCGTTGTCATTGCGCACCGTGACGGTGGCGCCCGGCTCGCCACGCCCGGTCACCAGCGAGCCATCGTTGCTGACCACGATGTTGCTGACCAGGTCGGGTGAGCTGATGTCCGGCACGGCAAACACCCGTGGAATCGAGGTGTTGCCGGCAGCGTCGATCAGGCGCACGTCCAGCGACTCGCCGTTGAGCTGTGCCAGGTCGAGCACCAGGCTGAAGCGCCCATCGGCCTGCACCCGGCCGCTGCCGATCAGGGCGCCGTTGGCATCGCGCACCTCGACCCGTGCGCCAACTTCGCCACTGCCGCCGAACACGGTGCCATCGATCAGTTGCAGGTCATCGGGTTGCTCGGGCGCGGTCAGGTCCTTGCTGGTGACCCAGGTGGGACCTGAGGTGTTGCCAGCGGCATCGACGAGGGTCACCTGCAAGGTGCTGCCGTCGATCACGGGTGGGTCGAGCTCAAGGCTGAAGTTGCCCTGCGCATCGACCGTACCGCTGCCGATGATCGCCCCTTGCGCATCGCGGACCTGCACGCGGGCATTGGCCTCGCCACGGCCGGTCAGGCGGATGCCATCGGCGGTCAGGATCAGCGCGGTGGGGGCGGCAGGCGGGGTGCTGTCGATCGGCGCTTCGAGGGTGGGCGCGGTGACCGGGGTGCTGCCGGAGAGGTTGCCGGCGGCATCTGTGGCCGAGGCCTGCAAGGTTTGGCCGGCGGTTTGCGCAGGCGTCAGGATGACGCTGAAGCTGCCGGCGCCGTTGACGATGGCGCTGCCAATCTCGCTGCCTTGCGCGTTGACGACGCGGACGGTGCTGCCGGGTTCGCCACGGCCGGTGAGGGTGGTGCCGTCGGCACTGACGGCGAGCTGTGAGGGCTCGACCGGGGCGGTGATGTCGGGTGCGGTGATCGATGTTGGAATCGAGCTTTGGTTGGCGGCATCGATGGCCACGGTGTCGAGGGTTTCGCCGTTGGCCTGTGGTGGTTGCAGCGTGATGATGAAGGAGCCGTTTGCTGCTGCAATGGCGCTGCCCAGCAGCGTGCCGTCGGCACCTCGGACTTCAACGCGGTTTCCGGGCGTTGCGAGGCCGGTCAGTTGCGAGCCGTCGGCGTTCAGCGTCAACGCGGTCGGGCTGGTTGGGGCCGGGGTGGCCGGCACCGTGAAATTGAAACCCGCCGACGTGTTACCAGCGGCATCGGTTTGGGTCAGGTTGAGGGTTTGGCCTGCGCTTGCAGGGGTATCCAGTGGCAGGATGAAGGTCCCATTCGCCGCGACCACGCCAGCACCGATGATGGTGCCATTTGCACCGCGAACCTCGACCGTCGCGCCGGCCTCACCCCGTCCGGAAAGGGTTAGGCCATCGGCGCTGACCACAATGTTCAGGACGACGTCGGGTGCGGTGATGTCCGGTACCTGGAACGCTAACGGGGAGGACGCATTGCCCGCTGCATCGGTCTGGCGAACATCGATGAACTCACCATTGGCCTGGGCCGGATTCAGCGTCACGGTGAACCCACCGTCGGCTCGAACTTGTCCTGTACCGATCACGTTTCCAGCAGCGTTACGAACCTGCACTATGGCGCCTGGTTCACCTACGCCGGTCAGCGTTACGCCTTCGGTTACTGCGAGATCAGTCGGCTGGAGCGGTGCAGTCAAATCCGGCGTCAGTATCGACGTCGCCGCGGAGACGTTACCTGCAGCATCCGTCAGGTCGACGCGTAACGGGCTGCCATCGATTACTGCAGGATTCAGCGAAACAATGAAGCTGCCGTCAGCAGCGACTGAACCAATGCCAATCAGATTTCCCTGGGCATCTCGCACATTGACGGTGGCGCCAGGTTCACCACGGCCGCTCAACTGGCTGCCACCGGGGCTGACGATCAGATCGGTCGGAGCAGCAGGTGGAGTGTTATCGACCGGCGCTTCGAGGTTCGGCGCTGTCACGGCAGCGCCGTTGGATACATTGCCCGCAGCGTCTTCAGCGGTCACCGCCAGCGCCTGACCGTCGATTTGTGGCGGATTCAACGTGATTGCGAAGCTGCCTGCCGCGTTGACGACAGCGGTACCGATTTCAGTGCCTTGTGCATTGACGACGCGGACGGTGCTGCCGGGTTCTCCACGGCCGGTGAGGGTGGTGCCGTCGGCACTGACGGCGAGCTGGGAGGGCTCGACCGGGGCGGTGATGTCGGGGGCGGTAATCGATGTTGGAATCGAGCTTTGGTTGGCGGCATCGATGGCCACGGTGTCGAGGGTTTCGCCGTTGGCCTGTGGTGGTTGCAGCGTGATGATGAAGGAGCCGTTTGCTGCTGCAATGGCGCTGCCCAGCAGCGTGCCGTCGGCACCTCGGACTTCAACGCGGTTTCCGGGCGTTGCGAGGCCGGTCAGTTGCGAGCCGTCGGCGTTCAGCGTCAACGCGGTCGGGCTGGTTGGGGCCGGGGTGGCCGGCACCGTGAAATTGAAACCCGCCGACGTGTTACCAGCGGCATCGGTTTGGGTCAGGTTGAGGGTTTGGCCTGCGCTTGCAGGGGTATCCAGTGGCAGGATGAAGGTCCCATTCGCCGCGACCACGCCAGCACCGATGATGGTGCCATTTGCACCGCGAACCTCGACCGTCGCGCCGGCCTCACCCCGTCCGGAAAGGGTTAGGCCATCGGCGCTGACCACAATGTTCAGGACGACGTCGGGTGCGGTGATGTCCGGTACCTGGAACGCTAACGGGGAGGACGCATTGCCCGCTGCATCGGTCTGGCGAACATCGATGAACTCACCATTGGCCTGGGCCGGATTCAGCGTCACGGTGAACCCACCGTCGGCTCGAACTTGTCCTGTACCGATCACGTTTCCAGCAGCGTTACGAACCTGCACTATGGCGCCTGGTTCACCTACGCCGGTCAGCGTTACGCCTTCGGTTACTGCGAGATCAGTCGGCTGGAGCGGTGCAGTCAAATCCGGCGTCAGTATCGACGTCGCCGCGGAGACGTTACCTGCAGCATCCGTCAGGTCGACGCGTAACGGGCTGCCATCGATCACTGCAGGATTCAGGGAAACAGTGAAGCTGCCGTCTGCAGCGGCTGAACCAGTGCCAATCAGATTTCCCTGGGCATCTCGCACATTGACGGTGGCGCCGGGTTCGCCACGGCCGCTCAACTGGCTGCCACCGGGGCTGACGATCAGATCCGTTGGTGCAGCAGGTGGAGTGTTGTCGACCGGCGTTTCCAGGTTTGGCGCTGTCACTGCAGCGCTATTGGAGACATTGCCCGCAGCATCTTGCGCGGTGACTGCCAGCGACTGACCTTCGGTCTGCGGCGGATTCAGCGTGATTGCAAAGCTGCCTGCTGCGTTGACGACAGCGGTACCGATTTCGGTGCCTTGGGCGTTGACGACGCGGACTGTGCTGCCGGGTTCTCCACGGCCGGTGAGGGTGGTGCCGTCGGCGCTGACGGCGAGCTGGGAGGGCTCGACCGGGGCGGTGATGTCGGGGGCGGTAATCGATGTTGGAATCGAGCTTTGGTTGGCGGCATTGATGGCCACGGCGTCGAGGGTTTCGCCATTCGCTTGTGGCGGTTGCAGAAGGATGGTGAACGAGCCGTCTGCTGCGGCGATGGCACTGCCCAGCAACGCGCCGTCAGCCCCTCGCGCTTCAACCCGATTTCCAGGCGTGGCAAGGCCGGTCAGCTCGGAACCGTCAGCGTTCAGTGTCAACGCGGTCGGGCTCGCTGGGGCAGGGGTAGCCGGTACGGTGAAGTCGAAACCAACTGAAGCGTTACCGGCGGCGTCGGTCTGGATCAGGTTGAGGGTTTCGCCAGCGATGACCGCTGAATCGAACGACAGCACGAAGGTACCGTTGGCCGCGACGGTGCCGGTGCCAATTACAGTGCCGTTGCCATCACGAATCTGGACGGTTGCACCCGCTTCACCACGACCTGAAACGGTCAGGCCATCGGCACTGACTACAACATTTTGCACCGCAGCCGGCGCAGTGATATCCGGCACTTGGAACGCCAACGGCGAAGAAGCATTCCCCGCCGCATCGGTCTGGCGAACATCGATGAACTCACCATTGGCCTGGGCCGGATTCAGCGTCACGGTGAACCCACCGTCGGCTCGAACTTGTCCTGTACCGATCACGTTTCCAGCAGCGTTACGAACCTGCACTATGGCGCCTGGTTCACCTACGCCGGTCAGCGTTACGCCTTCGGTTACTGCGAGATCAGTCGGCTGGAGCGGTGCAGTCAAATCCGGCGTCAGTATCGACGTCGCCGCGGAGACGTTACCTGCAGCATCCGTCAGGTCGACGCGTAACGGGCTGCCATCGATTACTGCAGGATTCAGCGAAACAATGAAGCTGCCGTCAGCAGCGACTGAACCAATGCCAATCAGATTTCCCTGGGCATCTCGCACATTGACGGTGGCGCCAGGTTCACCACGGCCGCTCAACTGGCTGCCACCGGGGCTGACGATCAGATCGGTCGGAGCAGCAGGTGGAGTGTTATCGACCGGCGCTTCGAGGTTCGGCGCTGTCACGGCAGCGCCGTTGGATACATTGCCCGCAGCGTCTTCAGCGGTCACCGCCAGCGCCTGACCGTCGATTTGTGGCGGATTCAACGTGATTGCGAAGCTGCCTGCCGCGTTGACGACAGCGGTACCGATTTCAGTGCCTTGTGCATTGACGACGCGGACGGTGCTGCCGGGTTCGCCGCGGCCGGTGAGGGTGGTGCCGTCGGCGCTGACGGCGAGCTGGGAGGGCTCGACCGGGGCGGTGATGTCGGGGGCGGTAATCGATGTTGGAATCGAGCTTTGGTTGGCGGCATCGATGGCCACGGCGTCGAGGGTTTCGCCGTTGGCTTGTGGCGGTTGCAGGATGATGGTGAACGAGCCATCTGCTGCTGCAATCGCGCTTCCCAGCAACGCGCCGTCAGCCCCTCGGGCTTCAACCCGATTTCCAGGCGTGGCAAGGCCGGTCAGTTCTGAACCATCAGCGTTCAGCGTCAACGCGGTTGGGCTCGCTGGGGCAGGGGTGGCGGGCACGGTGAAGTCGAAACCAGCCGAAGCGTTACCAGCGGCATCGGTCTGCGTTAGGTTGATGGTTTCGCCAGCAACCGCTTGGGTGGTGAGCGACAGCACGAAAGTGCCGTTAGCAGCGACGACCCCTGTCCCCATCACATTGCCGTTGGCATCACGTATCTGGACGGTGGCACCCGCTTCACCGCGCCCTGAAACGGTCAGGCCATCGGCACTGACTACAACATTTTGCACCGCAGCCGGCGCAGTGATATCCGGCACTTGGAACGCCAACGGCGAAGAAGCATTCCCCGCCGCATCGGTCTGGCGAACATCGATGAACTCACCATTCGCCTGGGCCGGATTCACCGTCACGGTAAACCCGCCGTCGGCCCGAACTTGAGCCGTACCAATCACGTTTCCAGCGGCATCACGAACCTGCACTGTGGCGCCGGGTTCGCCCACGCCAGTCAGCGTCACACCATCGGCAACCGACAGAGCCGTCGGCGCAACCGGCGCCGTGAGGTCCGGCGTCAGCACCGACGTTGCTGCAGAAACATTCCCCGGCGCATCGGTCAGGTCGACCTGCAACGCGCTGCCATCAATTATTGCTGGAGCAAGCGGCACGCTGAAACTGCCATCTGCCGAGACCACGCCTGAGCCAATCAAGTTGCCTTGAGCATCTCGCACATTGACGGTAGCGCCGGGTTCACCGCGGCCATTGAGCAGGCTGCCACCTGGGCTGACGATCAGATCAGTTGGGGCAGCAGGTGGGGTATTATCGACCGGCGCTTCGAGGTTCGGCGCTGTCACTGCAGCACTATTGGAGACATTGCCCGCAGCATCTTGCGCGGTGACTGCCAGCGCCTGACCTTCGGTCTGCGGCGGATTCAGCGTGATTGCGAAGCTGCCCGCTGCGTTGACGACAGCAGTACCGATTTCAGTGCCTTGTGCATTGACGACGCGGACGGTGCTGCCGGGTTCTCCACGGCCGGTGAGGGTGGTGCCGTCGGCACTGACGGCGAGCTGGGAGGGCTCGACCGGGGCGGTGATGTCGGGGGCGGTAATCGATGTTGGAATCGAGCTTTGGTTGGCGGCATCGATGGCCACGGCGTCGAGGGTTTCGCCGTTGGCTTGTGGCGGTTGCAGGATGATGGTGAACGAGCCATCTGCTGCTGCAATCGCGCTTCCCAGCAACGCGCCGTCAGCCCCTCGGGCTTCAACCCGATTTCCAGGCGTGGCAAGGCCGGTGAGCTCGGAACCATCAGCGTTCAGTGCCAACGCGGTCGGGCTGGCGGGAGCCGGGGTGGCCGGCACGGTGAAGTCGAAACCAGCCGAAGCGTTACCAGCGGCATCGGTCTGGATCAGATTGATCGTTTCGCCAGCGATGACCGCTGAATCGAGCGGCAGCACGAAAGTGCCGTTGGCCGCGACGACCCCTGTCCCGATCACATTGCCGTTAGCATCACGAATCTGGACGGTTGCACCCGCTTCACCACGACCTGAAACGGTCAGGCCATCGGCGCTAACCACAACGTTTTGCACAGCATCGGGTGCGGTGATGTCGGGGACTTGGAACGCCAACGGCGAAGAAGCATTCCCCGCCGCATCGGTCTGGCAAACATCGATGAACTCACCATTGGCCTGAGCCGGACTCAGCGCCACGGTAAACCCACCATCAGCCTGAACTTGCCCCGTACCAATCACATTCCCAGCGGCATCACGAACCTGCACAGTGGCGCCCGGTTCGCCTCTACCCGTCAACGTCACACCGCCAGCCACTGCCAGATCAGTCGGCTGGACCGGTGCTGTGAGATCCGGCGTGAGCACTGAAGCGGGCGCAGAAACATTCCCCGCCGAATCGGTCAGGTCGACCTGCAACGCGCTGCCATCGATCACCGCAGGGTTCAGCGAAACACTGAAGTTGCCGTCGGCCCCGACCACGCCGGTGCCAATCACCGCCCCCTGGGCATCGCGCACCGTGACCGTCGTCCCTGGCTCACCACGCCCGTTCAGTGCGCGTCCGCCCGCGCTCACCACCAGGTCGGTCGGCGCATCAGGCGCCGTGGTGTCGGGTGGCGAAGCGGCGTCCGGTGCGGTCAGGGTCGCGGGTGCCGAGGTATTGCCCGCTGCATCGGTGGCGCTCACCTGCAAAGGTTGCCCGGCGGTCTGCGGCGGCTGCAGCGTAACGCTGAAACTGCCGTCAGTACCGGCCACGGCGCTGCCCAGCAGGGAGCCATCGGGGCCGCGCACCTGCACAATCGAACCGGCTTCTGCGGTCCCGGACAGCACGTCGCCCTGGGGCGAGATGCTCAGGTCGGTCGGCGGTTGCGGCGCGGTAACGTCTGGTGCCGTAACGCTGGCCGGATCAGAGGTATTGCCGGCTGCATCCGTCAGGCTGACGGCCAGCGGCTCCCCATTGAGCTGGGGTGGCTCGAGCGGTACCTGGAACACGCCGTCGCTGCCGACCGTACCGCTGCCCAGCAAATTGCCTGCTGCGTCGCGCACGTTCACCGTGGCGCCGGCCTCGCCACGGCCACTGACGCTGCGCCCGTCAGCGCTGACCAGCAGGTCGGTTGCGCTCGCAGGCGCGGTCACATCCGAATCGCTGCTACCACCTCCGCCACCACCTCCGCCGCCAGCGCCCGCTGCGGCCGCCGCGCCGCCCGCGCCGAGCAAGCTCAGGCCGGCGATGGCGAAGGTCGGCGTGGCGTTGCCGGCTTCGCCCAGCCCGGCCATCAGCTCATCGAGCGAGGCGACATCATCGAAGGTGAATCCGGTAAACGCATCGGCATCGTAGATGGCATGCCAAAGGGTGCCATCGTCGCCGACGAAGACCAGGTCGTTGCCCACACCGTCCTGATCGACGACGAAGAAGTTGCCCAGGGCGATCTTTTCTCCAGACCGCAGCGTCACCACTAGGTTTTGCCCGTCACGAACCACATTCGCGACTTGATCGGGGGCGACTGGCAGTTGCACCAGGCTGGCCTGCTTCAGGCTCAGGTCACCCCAGGTTGATTGTGACAGTTGTGCGGTGGCTTTATCGGCGACGACGATGTTGTCCATACATGCTCCCTGCTGGATGAGGGGCCGACACCGCGCAAGGGTGGCAGCCAATCCTGCTTCCCCGTGCGCGAATCACTCCGCGCCCGCCGGGAAGCCCGTAACAGCCCTGTTACAGATCTTTGGGAGGTATAGGCAGCGTTGACCGAACGGACCAGTTTGCGTGGCGCGCCAAATAACCGTGAGTCAGACTGTTGGCGCTCAGTCCAGCGCGAGCCGTTTGGCCAGCCGGCTCAGGTTGGCGCGGTCGATGCCCAGCTCACGCGCCACTGCGGCGCGGTTTTGCCCATGGCGAGCGAGTGATTGCTGCAGCAACTGGCGCTGGAATTGATCCACGGCCTGGCGCAAGCCGCCTTCGATCAAACCGACCGGTGGTCGTGCGGGATCAGCGGCGCAGGGCTCGCTGGCCATGCTGAGCGCAAGCTCCAGATCTCTGGCCGTGAGCGTCAGCATACGTGGGCGTGCCGGCTGTTTGCCCAAAGCCTTGAGTGCGCTGCGGCCGATCAGGTGCTCCAACTCGCGCACGTTGCCCGGCCAGTCATACTGCAACAGAGCACTCTGCGCATCGGCGCTCAGGCGCAGGCTGTTCAAGCCCAGACGCGAGCGGTTCTGCTCAAGAAAATAGCCTGCCAGCAGCAACACATCGCGGCCCCGCTCGCGCAGCGGCGGCACGTGCAGCGGGTAGACGCTGAGGCGGTGGTAGAAGTCGGCTCGAAAGCGACCCTGACGCACTTCCTCGCTCAAGTCGCGATTGGTCGCGGCGATCAGACGCACATCCACATGGTGCTCGCGGTCCGAGCCCAGGCGTTGTAACTGGCCGCTTTGCAGCACGCGCAGCAACTTGGCCTGCACCACCAGTGGCAGTTCGCCGACTTCATCGAGAAACAAGGTGCCGCCGTGGGCCAGCTCGAACTTGCCACGGCGCTCCCCATGGGCCCCTGTAAACGCGCCGCGCACGTGGCCGAACAGCTCGCTTTCCACCAGTGTTTCGGGAAGCGCGGCGCAATTGAGGCTGATCAGGGGTTTGTCGGCGCGGCGGCTGGCCTGGTGCAGCGCCTGGGCGACCAGCTCCTTGCCCACACCCGTTTCGCCGGTGATCAGCACGGTCAGGTCGCTGCTGGCCACCAGCGCCAGTTCTTCGAGCAGTTGGCGATGCACCTCACTCTGGCCGATCAACTGGCGGTCATGATGGGTGGCCTGGCGGTAGGTTTCAGCGCGTTGGCGCTCATGCTCGGCCCGCAGGGCCAGGTGCTCGATGCGCTCGGCGGCGGTGACGGTGGCTGCGGCCAGGCTGGCGAACGCTTGCAGTGCGTCGAGCTCGACGCTGTGAAACTGCTCGGGGCGTAATGCATCGAGGGTCAGCAGGCCCCACGGGCGTTCATCGATCATCAGCGGGCAGCCCATGCAGTCGTGCACGTGCAGTTCGACATCGGGCGCGTTGACCAACCCGTCATAGGGATCGGGCAGGTCGCTGTCGCTGGCAAAGCGCGTGGGGGTGGGCTGGCTCAACAGGATTTCGAAGCGCGGGTGCTCACTGACGCGGAAGCGCCGGCCGAGGGTATCGGGGGTCAGACCGTCCACCGCCAGCGGGACCAGCCACTCGCCGTCCAGGCGCAGCAACGCTGCGGCATCGCATGGCAGCAGCCCGCGCATCGCCTGCAGCAGGCGACGGTAACGTTCGTGGTCAGGCAGCTCGCGAGACAGGTCGCTGACCAGCGGTAGCAGGGCAGTGAGCAACGGTGTGGCGGTCATAAAGACTCCTTGTAGTCATCATGACTAGATCGAATGCTAGGTCATTTTGACACGCAGTGTAAGAGAGTACCCGGACTGCGTGGGTTTCAGGGTTGGCACGCTTCGTGAAACAGCACGGTTATCACAGTTATCACCTTGCTCAGGAGTTGCCTGCATGCTGACCGCCGACCAACGTACCCTCATCAAAGCCACCGTTCCGCTGCTCGAAAGTGGCGGTGAAGCGCTGACCACCCATTTCTATCAGATGATGCTCAACGAGCACCCCGAAGTGCGGCCGCTGTTCAACCAGGCCCACCAGGCCAGTGGCGATCAGCCGCGGGCGCTGGCCAACGGGGTGTTGATGTACGCCCGGCACATCGATCAGCTCGAGCAGCTGGGTGGATTGGTGGGGCAGATCATCAACAAGCATGTGGCCTTGCAGATCCTCCCCGAGCACTACCCGATCGTGGGCGGCTGCCTGCTGCGGGCAATCCGGGAAGTGCTGGGCGCAGACATTGCCACCCCCGCAGTGATCGACGCCTGGGGCGCTGCGTACGGGCAACTGGCCGACATCCTCATTGGCGCTGAAGAAAGCCTTTATCAGGCCAAGGAGCAGGCCGCCGGCGGCTGGCGTGGCACGCGTGCGTTCCGGCTGGTGCGCCGTGAACAGGAGAGTGCAGAGATCGTGTCGTTCTACTTCGCTGCGGTCGATGGGCTAGCGGTGCTCAAGGCCGAGCCCGGCCAGTACATCGGTGTGCAGCTGTTCATCGACGGCAGCGAGCAGCGCCGCAACTATTCCTTGTCGGCGCTCTGCGATGGCCGCGAGTACCGCATCAGCGTCAAGCGCGAGGCGGGCGGCAAGGTGTCCAACTACCTGCACGACACCTTGCAGGTGGGCGACACCTTGCAACTGTTCCCGCCGGCTGGCGACTTCACCCTGACCGCCAGTGACAAGCCGCTGGTGTTGATCAGTGGCGGAGTTGGCATCACGCCGACCCTGGCCATGTTGCAGGCCGCGCTGGAAAGCGGCCGGCCCGTGCATTTCATCCACTGCGCACGCAACGCTGGGGTGCATGCGTTTCGCGACAGTGTGGATGCGCTGGCCGCGGCCCACCCGCAGCTCAAGCGCTTCTACTGCTACGCCGAAGACGATGGCAGCGCCCATGCCCATGCACTCGGCCTGATGAGCCAGGACCTGCTCGGTGAGTGGCTGCCGGGTACGCGGGACGTGGACGTGTATTTCCTGGGTCCCAAACCCTTCATGGCGGCGATCAAGCGCCAGTTGCAGGGGCTGGGGGTACCTGAGCAGCAGAGCCGATTCGAGTTCTTCGGTCCGGCGGCGGCGTTGCAGTGAGGCGCAGGGGCTTACCTGCGGCCTGAGGCCTTGCCCAGGCAATGCGCGCTGCGCCGCTGGCTCGTCTGTGCCGATCAGCCATCATCAGCGTCGTATCAGTATCGGCACCCAGCGGACGTAGAGCAGTTCGGCCACCAGCTCCACCAGGGTCTGGGTCATCACTGCAGCCGCCGCGAGGGTGCGCCATTGCGGCGGCAAGGCCAGGGCCAGAGGCAGCACCACCAGCGAGTTGCGGGTGGCGGTGCTGAAGGCCAGCGAGCGTGCCTGCGCGAGCGGCAGACGCCACAGACGCGCCGTGAGCAGACCTACGCACGGCGCCAGCACGGCGAAACCGATATACACCGGCAGCACCGGCAGCAACTGCTGCACATCGTCGAGCACCTCGCCGATCTGCGAGCCCACCACCAGTATCAACACCAGCGCCATGGCCGGCACCGGCAGCCAGGCGCAGGCCTCGTTCCAACTCGCCATCGCGGGCAGGCGCCGGGCGCTGGCGCAGGTCAGCACCGCGAGCAGCAGCGGCAGGGCAATCAAGGTCAGAAACGCCTCGACGAACGGCGCCAGCGACAGCTGGATGGTCTGCGCGTCGCCCATCATCAACGTCAGGTACAGCGGCAACAGCAGCAGTTGCACGAGCAGCAGCACCGGCGTCGCGGCGAGGGTCGCGCGGGCATCGCCTTTGCCCAGGTGGGTGAATACCACCACGTAGTCGATGCACGGCGTCAACAACACCAGCAGCGCGCCCAGCAGCAACGCCGGGTGCTCGACCAGGCCACGCGTCGCCAACCAGACCAGCAAGGGCGTGAAGACGAAATTGGCCAGCAGCAGTGCGGCCATGAAACGTCGGTTGGGCAACGATGTACGCAGGTCGAGGAAAGGAATCTGCAGAAACATCGCGTACATCAGCAGGGCGATGGCGGGGCTGATCAGAACGGCCAGGCCTGCGCTGGCGGTGGGTGCCAGCAGGCCGCTGATGACCGCGATGGCGACTGCGGCGAAGTAGACGGGGATCTGGTGCTGTTCTAGCTGGTCGCGGGTCAAGGTCGGGGCTGCCTGGCGTCGTGTATGGGTGGCGCGGTTCGAGCCCTGTTCGGGAGGAACCTGGCCGGCGGTGGCTGGCAGTATGCCTGAGGTGGGTGTGGGGATCGGAGCCGACCCAAGACTGCGATCACAGTCTGCCTGCTATTGCGCGTTGCTTGAGTCAGGCCGGCGTT
Source organism: Pseudomonas sp. (assembly GCF_032058845.1). Taxonomy (GTDB): domain Bacteria; phylum Pseudomonadota; class Gammaproteobacteria; order Pseudomonadales; family Pseudomonadaceae; genus Aquipseudomonas. Next base: position 25,315 of record NZ_DAMCCR010000027.1, on the reverse strand, counting down.
GCCGGCCATCGCGGCTAAAGCCGCTCCCACAGGACCGGCCGCGCTTGCAGGGCCCTGTGATCTCAGGTGTTCCGTCGCCGTCGCGCAGATGAATCCCATGCCCTGCGCGATAGCGTGCCGGCACCCGCGCCAGCCATCGGCCAGCCCTTAGCGTTCGATTGCCAGGGCGACCCCTTGACCGCCTCCGATGCACAGCGTCGCCAGCCCCTTGTGGACATCGCGCTTGAGCATTTCATGCAGCAGCGTCACCAGCACACGGCAGCCCGAGGCGCCGATGGGGTGGCCGAGGGCGATGGCGCCGCCGTTGACGTTGACCCGGGCCGGGTCCCACTGCAGCTCCTTGCCCACCGCCAGGGCCTGGGCGGCGAAGGCTTCATTGGCTTCGATCAGGTCGAGGTCCTGTAGCTGCCAGCCGGCCTTGTCGAGGCAGCGGCGGGTGGCTGAGACCGGCCCGATGCCCATGATCGCCGGGTCCACGCCAGCGCTGGCGTAAGCGGCGATGCGCGCCAGGATCGGCAGGCCCAGCGCCTGGGCCTTGCTCACGCTCATCAGCAGCACGGCGGCAGCGCCATCATTGAGCGTAGAAGCGTTGCCGGCGGTCACGCTGCCGTCCTTGCGGAAGGCCGGGCGCAGCTTGCCCAGCGTTTCGGCCGTGGTGCCGGCGCGCGGCTGCTCGTCGGTGGCGAATACGGTGGGTTCGCCTTTTTTCTGCGGGATGTGGATCGGCGTGATTTCAGCACTGAAGCGGCCGCTTTCGATGGCGCCCAGTGCCTTGCGTTGAGAGTCGGCGGCAAACGCGTCTTGCTGCTCGCGGCTCAGGCCATAGGCCTCGACCAGGTTTTCGGCGGTGATGCCCATGTGGTAGTCGTTGAAGGCATCCCACAGGCCATCGGTGATCATGCTGTCGAGCATCTGCCCATGGCCCATGCGCTGGCCGGTACGGGCACTGGGCAGCACATAGGGCGCCAGGCTCATGTTTTCCTGGCCGCCGGCAATCACCACCTCGGCATCGCCGCAACGAATCGCCTGGGCTGCCAGGTGAATGGCCTTGAGCCCCGAGCCGCAGACCTTGTTCAGGGTCATGGCCGGCACTGCGTGCGGCAAGCCGGCCTTGACCGCGCTCTGGCGCGCCGGGTTCTGCCCACTGCCGGCGGTGAGCACCTGGCCAAGAATCACCTCATCGACCTGGGCCGGGTCGAGGCCGGTCTGTTCCAGCAGGCGGCGGATCACCGCAGCGCCCAGCTCGACGGCAGACACGCTGGCCAGTGCCCCCTGAAAACTGCCGATGGCGGTGCGGGTGGCGGCGACGATGGCGACTTCGTTCATTGCAGTGCTCCCTGGACAGGCTCTAAAGCCTGACAGCATCCACAGGCTTGGCCACATTGAGAAGTTTGTTTTTCTCGCTGATTGATCGCCTTTTCAAATCAATCCTGACGATTGACGCTGATTGCCTGCGTGCTTGAAACCTCAGGCGCAGCCCTTAAGATGTGTCGCGACGCGGACGGGTGTAGTCTCACCTTCCCAGAAATCCCAGAAATGCATGAAGTCGCCACCGAGCGACTTACACCTGCTCAAACCTGACGAGGTACAGACATTGGCCATCATTCATCCCAAGGTTCGCGGTTTCATCTGCACCACGACCCATCCGAAGGGCTGCGAGCTCAACGTCCGTGACCAGATCGAAGCGACCCGCAAACGGGGTGTGCGCGACGATGGTCCGAAGAAGGTGCTGGTCATCGGCGCTTCCAGCGGCTACGGCCTGGCCGCACGCATCACCGCCGCCTTCGGCTTCAAGGCCGACACCCTGGGTGTGTTCTTCGAAAAGCCCGGCTCCGAAACCAAGGCCGGCACCGCCGGCTGGTACAACTCCGCTGCATTCGACACATTCGCCAAGGCTGAAGGCCTGTACAGCAAATCGATCAATGGCGACGCGTTCTCTGACGAAGCCCGCGCCAAGGTCATCGAGCTGATTCAGCAGGACATGGGCGGCAAGGTCGATCTGGTCATCTATTCCCTGGCATCGCCTGTGCGCAAGCTGCCGCAGAGCGGTGAAGTGATCCGCTCGGCGCTCAAGCCGATCGGCCAGCCGTACAAGTCGACCGCCATCGACACCAACAAGGACACCATCATCGAGGCCAGCATCGAGCCGGCGTCGGAGCAGGAAATCGCCGACACCGTGACCGTCATGGGTGGCCAGGACTGGCAGCTGTGGATCGACGCCCTGGCGAGTGCCGATGTCTTGGCCGAAGGCGCGCGGACCGTGGCCTTCAGCTACATCGGCACGGAAATCACCTGGCCGATCTACTGGGATGGCGCACTGGGCCAGGCCAAGAAAGACCTCGATGAAACCGCTCTGCGCCTGGACCAGAAACTCGCCGCTGCCGTGAAAGGTGGCGCCAACGTCGGTGTACTCAAGTCGGTGGTTACCCAGGCCAGCTCGGCCATTCCGGTGATGCCGCTGTACCTGTCGATGGTGTTCAAGATCATGCAGGAAAAAGGCGTGCACGAAGGCACGGGCGACCAGCTCAATCGTCTCTTCCGGGACCGTCTGTACCGCGCCGATGGCCAGCCGGCCGACGTCGACGAGAAGAGCCGCCTGCGCCTGGACGACTGGGAACTGCGTGACGACGTGCAAGACGCCTGCAAGGCGCTCTGGCCGCAGGTCACCACCGAGAACCTGTTCGAGATGACCGACTATGCCGGTTACAAGAAAGAGTTCCTCAACCTGTTCGGCTTCGAACGCAGCGATGTCGACTACGACGCTGACGTTGCCACCGATGTGAAGTTCGACTGCATCGAGCTGTAAGCCAGTGCCAGATGGGCTCACTCGACACGAGTGCGCCCATCGAAACACGGCACTTGTCGCGCTACCAAGGCTCCCACTCGCGTGGGTCGCCACGGTGTTCAATGCGGCTGGGCTGATGCACGTTCATCCAGGTGAGTGGGTGTTGTCTACATCAGGTCGGCTGCGCCGCCCCAGTCAAGCTGACGCGATCGTGCTGACTGACCTCTGTAGTGGCCATCGGAACCACCCAGCCGCACATTGCAGCTGACCCAGGTCCCGAGCCGGCCGCCTCCGGTGTCACCCCAACCGCTGCAGCGGTTGCTCCGCAAAAGTCACTGACGTCAACCCATGCTTGATCAGCGAACGGATATTGCCGTGGTCGCTGCCCTCTGGCGTGTCCAGCACGCTGCGGTAATGCTCGCCGAAGGCCAGCAGGGCCTCTTCCTGGGTGAAGTTTTCCAGCAGGGCCAGGCCAAGGGTCTTGCACGAGCCTTCGTTCTGCCCGGCAGTGCTGACCAGCCCGCCGTTGTCGAAGCCCTGCGGCGTGTAGGTGTAGTGCTCGGCAACGAAGGCGAGGGTGGTGGCGAACAGGTGTTCGCCGCTTGTCAGCGACTGACGAAAGGTAGCGAGATCGGTCATGGTTGTTTCCCCTGGTCGAACGCCGCCTGTTGCTCGGCGCTGGCTTCTTTCTGGTACTGGGCTTTCCACTCGGCGTAGGGCATGCCATAGACCGCTTCGCGGGCATCGTCGAGGCTGAGGTCGATGTGCTGCTCGTCAGCGGCGGCCTTGTACCACTTGGACAGGCAGTTGCGGCAGAAGCCGGAGAGGTTCATCAGGTCGATGTTCTGCACGTCGGTGCGTTGCTGCAGATGGCTGACCAAGCGGCGAAACGCAGCGGCTTCGAGTTCGAGCTGTTGTTGGGAGGTCATGGTGGGCTCTCAGAGGATGCGGTTTTTCAGGTGTCGGCCGCCGTTGATGGTGATCTGGCTGCCGGTGCTGTACTGGCTCTGCAGCAAAAACAGCACCGCCTCGATCAGCGGCTCGGCGCCGGGTTCGAATTCCAGCAGGGCCTTCTGCAGGGCCTGCTGGCGATAGGCTTCGTCGCCCTCGGGCTTGAACATCAGCAGGCCTGGCAGGATACCGTTGACCCGCACCTGCGGGGCGTATTTCTCGGCGAACGACAGCACCATGTTCTGCAACGCGGCCTTGGTGGCGGCGTAGCCGATATGGCTCTTGCTGCCGCGCGAAGAGGTTTCATCGCAGATGTGGATGATGTCGGCCTTGCCGGCGTTGTTGAGCAGTTCGCCCAGGGCCAGGTTCAGGTGATAGGGCGCCTCGACGTGCAGGCGGAACATCGTGTCCAGGTTGCCGGGGCTGTCATCGAGCCACAACGAGGCGTTGTGGATCACCGCGCGCAGGTGGGTGCAGGTGCGCTGCAGGTGCTCGACCAGCGCTTCACGGTCGGCGGCGCGGCACAGATCGGCCTCGAAATGCTGGATGTTCGGATGCGCCGGGGGCTGGCTGCGGCTGGCGCTGATCACGCTATGGCCGGCCTGTGCCAGGGCCTGTGCCAAGGCCAGCCCGACACGCTGGCTGGCGCCGGTGAGAAGGATTGGGCTGTTCATGTTCGGGGCGGTCAACTTGTCTGTCCTTGCGAGAGGGCCAGCATACCCGAAGTGTTTCCTCCTGTACTGCCGTCGCCTGTTATCCCGGGGCGGCATGCGCTGCTGCCGAGCGGCCGGTTCGGTCGACATCCGGCACTGCGCACCGGCAGGCGCGTTTTCCCTGCCGCGACCTGCGTACCCACGTACACTAGCGCCTCATTTCAAGGCAGGTGCCGGGTACATGGATCAGCAGCATGAGGGTGTGCAGGCCGCGGCGCCCAGGCTTCACTCGATCGGGGAGGTGGCCCGCGACACCGGCGTCAACGCCGTCACCCTGCGCGCCTGGGAGCGCCGCCATGGCTTGCTGCAACCGACCCGCACCGACACCGGCCACCGTCTGTACAGCCCGGCAGACATCGACACCATCCAGAGCATTCTCGGCTGGCTCGAACGCGGCGTGCCGGTGAGCCGTGTGGCGCGCATCCTGGCGCGCGGCACGGCGTCTGCGCAGGCCCAGACCGCAGCGGATACGGACCAGGCGCCCTGCTGGTGGCAGGTACGGGCGCGCCAGGCGCTGGCCGATTTCGATGATCGACGCCTGGCTGTGCTGCATGAGCAGGCGGTCGCGGCCCTGGGCCTGGACGCCGTGTTCGAGCAGGTGTGGATGCCGTTGTGG
>NZ_DAMCCR010000027.1:0-20031 GCF_032058845.1 Pseudomonas sp. | reverse complement strand
ACGGTGAAGGAGTGTCGGTCACAGTGCTGCCCGTGGGCCAGCCCTTGGCCGAGCTGGCCTTGATCTGCGAGCGGCGCGCAGCCGATGCGCTGGTGCTGGTGTCGCACCACCATCCGCCGGCCGAGCTGGGCCGGCGTCTGGCTCAGGTGGCGCGGGGCCTCGGCTGCCCACTGGCGCTGGCGGGGGAAATGGCCGACCTGGCCGAGACGCTGCTACAGGACAGCCCGATCGCCTGCCTGGGCGCGGAGGCGGCGGGGATGCGCCAGCGGCTGCAACGGTTTCTGGCCGGTCAGCTCGATACCTGAGTGTGCAGCTCGGGGTGGGCGCGGCGGTGGGCCTGCAGCACGTAGTCGCGTAGCCGATCGATCTCGTCGCGGTCGCTGCTGCTGAGGTCGTACGCGGCCAGGGCAGGGCCGATGCGTCGGCGCAGTTCACCGTGCAGGGTAATGGCGGCAATGCCCGCCGGGGCGAAGTCCAGATCGAACTGCGCCGGGGCCGGGTGCTGGCCGTGCACCTCGACCAGCATCCCGTTGAACGAGAGGTCACGTACCCACAGCGTGCTGGGCTTGCCCAGCGGGTCGCGCAACAGGCTGGGGTGCTCCAGTGACAGCCGCCAGGCGCGCAGCATGGGGCCGTCTTCATAGATTTCCGGTGAACCCAGGTGCAGGTGCACGGTATGGAATTCGTCCTCGACCAACTGCAGCGGAAAGCTGATCTGCTGGTTGTCCACGGTGGCATGCAACGTTACCTGTTCCTGGCCGATCAGGTGCGTGAGCAACTCGCGCGTCACCTGCTGCCCCTGCACGCGCAGGCCTGGCGACGGTACGTTGAGTTCCATCTGCTGGCCCTGTTGCAAGTCTTGGATGAAGTCCAGTTCGGCCTGGCTGAGGAGTGGATCTGGTTGCATGTCGGTGCTCGTGCGGGCTCAGGGGGCAGGGTGATGGCGGCGCTGATCGACTCAGCAACGCTCCCGGTCGGCCAGTGCCGCCTGGGCCTCGGCCAGTTGGCGCTCCAGTTCAACCTGGCGGGTAACGTCTTTCTGGATACCGATGTAATAGGTGCGTTGGGAAATCGGATCGTGTAGTGGCGTGATAGACAGCTCGTTCCAGAATACGTCACCGCCCTTGCGATAGTTGCGCAGCACTTCTCGACACGGCTGGTGCTCTGCCAGCGCGCGGCGGATGCGCGCGCGGGCCAGCTGGTCGCGGTCATCGCCTTGCAGAAAGCGGCAGTCCTGGTACAGCACTTCAGTGGGCGAGTAGCCCGTGAGGCGCTCGAACGCTGCATTCATGTAGATGAGGATGGTGTCTTCACCTTCGCGTTCGGCGACCACGATGCCGTCGTTGGATGCATCGACCATTGATTGCAGCAAATAAGCATTGATCATCGGCAGGACCTGATGCGATGGGGGCGGCGTTGGGGCAGGCTGCGCTTTCGTGCGCGGCGAAAGTGAGTATCCTACGTTTTCACTCAGCTTCGGAAATCTTTCCCGATGAAAATCGCCATCCTTTGCGGCTCGGTCTACGGTGCTGCCGAAGACGTCGCCCGCCATGCCGAAGCCGTGCTCAACGCCGCCGGCTTTCAGGCCTGGCATGCGTTGCGGGCCGGTTGCCAGGACATCCAGCGCTTCGCCCCGGAGGCCGTACTGGCCGTCACGTCCACCACCGGCATGGGCGAATTGCCTGACAACCTCATGGCCGTGTACAGCGAACTCAAAGACACCTTGCCCGCCACCTGGCGTGGCCTGCCCGGTGGAGTCATCGGGTTGGGCGATTCGAGCTACGACACATTCTGCGGCGGCGGCGAACTGATGAGTGAGCTGTTCGATGAGCTGGGCGTTCAGGCACTGCTGCCCATGCTGCGCCTGGACGCCAGCGAGACCGTGACGCCCGAAACCGATGCCGAGCCGTGGCTGGCTAGATTCGCGGCGGCATTGAAGGCCCGTTAGGCCTTGCCGCTGACCGTCCGGGCCACTGTCCCGCACGGCCATCAAGCTGGCTGCCAAGGCAACATACCGCCTGTCGCACGCTGGCTAGACTCACCTGGAGAGCAAGAGCACACCCATGTGCCGAGAGGTGAATCCGCCATGTTTGCAGCCCAGATGACGCCCCGTTCCGCTTGCCGGCAGGGGCGCAGTTGATGCCCCTCGCCGAAATCCCGTTGTGTGTGTGGCGTACCCGTGGTCAACCCTTCACCTTCCGTGGCCAGAGCATTCGCTACTGGACGGCCGGGCAGGGCGAGCCGCTGCTGTTGCTGCACGGCTTTCCCACCGCCAGTTGGGACTGGCATTACCTCTGGGCACCGCTGGCCCAGCGCTTTCGCCTGGTGGCCTGCGACATGCTCGGTTTTGGCGATTCCGCCAAGCCGCTGGACGACAGCTACAGCCTGTTGAGCCAGGCCGACCTGCAACAGGCGCTGCTGCAGCACCTGGGTATCGACCAGCCGGTGCACCTGCTGGCCCACGACTACGGTGGCAATGTGGCCCAGGAACTGCTGGCCCGGCACCATGAAGGCCTCGCCGAGGTGGCCAGTTGCATGTTCCTCAGCACCGGCCTGTTGCCCGAATGCCACCCCTTGCAGTTGGCGCACAAGCTCTTGCTCAGCCCGTTGGGCTGGCTGGTCGGGCGTGCGTTCGGGCGTGAAGATCTGGTGCGCAACCTGTCGCAGCTCAATCGCCTCGACAGCCACCTGAGCGAGAGTACGCTGGACGACTACTGGAGCCTGATGCTCTCCAACCGCGCTACGCGCATTCTGCACAAGCTGATGGGCTTTGTGCGCGAGCGCCGTGCCCTGCGCCAGCGCTGGCTGGAGGCGTTGCAACTGAGCGGTGTGCCCGTGAGGCTGATCAACGGCGCTCAAGACCCGCTGTGCAGCGCGCGCGTACTCGAACGCTACCGACACCTGCTGCCCAACGCCGAGATCACCTTGTTGACGGACATCGGACACTTTCCGCACACCGAAGCGCCGGTCGAGGTCCTGGGTGAATACCTGGCCTTTCGCGAGCAGCCCCTGACGCACCTGCCGCAAAAGCCCACCTGGGGCGAGCTGCAGGTGGCCCAGCCATAAAAAAGGCCGCTGCAGACGCAGCGGCCAAGGAAGACGGCAGATCAAGGAGCTTCAAAATCGGCCAGGGTACCTGGGCCGGCACCGGTCACTGGGGGTTCGGGGTGCCAAGGCCAGGGACGCCGAGCATAAGCCGTTGAGGGCCGAGGAAAAATACGACCTTCCGACAATCACTGTTACGCGCCCGGCAACAGTGCTGCTCATCCTGCTTCATGGCCCATGCGCCAGCTGACCGCCTGAGCGGCAGCGCGCAGGCGCTCGGCCGCTGGGCCCTGGCTGTCGGCGTTGAACATCGAGGTAGGTCCTACCACGGTCATCACCGCGGCGACCTGACCCAGTGCGTTGAAGATCGGTGCAGACACGGCATCCACCCCCGGCATCAACAGCCCATGCACCGCGTGCAGCCCCTCGGCGCGGATCGCTGCGAACGCTGCGCTGTAGTCGCCGGCCTGGCGCTGCAGGCGCGCCAGCTCCTGATCGCGCAGGTCGCTGGTTTCGCGCTCCGGCAGGTAAGCGGCGAACACCAGCCCGGTGGAAGAACTGAGCAGCGGCAGTACCGAGCCGATCTGGGTGACCACCGTGACCGCGCGCACCGCAGGCTCGATGCTCACCACCGTCGCGCCCTGATTGCCCCAGACCGCCAGAAAGCAACTTTCATTGATGGCGTCGCGCAGTTGCGAGAGCGGCGCGGCGGCGACCTTCAGCACATCGATGCTGCCCAGCGCGGCCAAGCCTACCCGCAGCGCTTCGCGGCCCAAGCCGTAATGGTTGGTGACCGGGTTCTGCTCGGCGAAGCCGCTGGCGATCAAGGCCTGCAGGTAGCGGTGCACCTTGCTCGCGGGCATGTCGACGAACTCGGCCAGGCGCGACAGCGACGTCGAGGGCGCCAGTTGCGCCAGGGCCTTGAGAATGTCGGTGCCGACTTCCGCCGACCGCACCTTCTGCTTGCCGCTGTCGGCGGGCGAATTGACCTGGGTCATTGAGCTGTTATTCCGGAGGAGATGGCGACCTTATAGCTTGACGACCGTCATTGAGCAAATTACGTTAAGCGTAATCTGATTACGATAAATACAACTCAGCGAGGTTGCCGCCGTTTCAACGGCGGGTGACCCGCGATCAGCCCGGAGGCTTCGATGCAGCGCACCCCTTGCGAAGACCTGCAATACCTGAGCGGTTTTGCCAACGAATTTGCCAGCGAAGCCTTGCCGGGCAGCCTGCCGCAGGGGCGAAACTCCCCGCAGCAAGTGCCCTACGGGCTGTATGCCGAGCAACTGTCCGGCACTGCGTTCACCGTGCCGCGCCATGAACAGCGGCGCAGCTGGCTGTACCGCATTCGCCCCAGTGCCCTGCATCCGCGCTTCGAGCGCCTGGCCCGGCAACCGCTGACAGCCGCCGGGGCAGTGCCCACCCCCAACCGCCTGCGCTGGAACCCGCAGCCGATGCCCACGGAACCGACCGATTTCATCGACGGTTGGCTGCCCATGGCCGCCACCGCACCGGCCGAGGCGGCGAGCGGCGTGAGCCTCTACCTCTACGCCGCCAACTGCTCGATGCAGCGCGCGTTCTACGATGCCGATGGCGAGCTGCTGCTGGTGCCCCAGCAAGGCAGGCTGCGCCTGGTCACCGAACTGGGCGTGCTGGAGCTCGGCCCACTGGAGATCGCGGTGGTGCCGCGTGGCATGAAGTTTCGTGTCGAGTTGCCCGATGGCCAGGCACGCGGCTACCTGGCAGAGAACCACGGCGCCTCGCTGCGCATTCCGGATCTGGGCCCGATCGGCAGCAACGGCCTGGCCAACCCGCGCGATTTTCTCGCCCCCGTGGCGCATTACGAAGACCTCACCGGCCCGGTGCAGCTGGTGCAGAAGTACCTGGGCCAGCTCTGGGGGTGCGAGCTGAATCATTCGCCGCTGGACGTGGTGGCCTGGCACGGCAACAACGTGCCCTACAAGTACGACCTGCGCACCTTCAATACCCTCGGTACGGTCAGCTATGACCATCCGGACCCCTCGATCTTCACCGTGCTCACCTCGCCCAGCAGCGTGCCCGGCATGGCCAACATCGACTTCGTGATCTTCCCGCCGCGCTGGATGGTGGCCGAGAACACCTTCCGGCCGCCCTGGTTCCACCGCAACCTGATGAACGAGTTCATGGGCCTGATCGCCGGCGCCTACGACGCCAAGGCCGAAGGCTTCCTGCCCGGCGGCGCGTCACTGCACCCGTGCATGAGCGCCCATGGTCCTGATAGCGACACGTGCGAAAAAGCCATCGCCGCCCAACTGGCGCCGCACAAGATCGACGGCACCATGGCCTTCATGTTCGAGACCAGCCAGGTGTTGCGCCCCAGCCAACAGGCGATGAGCAGCCCGCAGTTGCAGGACAGTTACGACCAGTGCTGGGCGAGCCTGGCCACCACCTTCAATCCGCAGCGGAGCTGACCGATGAACGCAACCCCCTTTGCCCGCAGCTGGGTCGAGCACGCCAACGGGCACGCCGATTTCCCGCTGCAAAACCTTCCGCTGGGCATCTTCAGCCGGCCCGGTGAAGCACGCCGCTGCGGGGTCGCCATCGGCGAGGCGATTCTCGACCTGCCAGCGGTGCTGGACGCCGGGCTGTTGGACGGACAGGCCAAGGTGGCCGCCGAGGCCGCCAGCGCCACCTTGAATGCCCTGTTCGCACTCGGCCAGCCGGCCCGCCTCGCCTTGCGCGAGCGCCTGCTGGTCCTGCTCGCCGAGGGCAGTGAACATCAGGCCGCGTTGCGCCCGCTGCTGTACCCGGCGCACGCGTGCCAGATGCACCTGCCCGCGCAGGTGGGCGATTACACCGATTTCTATGTCGGCATCCAGCATGCCACCAACGTCGGCAAGCTGTTCCGCCCCGACAACCCGCTGCTGCCCAACTACAAATACGTGCCCATCGGCTACCACGGACGTGCCTCTACCTTGCGCCCGAGTGGCGTCGAGGTTCGCCGGCCCAAGGGCCAGACCCTCCCGGCCGGTCACAGCGAACCGCGCTTCGGTCCCTGCGCGCGCCTGGACTACGAACTGGAGCTGGGTATCTGGATCGGCCAGGGCAACGCGATGGGCGAGGCCATCGACATCGGCAAGGCCGCCGAGCATGTCGCTGGCCTGTGCCTGCTCAACGACTGGTCGGCGCGCGATATCCAGGCCTGGGAATACCAGCCGCTCGGGCCGTTCCTGTCGAAAAGCTTCATCACCACGCTGTCGCCCTGGGTGATCACCGCCGAAGCCCTGGCGCCGTTTCGCTGCACCCAGCCAGCTCGCCCTGAGGGTGACCCGCAGCCACTGCCGTATCTGCTCGATGCGCAGGATCAAACCCAGGGCGCCTTCGACATCGAGCTGGAAGTGTTGCTGCTGACCGCTCGGATGCGTGACGCAGGGATGGCGCCTGAGCGCCTGGCCTTGAGCAACAGCCTGAGCATGTACTGGACCGTCGCGCAGCTGGTCGCCCACCACAGCGTCAACGGCTGTCAGTTGCAGCCCGGCGACCTGTTCGGCTCGGGCACACTCTCTGGGGCAGGGCAGGGCGCCTATGGCAGCCTGCTGGAGATCACGGAGGGCGGCAAACATCCGGTGCAGTTGGCCAATGGCGAGCAGCGCACCTTCCTCGAAGACGGTGACGAAGTCATTCTGCGCGGTCGCTGCGTGCGCGAGGGTGTCGCCAGCATCGGCTTCGGCGAGTGCCGCGGCAGGGTCGTGGCTGCCAACTGAGGAGGCTGTGGTGATGCAACTGTTCACCTACTACCGCTCCACCGCGTCCTACCGGGTGCGCATCGCCTTGGCCCTCAAAGGCCTGGAGTACCAGGCCATTGCCGTCAATCTGCTGGGCGGCGAGCAGCTCGAGGCCGATTATCGCGCCGTCAATCCACAGGCACGGGTGCCGACCCTGCGTACCGACGACGGCGAACAGCTGATGCAGTCGCTGGCGATCATCGAATACCTGGAGGAGGTGTACCCCACGCCGGCCCTGCTACCTGCGGATGCGCCAACGCGGGCCAGGGTGCGGGCGATTGCGGCAGTGATCGCCTGTGACGTGCACCCGCTGCACAACCTCAGTGTGCTCAACCGACTGCGCGGCTTGGGCCATGACGAAACGCAGGTCACGGCATGGACCTGCCATTGGATCACCCAGGGGCTGGCAGCGATCGAGCCGTTGATCGGCGACACCGGCTATTGCTTTGGCGCCGAGCCTGGGCTGGCGGACATCTACTTGATGGGCCAGCTGTACGCCGCCCAGCGCTTCAACGTCGACCTCGCGCCGTATCCGCGCATTGCCCGGGTGGCGGCGCTGGCCGCGCTACACCCGGCGTTCGTGGCGGCGCATCCGGCCAATCAGCCTGACGCGCCCGCTCAGTGAAGCGAACGTGACACGCTCGGCAGCTGGCCCAGGCGCTCGGTCAGCTTCAGGCGCTGCAACGGGTCGTCGCTGAGCAGCAGCGCGTGTTGCAGGTCGAAACGTTCGGCCTGCGGGCAGTTCAGGCGCTGATACAGGGTGGCGCGTGCCAGGTAGTCGGCACTGCTCACCGGGCCCAGTTGCATCACCCGTTCTGCATCGATCAGGGCGGCCAAGTCATTGTCATGATGGGTGTGCAGTTGCCTGAGGTTGCGCGACAGGCGCTGCAGCATCTGCATCGGCGAGGCCACCGCGAAGTGGTCGGCGTTCAGCGAGGTGTTGGCGCCGTACTGCCGTTGCAGCAGCTCGCGGCACTCGGCAGGGTACAGGCGGCGGCCGCCACAGGGGTCGAGCAGGTAGTCGGCGCCAGGCACGCGCAGCAGGAAGTGGCCTGGGAAATTCACCCCTTCCAAGGGAATCTCCAGCCGGTGCGCCAGCTCCAGCGCCAGGATGGCCAGCGCCAATGGCTGCCCGCGCCGCCGCTGCAGCACGTGGTCGAGCAGTGCCGCCTGGGGGCGAATGGGCTGGTATTCATCCTGCTGGAAACCCAGGCTGTTGAGTACGCGCAATAACGGTTGCGCCAGTTCTCGGGGTGGCAGTACCGGCAGGCTGTGGGCGATGTCCAGTTGCAGCGGGCGCAATTGCGCCAGGCCACTGGCGGGTACGACCGTGGGGTCATGCTCGGCGGCGATCCACAGCGCGGCTTCCAGCAGCGCGGCGGGGGTGCGTTGCAGGCATAGCAGGCAGTGTTGGCGTGGGTTCATCAGGGCCTCCACACAACGGTAGTGTCCAGTCTAGCCGTCCAGGCTCGGCGCGCGCGTCCGTCCAGTGGTCTGGCCGCAGCGCATGGCGCGGGGCGCTGCCTATACTGGGAATCTGCACCATTATCGGGAGCCCGTCGATGTTCGCGCTCATGCACGCTACGCGTACCCAGTCGTTGCACCTGTGGCAAGACCCCGACACCGGCCTGCGTGCCGTGGCGGCCATCCACAGCGAGCAGTTGGGACCGGCCATGGGAGGCTGCCGCTACCTGCCTTATGCGGATGATGAAGCCGCCATCACCGACGCGCTGCACCTGGCCCAGGCCATGAGCTACAAGGCTGCATTGGCAGGCTTGCCGGTGGGCGGCGGCAAGGCGGTGATCCTGCGCAGCGCTCAGGTCGAGAACCGAGCGGCGATGTTCGAGGCCTTCGGTCGGTTCATCGAGAGCCTGCGCGGTCGGCTGGTGATCGCAGTGGACAGTGGCACATCCCTGGCAGACATGGACTGCATCGCCCGCAGCACTGCACACGTCAGCAGCACCAGCGCCACCGGTGACCCTTCGCCGTTTGCCGCGCAAGGGGTGTTTGCCGGCTTGCGCGCCACGGCGCATGCGCGCTTGGGCAGCAGCAACCTCGAAGGCTTGCGGGTGGCGGTACAGGGGTTGGGCAACGTGGGGTATGCGTTGGCCGAGCGGTTGCACGCCGCTGGCGCCGAGCTGTTGGTCAGCGATCTGGATGCTGACCGCGTGCGGCGCGCCGTGGAGCAGCTCAATGCCTGGCCAGTGGCGCATGATGCACTGCTGAGCACCCCGTGCGACCTGTTCGTGCCCTGTGGGGTCGGGCCCGTGCTCAACGCCCAGAGCGTGATGCAGTTGCGCTGTGCGGCGGTGGCAGGGTCGGCCAACAACCCACTGACGACCCTGCAGGTGGCCGACCAGCTGCAAAGCCGCGGCATCCTCTATGCGCCCGATACCATCATCAACGCAGGCGGTCTCATTTATGTCGCACTGGCTCACCACGGCGAGGCCTCGGGCGATATCAGCGCGCACCTTTCGCGCATTCCGACGCGGCTGACTGAAGTGTTCGCCCATGCCCAGGCGGAAAATCGCTCGCCCGCACGGGTAGCATTGATGCTCGCTGAGCGGATGCTGTATGGGGAAACGGGAACCTGAGCGCCACGTCGGGCTCATAGGTGTAGTCCGGCCAGCCTTTGGGCGCAGCCCATTTGCGCTGAATCAGCCCCGGCTGATACGTGCTCCGTTCGTTCGGGCAGCGCCGGACAGCGACACGCGTTGGTCGGACACACGTTGCTTTGACAACACGGTTGCGCGGCGCTCCAGTACGCGCCCCCAGCGCTCTGGCCCACGCAGCAGGCCGCGCTTGCTCCACCGCGCTGCAGCGGGCAGCGCATCCTTCAAACGATAAGGTTTTCCATGACTTCAAAACACACTGCACCCCACGCGGGCACGGCGTTGGTGCTGTTCGCGTTGGCTGTCGGTGGCTTTGCCATCGGCACCACGGAATTTGCCACCATGAGCCTGTTGCCGTTCTTCGCACCAGACCTTGGCATCGACGCGCCCACGGCAGGGCATGTCATCAGCGCCTACGCCCTGGGCGTGGTGGTCGGCGCACCGCTATTGGCCGTGCTCGGCGCGCGGCTGTCGCGGCGTACCTTGCTGATCGGCCTGATGGCGCTGTTCGCGCTAGGCAATGGGCTGTCGGCGCTGGCGCCGGATTATCACTGGATGCTGGTATTCCGCTTCATTGCAGGTCTGCCC
This sequence comes from Pseudomonas sp., assembly GCF_032058845.1. Lineage (GTDB taxonomy): Bacteria > Pseudomonadota > Gammaproteobacteria > Pseudomonadales > Pseudomonadaceae > Aquipseudomonas. The sequence continues at coordinate 10,019 of NZ_DAMCCR010000027.1, read as the reverse complement.
CACGGCGCCTACTTCGGCATCGCTTCTCTGGTGGCGGCTTCCCTGGTGCCTGCGAATCGTCGCACCTGGGCAGTTGGGCGGATGTTCTTCGGCCTGACCATCGCCACCATCGTCGGCGTGCCCCTGGCCAACTGGCTGGGGCAACTGTTTGGCTGGCGCTACAGCTTTGCCCTGGTGGCCGTGCTGGGCATGGGCACCATGCTCGCCCTGGCCCTGTACGCACCGCGCGACACCGCCAACCCCACCGCCAGCCCGCTGCGCGAACTCAGTGCGCTGCGCAATACGCAGGTATGGCTGACCCTGGCCATCGGTGCCATCGGCTTTGGTGGGTTGTTCGCGGTGTACACCTACCTTGCCGACATTCTCGGCGCGGTGACCGGGGTGGGCCCGAGCAGCGTGCCGCTGATCCTGGCCGTGTTCGGCGTGGGCATGACCCTGGGTACGTTGATCGTGCCCATGTTCGCCGACCGTGCACTGATGGCCACGGCCGGCGGCATGTTGGTGTTCAGCGCGGTGATGCTGGCGCTGTTCCCGTTCGCCGCCGGGAACATCTGGACCATTTCCCTGTGCGTGCTGCTGATCGGTTCAGGCGGCGCCTTGGGCACCGTACTGCAGACCCGCCTCATGGACGTTGCAGCCGATGCCCAGGGGCTGGCCGCAGCCCTGAACCACTCGGCCTTCAACTTCGCCAATGCCCTGGGGCCCTTCCTGGGCGGCCTGGCGTTGACCGCCGGCTACGGCTGGACCTCTCCGGCCTGGGTCGGCTGTGGCCTGGCACTGGGCGGCCTGGCTATCTGGGCGGTGTCTGCAGGTCTGGATCGGCGCAGCTTGAGCCCCGCCGCAGAGCGGGCGTAACGCTGCCTGCAGACTTGGATTGGGCTGGACGACGGCCCTATCCAGGTGCGGCATCATTCGCTGGGCGCGGCGTCCAGCTCTGCCAGGGCGCCGGCGTTGCTCTTGAAGGCCGTGGCGAAGATCGCACGGTTCTTGGCCATGAAGATGCTCGCTTCTTCGGCCAGGTTTTCATCCAGCCCGGCTACGTTTTTTACCAGTACCTGGGTGAGCACCTCGGCCAGTTCGAGCATCTGGTCATGGGCATCTGCAAGTTTGCGGTCCAAGAACGTCGTCTCCAAATCGCGAGTGCTGCGGTAAAGAATCTCAACAGCCATACGTGGCCTCTCAGTCAGTGATGTCAGGGGCGCCGGTGCGACGCGGCCTGTGTCGCTACGATGAACGCCGCCAAGGAGAGCAGCGTCGTCGTTCAAGCGGGGTGGCAGTCAGTTTGCTGGGTGACTGTATCGATATACAGTATACGCACCGATTTTCTTCCTGCAACTGCCTTGTGCCCACGGGTTGCTCGCCGTATCGCGCAAAGGTGCGCGGCAGACGTGCCCTGCGGCGATCGATCGCCTTCCAAGTGGCGGGATTGGCCTTTTAACTGCATGGCACAAGCGTCATACCGTGCGTGCACGCTTGCTTATCGATCAGGGGAAACCGTTACCGTGAACATCAAATGGGCTGAAAGAGTGCGCAAGGGCCTGCATGGCTCGGCGGATTCGCTGGGCAACCTGTGCGTCGAGGCGTTCCACTACCTGGCGCTGTTCGGCATCGGCGGCATCACGGCCTGGGCTGCCGTGATGACGTTTCTGGAAATGCTGGGCAAGGGCGGGGTGAACGTCGATGACATTCTGCTGTTGTTCATCTACCTGGAGCTGGGGGCGATGGTGGGGATCTATTTCAAGACCAACCACATGCCCATCCGCTTCCTGCTCTACGTCGCCATTACCGCCCTGACGCGCCTGCTGATTGGCGATGTATCGCACCATAAAGCCCCGGACGTGGGTCTGTTGTACGTCTGCGGCGGCATCCTGCTGTTGGCGTTCGCCATCCTGGTGGTGCGCTATGCCTCGTATCGCTACCCCTCCACGCGCACGCTCGATGCGCACGGCAAGGAGGTCGATGAAGGCCGTTAAAGGCCGGCTCGCGGACCCCTGGGGCAGCACCCTCAAGGTGCTGATTATCTAGCGCTGGTTCGCCCGCTCCACGTCATTCAATGCGCGCTCCCGGCCCCGACGCCGATCACACCGATCAGCGCGCGGCCGTTCGTTGAATCGAGGAGTACACCATGAGCGAATTGGACCGAAACGAAGTTTTCGAGTTTCTGCAGGGCTACCTGCAACCGTTGGGCCTGGACCTGGAGAACACGCACATCAACGAGATCGGCAGCCTGATCGAGCCGCAGGTCATCACCTCGCGCCCACTGGTGGATGAGGTGATCTACTGGTTGAACGTGGGTGAGGAGCCGACCTACGACTACGGTCTGGTCGGTGTTTTCCGCGAGCCGCACAGCTTTGCCGACGAGCATCGTGAGCGGCGTCTGCGCCTGAGCGATCTGGAGCGTGCGATTCGCGCGTTGCTGGATTCAGCGCGCTGACCAGAGGCCGGGCTGCGCGGTGCCGGTGAGGGCACGTTGTTCGCTGAGGTTGGCGAGCGCTTGCAACGTGTCATCGCCGCCTGTCGTCAGCCCGGACTGAATATTGTCGATGACCCGCTGCAAGCGCAGCGGGTCATTGCGTTGGGCGGGCGGGATCAGGTGCTTGACAGCGATGCCAGAGGCGTCCGACAAGGTCAGCATGATGCTGCCGTCGAGCCCGACGATGCGCAGGTTGACACAGTAATCACGGGCAAATGCACGGTTGATCTGGTCGAACGGGTTGTACATGGTCGAGTTCTTGGCCGTGGGACATGTGGGAAGTGACTCGGATTCAGGCAAGAAGGTTCACTGATTCCAACACCAGCGGTAGACGAAAACGCCCGAGGCACAGGCCTCGGGCGTTTGTGTTTGCAGCGCTGCGATCACTCGTCGGGGTCGCTCAGCTCCGGCGTGGCAACGCGCTTGCTGCGCAGCTTGCCGTAAAAATGCTCGAGGGCGTGATTGAGCTTGGTGGTCGCGCCATCGACCGCGTGTTCCAGCGTGCTGGCGGTATCACTGACGGCAATCGGCGGATGACCCTTGGGGCGAGCTTCCAGTTGGCAGCGTTTGTCATGGGGGCCTGGCTTGGCGCCGTTGTCGTCGCTCAAGTGAACTTCGACCCGGGTGATGTCTTCAGCGTAACGTTCAAGACCACTTTCCAGCGTGCTGCGCACCCACTCGTTCAAACGGGCACTGCCTTCGATCTGGTTGCTGCTGTTGACCTGGATTTGCATGATTCAATCCTTATTCAGCTGGCTCGCAAGTGGCATTTCCAGGGCATTGATACCCTTGGAAATTTTCACCTCTTGACTCTAAGGTCAGGCAACCAGGCAGCGATTTCAAGCCCTGTTGAAAAATAAATCTTCTGTAGCAATTGGCATCGAACCAATGCGCTGACGCCCGCGATATAGACGCTGCACGAGCACCTGGCAAGTGGAATGGACGATTCATCAGGCAAACTTTGCTTATGAGAATTGAAATCATTAGTATTGCACCCCCGACACCCCGGATCACCCTGATGAAACCCAAAGCTCTGGGCCTGCCTGTGCAGTATCGCCTGGCAGTGGCCTCCCGTTGCCTGGCTGCACTGTTGGGCGGTTACTGGCTGGCCTCGATGACCAGCGTCTTGATGGCCCTGCTGGCGCCTCTGCGTCAGGTCGATGCCGCGTTACTGGGCATGATGCTGTCGTTCGTCGTCTACCTGCTGGCCTTCATCTGGTGTTTCGCCTGTCGCAGCGCTCGGCGCGCCTGGGTGGGGGTGCTGGCGCCGGGGGCGCTGCTGGGACTCATCAATGCACTGGCCTATTGGATGCACGTGCCATGAAAGAAGGCTTCCGTCAGGCCATGGCTTGGCTGCACACCTGGACCGGGTTGATCTTCGGCTGGTTGCTGTTCGCGATTTTCCTGACCGGCACGATGTCGTATTTCAAGGATGAAATCAGCCATTGGAGCCAGCCGGAGATCCAGCGGCATGCGCTTGACCCGGCCAACAGCCTGGCGTTGGCGCAACGCTACCTGGCGGCTAACGCCGGCCCGGCGAGCAGTTGGTTCATCCGCTTGCCCAGCGAGCGTGAGCCGGCCATCAGTGTCGGTTGGCGCACGCCGGGTGAAGGCCGCCGTGGCTTTGTCAGCAAAGACCTCGACGCCGCCAGCGGCGATGTCGTGCAAGCCCGCGACAGTCGCGGCGGCGAGTTCTTCTACCGCTTCCATTTCCAGCTGGAAATGCCCCATCCCTGGGGGCGCTGGTTGTCGACCTGGTGCGCGTTCATCATGTTCCTGGGGCTGATCACCGGGATCATCACGCACAAGAAGATCTTCAAGGAATTCTTCACCTTCCGCCCTGGCAAGGGCCAACGCTCGTGGCTCGACGGACACAACGCCATTGGTGTTCTGGTGCTGCCGTTTCACCTGATGATCAGCTACAGCAGCCTGGTGCTGTTCATGTACATGGTCATGCCGGCGGGCATTCTCGCCAGCTATGGCGGCGAGACCAATCGATACTTCAGCGACCTGTTCGGGCGCGATGTCGAGGTGACTCCAGCCGGCGTCGTCGCGCCGCTTGCGGCCCTGCCGACGCTGTACGCCAAGGTCCAGGAACAGGCGCCTGGCGCCAACATGGGCTCGGTGCAGGTGCAGAACCCCAATGATCAGAATGCCCGCGTCACCTTCACCCGCGCCTCGGCCGACAACGTCGCCTACCGCCGCAGCCAGAGCTGGAGTTTCGATGGCGTCAGCGGCCAGGCGTTGTCCAGCGGCGCGCCGGAGAGCGGCATGATGATGGCCGCCTTCAGCTTCGCCGGCCTGCACATGGGCAACTTTGCCGGGCCCTGGTTGCGTTGGCTGTACTTCGCGTTCGGCATCGCAGGTACGGCCGTGATCGGCACCGGCCTGGTGATGTGGCTGGGCAAGCGCCAGCTCAAGCATGCCAAGAGCGCACGGATGCCCGGCGAGCTACGGCTGGTCGAGGTGCTCAACATCGCCAGCATGAGCGGCCTGATGCTGGCCGTGGCCGCGTTCTTCTGGAGTAACCGCCTGTTGCCGGTGGCGCTGGAAGGCCGTGGCGAGTGGGAGGTGAACGCGTTTCTCGGCGTCTGGGCCTTGTCGCTGTTGCACGCAGTGCTGCGCCCTGGCCGCCGTGCCTGGGCAGAGCAGTTGGGGCTGGGCGCACTGGCGTTCGCCCTGCTGCCAGTGCTCAACGGCTTGACCACCGGCCAGGGCCTGAACCATTCGATTGCCGTTGGCGATTGGGTGATGGCGGGCTTTGACCTCACGGCCCTGGCCGTCGGGCTGTTCCTGGCCTGGGCCGCCAGCCGAATGCTGCGCACACCCAAGCCCGCCGTCAAACGCCTGTCGCGGGTCGCCAAAGCCCGCGCTGAGGCGGTGACCGAAGTGGAGGCGCACTGATGCTGAGCATCGCCCTGATGGGCTACGCAGGCTTCGCTTCGCTGTGCCTGGCCATGGAAAAGCATTTCAAGGAGCTGCTCGAACGCCCACCGTCGGCCGCGGGCCGGCGTGTGTTGCGCATCGTCGGTTGGGCGTTCCTGCTGGTATCCCTGGTGCTGGCCGTGCAGGTACGCGGCTGGGCCCACGGCTTGTTGGAGTGGATCGCCGTGCTGATGGCCGGGGTCACCGTGTGGGTCTTCGTGCTGCCGTATCAGCCGCGGGTATTGCTGGGGCTGGCGGCGCTCAGTGCGGTGCTCGGCCCGCTGCTGGCGATGCTCGGCCGCTAATTCAGAAAGGCTGCCCGGTAGGCGCCCGGTGTGGCGCCCATCGCTTGGCGGAAGCGATTGCTGAAATGGCTGGCGCTGGCGAAACCGCAACTCAGGGCGATATCGCCCAGGCCCGTTCCCCCCAGGCGCAACAAGTCGCACGCGCGCTGCAAGCGACGCGCAAGCACATACTGGTGTGGGGGCAGGCCGAAGCTTTGCCGGAACATCCGCGCGAAGTGGTATTCCGACAACTGGCAGCGCTCGGCCAAGGCGCCCAGCGCCAACGGTTGATCGAGATGAGCCTCGATGAACGCCCTCAACGAGCGCCGCTGGTACGGCGCCAGCCCGCCTTTCAGACGCAGCCCCTCACGCATTCCCACCTGGCACAGCACGGCATGGTCGACGATGGCGTGGGCGATGCTGCTGGTCAGCAGGCGCTCAGCCGGCTCGTGCCAATCCAGGGCGATCAGCTGACGGAAACGCTGAGCCTGCCTGGCATCATCGACAAAGGTGGCGTCGTGCAACTGCACCGCGCGCGGTTCACGGTCGAGCAGGCGAACGCAGCCCAGCACGAACTGCTCCTCGCTGACGTAGAGGTGGGCCAGCCGGAGCGGGCCATCGATCACCCAATTCGATTCATGCCCGGCCGGCAGCACGCACAGCTTGTCAGGCGCGCCCGTGAACAGCGGGCGTTGCCGCCGAAAGGTGCGGGTGCCGCCGGCGATGTAGCACGACAACGTGTGATGCCGCGGGGCATGGTAATCGCGCGCGTCATCGCGGTTGCTCCACAGCGCCGCCGCCAGGCCATCGCCCAGCTGCGCGCTGGCCTCCAGGCGCGCATGGGGCGAGGCATTCAGCTCGTTGAACACTTCCAGTTGAGTGAGGGTGGACATGGGCGTTTCCTCTGAGCGCTCATCCTACTGCCAAGCGCTGCCCAGGAAAGCGCTACCCGATAGAAAAGCGCAAGTTCGTGCAAGCGCGTGCTTCACGGGCACGGCAACACTGGGGCCTGCTCACTCGCCAAGGGCCCTGTGCCATGAACCTGTTTCTCTACGCCCTCACCGTGCTCATCTGGGGCACCACCTGGATCGCCTTGAAGATGCAACTGGGCACGGTCGAGATTGCCGTGTCGATCGTCTACCGCTTTGCCCTGGCCGCACTGATCCTGTTCGCCGTGTTGCTGTTCAGCCGTCGTCTGCAGCCGATGAACCGTCGCGGCCACCTGATCTGCGTGGCGCAGGGGCTGTGCCTGTTCTGCCTGAATTTCGTGTGTTTTCTCAACGCCAGCCAGTGGATTCCCAGCGGTCTGGTGGCCGTGGTGTTTTCCACCGCCACGCTGTGGAACGCGCTCAATGCCCGGCTGTTTCTCGGGCAGCGCATCGAGGCCAACGTGATGGCCGGCGGCGGCGTGGGGTTGCTGGGGCTGGGGCTGATGTTCTGGCCGGAGCTGGCCGACCACGGCGCGGGCACACAGACCCTGCTGGGTCTGGGCCTGGCACTGTGCGGCACGCTGTGTTTTTCCGCCGGCAACCTGTTGTCGAGCCAGCAGCAACGCGCCGGGCTCAAGCCAATGACCACCAACGCCTGGGGCATGTTCTACGGCGCCAGCATGCTGGGCAGCTATTGCCTCGTCACGGGCGTGCCGTTCAGCGTGGACTGGAGCGCCCGGTACCTCGGCTCGCTGCTGTACCTGGTGATTCCGGGCTCGGTGATCGCCTTCACCGCCTACCTGAGCCTGGTCGGCCGCCTGGGGCCGCAGCGCGCCGCGTACTGCACGGTACTGTTTCCGGTGGTGGCGCTGAACGTCTCGGCAGTGGCCGAGGGGTATCAGTGGACAGCGCCCGCACTGTGCGGCCTGGTGGCGGTGATGGCCGGCAACCTGCTGGTGTTTCGCCGCAGGGTCAGCCCTTCCACACCTGCGGGTTCACCAGATCGCGCGGACGCTCGCCGAGCAACGCCGCCCGCAGGTTGTCCAGCGCCCGATTCGCCATCGCTTCACGGGTCTCGGCCGTAGCCGAGCCGACGTGCGGCAGGGTCAGGGCGTTGGGCAGTGCGAACAGCGGGGAGTCGCTCAGCGGTTCCTGCTCGTAGACATCCAGGCCAGCACCGCGAATCGTGCCGTCGCGCAGCGCCTGGATCAGTGCCGCTTCGTCGACCACCGGCCCACGCGACAGGTTGATCAGAAACGCGCTGGGTTTCATCAGTTGCAGCTCGCGCATGCCGATCAACTGACGCGTGGCCTCGGACAACGGCACCATCAGGCAGACGAAGTCCGACTTGCCGAGCAATTGCTCAAGGCTACGAAATTGCGCGCCCAGCTCCTGCTCCAGCGCCGGCTTGCGGCTGTTGCCGGCATACAGCACCTGCATGCCGAAGCCCAGGGCACCGCGGCGGGCGATGGCCGCACCGATGTTGCCCAGGCCGACGATGCCCAGGGTCTTGCCATGCACGTCACTGCCAAACAGCGCCGGGCCGACCGTCGCCTGCCAGTTGCCGGCCTTGGTCCAGGCGTCGAGTTCGGCGGTGCGTCGCGCGCAGCCCATGATCAGCGCGAAACCCAGGTCAGCCGTGGTTTCGGTGAGCACGTCCGGGGTGTTGGTGAGGGCGATGCCGCGCTCGTTGAAATAGTCGACATCGTAGTTGTCGTAGCCCACCGACACGCTGGATACCACCTCCAGCTTCGCCGCGCCTTCGAGCTGGGCACGGCCCAGCTTGCGCCCCGCGCCGATCAGGCCGTGGGCCTCGGGCAGCGCTTCGTTGAACTGGGCCGCGATATCGCCCTGCTTGGGGTTGGGCACGATCACGTCGAAGTCCGCTTGCAGGCGTTCGGCCATGGCCGGGGTGATGCGGCTGAAGGCCAGGACAGTCTTTTTCATCAGGCGGCGTCTCTGCAGTTGGGAGGGGAAGGGTTGCACGCTAACACTGTCGCCCGCCGCCCCGCAGCCGCTTTTTCAATGGGCGATCAGCAACTCGTGAATCTTCAGGTCAGCGTCGTGGGCCGCCAGAATCTCCGGCAACGAGTTGCGCAGGTACTCGACCCAGGTCTTGATCTTGGCATCGAGGTACTGGCGTGACGGGTAGATCGCGTACAGGTTCAGCTCCTGCAGGCGGTAGTCGGGCAGTACGCGCACCAGGCTGCCATCGCGCAGCCCCTCGATGGCCGTGTAGATCGGCAGTACACCCACGCCCATGCCGCTGCGGATCGCGGTTTTCATGGCATCGGCCGAATTCACCTGGAAGGGCGAGGAGGGCACGTTGACCACTTCCTGGCCTTCAGGGCCGTTGAACAGCCATTTTTCCAGCGGGATCACCGGGCTGACCATGCGCAGGCAGGCATGCTTGGGCAGGTCGGCCGGCTTCTGCGCAAGGCCGTGGCGGGCCACGTAGTCAGGCGAGGCGCAGACGATGCTGTAGGTGATGCCCAGGCGCTGGGAGACGAAGCCCGAATCCGGCAGCTCGCTGGCCAGTACGATGGACACGTCGTAGCCCTCGTCGAGCAGGTCGGGCACGCGGTTGGCCATGGTCAGGTCGAAGGTCACGTCCGGGTGGGTTTCCCGGTAGCGGGCGATGGCGTCGACCACGAAGTGCTGGCCCACGCCGGTCATGGAGTGCACCTTGAGCTGCCCGGCCGGGCGCGCGTGGGCGTCACTGGCTTCAGCCTCGGCTTCTTCGACGTAGGTCAGGATCTGCTCGCAGCGCATCAGGTACCGTTTGCCGGCTTCGGTCAGGGCGATGCGCCGGGTGGTGCGGTTGAGCAGACGGGTTTGCAGGTGCGCTTCGAGGTTGGAGACCGCGCGCGACACGTTCGCGGTGGTGGTGTCCAGTTGGGCCGCTGCGGCGGTGAAGCTGCCGAGCTGCGCCACGCAGCTGAACGCACGCATGTTTTGCAAGGTGTCCATGGGTCACTCTCGGGGTTGAGGGCGAAATTGTGACATGAAGCAACGGCTATGGGGCTTCGACCAAAGCCGGATTATCGCTCTTTTGGTAACAAAGATTCGCACGAATCTGCGCTTATCGCTTTCTCGGCCGCCCCCTAGAATGGCCCCGCCCACCCCACCTCTCGCCCCGGAAACCGCCGCTGTGCAGCGTCGCCCCATCAGCGCACTTCGTGTGCTCAGTGTTTGTGCCCTCAGTTCGATCCTGAGTGGCTGTATCGGTACTCAAGGCATCGCCCCCCAGCACGCGCCGCTCGATCCCGACACCCTCGCCACCGATGCGGCCATCCGTTCGGCGCAGGCCGAGGCAGGCTGGCCGCAGCAGGCCTGGTGGCAGGCCTACGGCGATCCGCAGCTCGACCGCCTGATGGCCCAGGCGCAAAGCGGCAGCCCGAGCCTGGC
>NZ_DAMCCR010000026.1:0-46849 GCF_032058845.1 Pseudomonas sp. | reverse complement strand
CCCGTGCCGTCGCCGCGCGCGCCGGGGTGCAGCGCATCACCCGTCATGGGCTGGCTGAATGGCAAGCCGACGCGTCCCGCACCACCTACCTGTTCGACGTGCGCACGCCCGAGGAGTACAGCGCCGGTCACCTGCCCGGCAGCCGCTCGACGCCCGGCGGGCAACTGGTGCAGGAAACCGACCATTTCGCCAGTGTGCGCGGCGCCCGCCTGGCGCTGGTGGACAACGACGGCGTGCGCGCCAACATGACCGCCTCGTGGCTGGCGCAGATGGGCTGGCAGGTGGCGGTGGTCGATGCGCTGGTCGCCTCCGATTTTGCCGAGCATGGCGACTGGCAGCCGCCCCTGCCTGAGGTGCCTGCGGTCACCGAGACAAACGTCGAACAACTGGCCACCTGGCTGCGCGGAGACGGCACCGTGGTGCTGGACTTCACCACCAGCGCCAATTACGTCAAGCGCCATGTGCCTGGCGCACATTGGGCCATTCGCGCCCAGCTGCCCGCCGCACTGGAGCGTTTGCCCCAAGCCGAGCGTTATGTCCTGACCTGCGGCAGCAGCCTGCTGGCCCGCTTCGCCGCCCACGACCTGCAAGCCTTGACCCGTACGCCGGTGTACGTACTCGAAGGTGGCACCGCCCGCTGGGTCGGCGCAGACCTGCCGCTGGAGCACGGCGAGGCGCAGTTGGCCGTCCCGCGCAGCGATCGCTACCGGCGCCCGTACGAAGGCACGGACAACCCGCGCGAGGCGATGCAGGGGTACCTGGACTGGGAGTTCGGGCTGGTCGCGCAGTTGGGGCGCGATGGCACTCATGGGTTTGCGGTGGTTTGACGGTGGGTAGTCGGGTTCAAGGTTGACGGCAGTGGCGTGCATGAACGTCCCTGCGACGCGAACCTCCATGCACGCCAAGCAGCGATCCTGCCATGTCGCGCCGAACCTTTCGCCTGTGTTGATTGCGGCCCTGTGAGGACAACACCAGCACGTCCCTCTATGCTTCTGACGCAGCCGATGGAATTATCGGGTCGACACCACTGTGCGGTGAGTTCGACCCAGTGACCCATCGGCAGACAGGCCACTCATCGATCATCAAATAAGGCAGAGCATGTACCGCTGGATAAACGCTGGGCTTCTTGGGGTCGCGATTGCGACAGTGTGTTCCGGCTGCGCGTCCTACTCGTCCGAACCGCCCATCGGCAAGCCCGGTGAGCCTGCAGACAGGGAACACGTCGCCAGCTTCACCTACGAGGTGAACTCGCCTTGGAAAAACAGTCGTTTCGAAAGTGACGCCTACGCCGCGACATTGAAGATCATCCCCGAGGCGCAAGCGATCGGCTCCAACCGGGCAACCCTGCCGCTTCCCACATTGGCGATAAACATCACGCAGGCATCGTCGGGCGGCGCTTGCGGACAAGATTACCTGACGGGTCTGAGCCTTGGCCTGATTCCTACCTGGTGTACCCGTTCAGGCCTCTACACGTTCAATTTCGCATTGAGCAACGCGCACGGCGTTTGTCGGCAAAGAACCTACTCCCTCAGTTCCACGTCGTACTCGCATCTCACGTTGATCCCCTTTGCGCTGTTCGCTGCGAACGATCAGCCTTTGGTGCTCTACCAGGCCGCGCTGAAAAGCTTCCTGCAGAACGGTCAATGCTCACCCTGAACGGGGCTGCCTGCTGGTGGCGCTCCACTGAGTGCCCAGTCTCAATCCCTCATGGCCCTCGTCCGGATATGAAAACCGCTGACCCAGCAACGCTTATCGTCATCACCGCGACAACCCTCGATGCATGCGCAAAAAACAGCCTGACGCTTTCAAGTTTCCGGCATAACGGCCGATGCACAGGGCTAGAATCTGTATCGAACGTCTTGATCCGAAGGTCAGGCAAGGTGTAAACAGGCGGGGCGTCCAACTGCAGAACCGTTGCCCGCCAGGCCCCACTGAGGTGCGGGAGTACTGCGAGGGGAGCGCCATCGGCCAGGTGTCACTGCCTTGTTCAACGCCGCAGGCCGCTTTACTGAAGTTGTTCCCGCAGACGTACCTGCATTCGAGCCGCCTACGGCCCACACCTGCGCGACCGCCACGGCCGCTGCCAGGGTCTGCACGATATTCCAAACCGCTCATAGTGCCCCGCCAGCGCGCCCAGGACCGTTTCATGCCCCGCGACAAAGCCGACGTTCACGACCTGTATGCCACGCTCGGCCTGGACCCGGCCGCCACCGATGCGCAGATCAAGGCCGCTTACCGTCGCCGCGCCATGGACCTGCACCCCGACCGAAATCCCGGACGCGACACCACGCCTGAGTTCCAGCGTTTGAACGAAGCCTATTCGGTGCTCTCGACGCCGGCGCGGCGCGCTCGCTATGACCAGACCACGCAGCGCAGGGCGTCGCCAGACCCAGCACCCTACGCCACGCCCCCTTCGATCCCCGCGCCAGTCACGTGCATGCTCTGCGGCAAAGTGTCGGCGCAGCCCAGGGTAGTGATTTTTCGCGCGGTGAAAAGCCTGGTGCTGGTGAGCTATCGCCGCACCATCACGGGCGTGTATTGCAGTGACTGCGCGCAGAAGCAAGCGCTGCAGGCGTCGATGAGCACCTGGCTACTGGGGTGGTGGAGCGTGCCCTGGGGCCCGATCTACACCCTGCAAGCGTTGCTGATCAACCTGTTCGGCGGCACCCAGCCACCCCTGGAAAACGCGCGGATGCTGGCCCATCAGTCGTCGTATTTCTACGTCTCCGGCCGCCCCGACCTGGCGCAATCACTGGCCCTGCGCGCGCTGGAGTTCGCGCGCAAGATTCCCAGCCCGCTGAGCCGCCGTGACACCACGCGGATCGAGAAAGCCACGCTGATCGGTAACCTTGAGCAGTTCATGCGCGAGTCGGGACCTAAAAGCCGGCCCAAGCAACTGAAAAACAGCTGGGGCTTGGTTCATCCCAGGTTCTTCGTGCAGCTGGCCGCCATTGCCGCTGTGGTGGCGGGTCTTGCGGTGGCAGTGATCCACACAGCGTTCTGGCGTGACGCCGCACCGCAGATTCTGGTGCCCCATGCCGAACAGCGGTTCGCGGCCAGCGCACCTGCACAGCCTGCATATGTGAGGCCTGAAACAGCACCCAATGGGCAGCCCTGGCCGGCGACTGCCGGGTATCTGCTGGGTGAGCCGCAGAGCCTCGACAACGGGCTCTCGGAAGTCACCATCGATAACTCCAAGAACAGCGCCGACGTGTTCTTGAAAGTGGTGGCGTTACAAGGCGCTGCCGCCACACCCGTCAGGCAGGTGTTCGTGCCGGCCCACCGCCAGTTCGTGGTCAGGAAGCTGCCGCCAGGCGCCTACGACATCCGCTATCGAGCCCTCGATAGCGGCGAGCTGTCGCGCGCGGGGCCTATTCAGCTGCACCAGACCACCACCTCGCGCGGGACTGAGTACAGTGTGGTCACAGTGACCCTCTACAAAGTCGTGAACGGCAACGCGACGATCAAGGCGCTGTCGGAAGACCAGTTCTAGGCGCCGTCGAGCCAGATCATCCGACGCTCCATCGAGCGCAGCACTCGAAGGGTGCGACCCAGGTGGCCGCGCTGAGGGGCTCGGCCCCCGTGCCCTGACCTGCTGGAAGTGATTTACCCCCAGCGCTGGGCCACTGGCATTTCACGCATCCTCGAGAGTCTGCAGAACATCCACACCCACCACGATGGCCGGCGCAACGCGCTCGCATGGCGCCGCCGGCGTTCAGTGTCAGCTGTTGGCTGAGATCTGTTTCGAGAAACAGCAAATGGTTGAAGTAAGCGTGCTTATTACAGACCAGCCCTACAAGGTGGCCGAAACCTTTGCCCTGCTCGGCGGGCTGTTTCCGGAGCGCATCGATCTGGGCATCGGCCGGGCACCTGGTGGCAATGGCTTGAGCAGCCATGCGCTGGGCGCACCGCGCCTGCTGCCCGAAGGCGATGATGTTCCCGGCCAGGCCGCGACCTTGGGCGTTGAATGCAGGCCCAGCGGCGCTGGCGCTGGCAGTTTTGGTCAAACGGCCCAGGGCGTGTTCCTCGCAGGTCATGCCTAGGGCCTAGCGCATCAGCCCGATTGCACGGCCCTTCAGCACCCCACCTGGCGCGCATCGTAGCTCACGGTTCGACCCGCTTGAGCGCATTCAACAGGGCCATCAGTTGCTCAAGCTTGTCGGCCCCGAACTGCGCCTGGATCTTGGCGTAGTTGGCTTCCATGTCACCGCGCATGGCCTCGAAGCAGGCCTGGCCCGCCGCAGTGAGGGTGACGAACATCCGCCGCTGATCTTCGACTCCCTTGCGTCGGCTCACCAGCCCATCACGTTCCAGCCGCCCCAGCACGCCGGTCATGCTCGGCTTGAGGATGCAGGCCAGGTGCGCCAGTTGATGGCTTTCCAGCTCTCCTTGCTGATGCAGGATACGAATCACCCGCCACTGTTGCTCGGTCAGGCCGTGTTCATTGAGCAGCGGCCTGAAGAAGGCCATTGCCGCCTCACGGGCCTGCAACAGGCTCAGGGTGAGCGAGGGATGGGTCTGGGTCATGGGAAAAGCCTGCCGTTGAGTCCGAACAGCGAAGATTAGGGGCGTGGGGCACAGCCGACAACCGTTTTAACCCATGGAAAGTACAATCTGTTCCACGGAAAACCCCTTCAAGGGCTGCCGGCAAGCTGCGAGCATCGTCGACAAACAATGACAATGCCCACAGGTACCGCCACGTGGCCCTCTTACTGCAATGCTGTCTGTCGCTGCCGATACTCACCCGGGGTGAGCGCGGCATAGCGGTGAAAGAAGCGACTGAAATAGGCCGGGTCCTTGAACCCGAGCTGGTAGCAGATCTCGTTCACAGAGCTGGCCGAGAACAGCAGCAAGCGCTTGGCTTCCTGCATCAGCCGCTCCAGCACCAGACGCTTGGACGGCAAATCGGCGATGCGTCGGCAGATGTCGTTGAGCCGCGCCTCGGTCACGCCCATTTGCGCGGCGTAATGCGCCAGCGGCCAGTGCTCAAGGTAGTGATCCTCGATCAGGGCGTTGAAGCGGTGGAAGATCTTCAGGTCTTCATGCCGCGCCGGGGTCGCCTCGCGCGCGTTCGGGCTCAGCCGCAGCAGGCTGATCATGATCAGTCGGGTCAGCGACTGCAGCGCCGCCTCCCGCCCTGGAAAGGGGCTGGAGAACTCCTCGCTGAGCGCCTCCAGCCAGCGCGCCAGCCGCGCCCCTTCGGCCTGATCGGCCGCTGGCAGCTTGGCCAGCACCACGCAGGCCGGCGGCACCTGCAGGCCCGCCGGTACCAGGCTTGGGTCCGACTCGATCAACTGCCACACCAGCTGCTGGCGCACCGTCAGCACATGCCCGTCGCTCTCCGGCTCGGTCACGAACGAATGGGTCACGGTGGGCGGCGTGAGGAAAAACATCGGTCCCGACTCAATGAACTGCTGGTCATCCAGGTACACCCGCACCGTACCGGATTTGACGTAGTGCACCTGAAAGAAGCGGTCATGGCGATGCACCGGCATGTTGCGACCGAAAAAACCGGCCAGGTTGCCGAGTCGGTCGTAGTGCACCTCGCTGTCGCTGTAGCGCTGGTCGTAGACCTGGCCGATGTTGATGTTCGGAATGGGATGCCGGTTGCTCATTGCTGCGTGTCCATCGGGTACGTGAGCCAATGTGCCATGCCGCTGGAGCGTCCACAACGTGGGCAGCACACCACAAGCCTTGACCATCGTTAACATATTAACTATAACATTAACACATTAATGAATCCGGCGGACTCACTGCGCTTTGCCCGCCCAATAGGAGAAAACCATGAGCCATGCGTTGCATGACGCTGCCCACGGCACCGTGTTCGGCGTCGCGCTGAACTACACCGGTCTGCTGCAGCAGCTTCTGGCCGAATTCGAGCAGCCGCCCTACAAGCAGGCGCCGATCAAGCCGGTGCTGTTCATCAAGACCCCCAACACCCGCAACGCCCACGGCGGCAAGGTCATTCAGCCAAGCGGCGAGCGCCTGCAACCGGGCCCGGCATTGGGTGTGGTGATCGGCAAGGATGCGACCCGTATCAGCGCTGAACAGGCACTGGCCCACGTGGCCGGCTACACCATCGTCAACGAATTCAGCCTGCCGGAAGACAGCTACTACCGCCCGGCGGTCAAGGCCAAGTGCCGTGACGGCTTCTGCACCATCGGTCCTGATCTGGTGCCGGTGGCGGCGATTGCCGACCCTCACCAATTGACCCTCACGCTGTCTGTCAACGGCGCCGTCGTGCAAGAAAACACCACGGCCAACCTGGTGCGCAGCATCCCGCAACTGATCGCTGAACTCAGCGAGTTCATGACCCTGCACGCCGGCGATGTGCTGATCACCGGCACCCCTGAAGGCCGCGTCGACGTCAAGCCGGGTGACCTGGTGGAAGTCGAGATCAGCGGGCTTGGCCGACTGGCCAATACCATCGTCGCCGAAGCGGAGGAACAGGCATGAGACACGCACGCATCCGCCACGAGGGCGTTGTCCACAGCGTCACCGTCGAAGCCGACAACGCCGTACGCCTGGCCGATGGCCACCTGCTGGCCGAAGATCAGGTCCAGTGGCTGCCACCGGCCAATGGCAGCATGTTCGCCCTGGGCTTGAACTACGCCGACCACGCCCGCGAGCTGGCCTTCGCCCCGCCGACCGAGCCACTGGCATTCATCAAGTCGCCAGGCACCTACACCGGGCACCAGCAAACCACCTGGCGCCCGGACGGCATCGCCTACATGCACTACGAGTGCGAACTGGTGGCGGTGATCGGCAAACCGGCGAAGAACGTCAAGCGCGAAGATGCACTGGACTACGTGGCCGGCTACACCGTGTGCAACGACTACGCCATCCGCGACTACCTGGAAAACTACTACCGGCCCAACCTGCGGGTGAAGAACCGCGACGCCACCACCCCGGTCGGCCCGTGGATCGTCGATGCCAGCGACGTACCGGATGTCAGCGACCTGACCCTGCGCACCTGGATCAACGGCGAGCTGAAACAGGAAGGCACCACAGCGGACATGATCTTCGACATCCCGCACCTGATCGAATACTTCTCCAGCTTCATGACCCTGCAACCGGGCGACATGATCGCCACCGGCACCCCGGAGGGCCTGGCCGACGTGGTCCCCGGCGATGAAGTGGTGGTGGAAGTCGAGGGCGTGGGCCGCCTGGTCAACCGCATCGTCAGCGAAGCTGACTTCTTCAAGAACAACAAGGCGTAAGCAGCATGATCAAGCACTGGATCAACGGCCGTGAGGTCGAGAGCAAAGACACCTTCATCAATTACAACCCCGCCACCGGCGAGGCCATCGGTGAAGTCGCCAGCGGCGGTGCCGACGAAGTGGCCCAGGCTGTAGCGGCCGCCAAGGACGCGTTCCCGAAGTGGGCCAACACCCCAGCCAAGGAGCGCGCGCGCCTGATGCGCAAGCTCGGTGAACTGATCGAGCAGAATGTGCCGAACCTGGCCGAACTGGAAACCCTCGACACCGGCCTGCCGATCCACCAGACCCGGAACGTACTGATCCCACGTGCCTCGCACAACTTCGACTTCTTCGCCGAAGTCTGCACGCGCATGGACGGCCACAGCTACCCGGTCGATGACCAGATGCTCAACTACACCCTGTACCAGCCGGTTGGCGTGTGTGGGCTGGTATCGCCGTGGAACGTGCCGTTCATGACCGCCACGTGGAAGACCGCGCCCTGCCTGGCGCTGGGCAACACGGCGGTACTGAAGATGAGCGAGCTGTCGCCGCTGACCGCCAACGAGCTGGGCCGCCTGGCGGTCGAGGCCGGGATTCCCAGCGGCGTACTGAACGTGATCCAGGGCTATGGCGCGACCGCGGGTGATGCGCTGGTGCGCCACCCGGACGTGCGTGCGATCTCCTTCACCGGCGGCACCGCCACCGGTCGTAAGATCATGCAGACCGCTGGTTTGAAGAAGTACTCGATGGAGCTGGGCGGCAAGTCTCCGGTGTTGATCTTCGAAGACGCCGACCTCGACCGTGCCCTGGATGCGGCGCTGTTCACCATCTTCTCGTTGAACGGCGAGCGCTGCACCGCTGGCAGCCGCGTGTTCATTCAGGAAAGCGTTTACCCGCAGTTCGTGGCCGAGTTTGCGGCACGGGCCAAGCGCCTGATCGTCGGTGACCCGACCGACCCGAAGACTCAGGTCGGCTCGATGATTACCCAGGCGCACTACGACAAGGTCACCGGCTACATCAAGATCGGCATGGAAGAAGGTGCACGCCTGGTGGCAGGTGGCCTGGAGCGTCCTGCCGGCCTGCCGGCGCACCTGGCCAAAGGTCAGTTCATCCAGCCGACGGTGTTCGCCGATGTGAACAACCAGATGCGCATCGCCCAGGAAGAGATCTTCGGGCCGGTGGTGTGCCTGATCCCGTTCAAGGACGAGGCCGAGGCGCTGCAACTGGCCAACGACACCGAGTACGGCCTGGCCTCCTACATCTGGACCCAGGACATAGGCAAGGCTCATCGCCTGGCGCGTGGCATAGAGGCAGGGATGGTCTTCATCAATAGCCAGAACGTCCGTGACCTGCGCCAGCCGTTCGGCGGCGTGAAAGGTTCGGGCACCGGCCGTGAAGGCGGTCAGTACAGCTTTGAAGTGTTCGCCGAGATCAAGAACGTGTGCATTTCCATGGGCAGCCATCACATCCCGCGCTGGGGGGTGTGAAGCCGTTTTGCCGAGCAATCACCGCAATCGCGCTTTATCGGGCGGCAGGCGGCGCTTGAGTGAGTACGGCTTTGCCGCCCTTCGCGACTGAACCGGAGCGCCGAAATGCCGGAACGCAGCCCCCCACAAGCACCTCGTCAGCTTTTTAGAACAACATCCTCTAACCGGAGATTCCCATGGGCAACGTCGCTCTGGCTGCCAAGATCACCCATGTACCGTCCATGTACCTGTCCGAACTGCCTGGCCCGCGCCACGGCTTTCGCCAGGCGGCCATCGACGGGCATTACGAGATCAGCCGCCGCTGCCGTGACCTGGGCGTGGACACCATCGTGGTGTTCGACACCCACTGGCTGGTCAATGCCAACTACCACGTGCTGTGTGGCCCGCATTTCGAAGGTGTGTACACCAGCAACGAACTGCCGCACTTCATCAGCAACATGCCGTACGCCTTCCCCGGCAACACCGCGCTTGGCCTGCTGCTGGCCGAAACCTGCAATCAGTTCGGTGTAGACACCATGGCCCACCACGCCACCACCCTCGGTCCGGAATACGGCACCCTGGTGCCGATGCGCTACATGAACGAAGACCAGCACTTCAAGGTGATTTCGGTCTCGGCGCTGTGCACCTCGCACTACCTGGCCGACAGCGCCCGCCTCGGCTGGGCCATGCGCAAAGCCGTGGAAGATCACTACGACGGCACCGTGGCGTTTCTGGCCAGCGGCTCGCTGTCACACCGTTTCGCCCAGAACGGCCAGGCACCGGATTTTGCCACCAAGGTCTGGAGCCCGTTCCTGGAAACCCTCGACCACCGCGTGGTGAAGATGTGGGAAAACGCCGAGTGGGCCGAATTCTGCGGAATGCTGCCCGAATATGCCGCCAAGGGTCATGGCGAAGGCTTCATGCATGACACCGCGATGCTGCTCGGCGCGCTGGGCTGGGCGGCGTACGACGGCAAGGCTGAGGTGGTGACGCCCTACTTCGGCTCCTCCGGCACCGGCCAGATCAACGCGATCTTCCCGGTCACCCCGCAGGACGGCTCCGCGATTCCGCCCGCTCAGGCGACCAACCTGGCCGGCGTGGCGTCCACCAGCCGCCTCTGATATCCAGGCCGGGCCGCGTCTGGCGGCCTGGCGCCCGCGCCCCACGGAGGTCTTCCATGCCACACCTGGTTCTGCTCTACACCCCTGACCTGGAAGCCGAGGCGGATGTCCCCGGCCTGTGCCGCGCCCTCGCCGACTGCATGCTTGAACAACGCGACGAGGCCGGCAAAGCGGTGTTCCCCACCGGCGGCACCCGCGTACTGGCCTACCCGGCCGCGCACTGCGCGGTGGCTGACGGCAACGGTGACTACGGCTTCCTCTACGCCAACCTGCGCATGGGCGGCGGTCGTAGCCCCAGCGTGCACAAAACCGTCGGCGACAGCCTGCTGCAGTTGCTCAAGCAGCGCCTCGACCCGTTGCTGCAACAGCGCCCGATCGGTATCACCCTGCAGATCGACGAAAGCGCCCAGCAGGTCTATGACGCCAAGCACAGCACGCTGCACCCGCTGTTCAACCGCCCGGTATAAGCGCCGCTACACCGCCCGCCCCACCCTACAACACAACAATAAGTACAAACATCATGAGCACACTCGACGCTGCCTCGCTGCCCCGCAGCCACGCCGAACTCGCTGCCAGCACCCACCGTACGGTGACCTGGCGGCTGATGCCGCTGCTGCTGATCTGCTACCTGTTCGCCCACCTCGACCGCATCAACATTGGTTTTGCCAAGATGCAGATGAACCAGGACCTGCACCTGTCCGACACGGTGTATGGCCTGGGCGCCGGGCTGTTCTTCATCGCCTATGCCCTGTTCGGTGTGCCCAGCAATCTGATGCTCGACCGCGTCGGGCCGCGGCGCTGGATTGCCTGCCTGATGGTGGTGTGGGGGTTGTTGTCCACCAGCATGCTGCTGATCGAAACCAGCCAGTCGTTCTACCTGCTGCGCTTTGCCCTGGGCGCTGCCGAGGCCGGCTTCTTCCCCGGCATTCTGGTTTACCTCAACCGCTGGTACCCGGCCGGGCGCCGCGCCCAGGTCACCGCGCTGTTCGCCATTGCCGTGCCGCTGGCGGGCGTGGTCGGCGGGCCAGTGTCAGGGGCGATTCTGGCCTTCCTGCACGACGCGGGCGGGCTGCGCGGCTGGCAGTGGATGTTCCTGCTCGAGGGCGCGCCTGTGGTGCTGCTGGGCCTGGTGGTGCTGGCCGTGCTGCCGGAGCGTTTCGAGCAGGTGCGCTGGCTGAGTGATCAGCAGAAAGCGGTCCTGCACGCCCAGTTCGGTACTGAGGAGCAGCGCAAGACCGTCACCTCGCTGCGCGGCATCGTTGCAAGCCCAGCGATCTGGCTGCTGGTGGCGGTGTACTGCGCGGTGATGCTGGCGGTGAACACACTGGCTTTCTGGATGCCCAGCCTGATCCACACCGCTGGCATCGGCAGTGACGCCAGCGTCGGCTTGCTCAGCGCCGTGCCGTACCTGGCAGGCTGCGTGTTCATGCTGGCCTGCGGGCGCTCCAGTGACCGCCAGCGCGAACGCCGTTGGCACCTCTGCGTACCGCTGCTGATGGCGGCCAGCGGAATTGCCATCACCGGCATTGCCCCCGAACAACCGTGGCCCGTGCTGGCCGGGCTGGTGCTCGCCGGCATGGGCGCCAGCGCTGCACTGCCGATGTTCTGGCAACTGCCGCCAGCATTTCTCAACACGCGCACCCAGGCAGCAGGCATCGCCCTGATCAGCTCACTGGGCAGCATTGCCTCGTTCGCGGCGCCCTATTTCATCGGCTGGGTGCGCGACACCACCCACAGCGCCAGCCTGGCGCTGTACGCCCTCGCCGTCTTCATCGCCCTCGGTGGCCTGCTGGTGCTGCGCACCCGGGCCGCCCTCGTCAATCCTTGAACGCAGAGACCTTGACCATGCTTGACAACACGCTGATCCAACAGGCCGCCGAGCGCCTGGATAACGCTGAACGCTCGCGTGAGCAAATGCGCCAGTTCTCCCTCGACCATCCGACCATCACCATCGAAGACGCCTACGCCATTCAGCGCGCCTGGGTGGCGAAGAAAATCGCCAGCGGGCGCAAGCTGGTCGGCCACAAGATCGGCCTGACCTCGCGCGCCATGCAGGTGTCGTCGAACATCGCCGAGCCTGACTACGGCGCCCTGCTCGACGACATGCTGTTCGACGAAGGCACTGACATCCCGTTCGAGCGCTTCATCGTCCCGCGGGTCGAAGTCGAGCTGGCCTTCATTCTGGGCAAACCGCTCAAAGGCCCTGACGTGACCGTATTCGACGTACTGGACGCCACCGAGTGGGTGATTCCGGCACTGGAGATCATCGATGCGCGTATCCAGCAGGTCGATCCGCAAACGCAGGTGACCCGCAAAGTGTTCGACACCATCTCCGACAACGCCGCCAACGCAGGCGTGGTGATGGGTGGGCGTGCCGTGCGCCCGACCGAGATCGACCTGCGCAAGGTGCCGGCCGTGCTGTACCGCAATGGCGTGATCGAGGAGTCCGGGGTCAGCGCCGCGGTGCTCAACCACCCGGCCAAGGGCGTCGCCTGGCTGGCCAACAAGCTGGCCGCCTATGATGTAACCCTGCAGCCGGGGCAGATCATTCTCGGCGGCTCGTTCACCCGCCCTGTGGCCGCCCGCCCTGGCGACACGTTCCATGTCGACTACGACATGCTCGGTTCGATCGCCTGCCGTTTCGTTTGAGGAGCTGACCATGGACATGCCCATCAACCCTTTCAAACAGCGCCTGCGCAGCGGTGAGGCGCAGATTGGCCTGTGGCTGGGCCTGGCTGACGCCTACTGCGCGGAACTGGCTGCCAATGCCGGCTTCGACTGGCTGCTGATCGACGGCGAACACGCACCCAACGACCTGCGCGGCATGCTCGCGCAGCTCCAGGCGGTGGCGCCCTACGCCAGCCAGGCCGTGATTCGCCCGGTGATCGGTGACACGGCGCTGATCAAGCAAGTGCTCGACATCGGCGCGCAGACCTTGCTGGTGCCGATGGTCGAAAGCGCCGAGCAGGCGCGGCAGATGGTCAAGGCCGTGCACTATCCGCCAACCGGTGTGCGCGGCGTGGGCAGCGCCCTGGCTCGCGCTTCGCGCTGGAACAGCATCCCCGGCTACCTTGACCACGCCGACGCACAGATGTGCCTGCTGGTGCAGATCGAGAACCTGGAAGGCCTGGCCAATCTGGATGCGATCCTCGCGGTCGAAGGCGTCGATGGCGTGTTCATCGGCCCGGCTGACCTCAGCGCTGCCATGGGCCACCGCGGCAACCCTGGGCACCCTGAAGTCCAGGCCGCCATCGAGGACGCCATCGTGCGCATCGTGGCGGCGGGCAAAGCGGCAGGGATTCTCAGCGCGGATCAGAAACTGGCGCGGCGCTACATCGAACTGGGCGCTGCCTTCGTGGCGGTAGGCGTGGACACCAGCGTGCTGATGCGCGGGCTGAGCGACCTGGCGGGCGCGTTCAAAGGAACGTCGGCGGTGAGTACAGCGAGCGGCAGCGTCTACTGAGTCGGCTGCACCATTGGAAATGAAAACGGCGCCGCAAGGGCGCCGTTTTCAGGTGTGGCTGACGATCAGACCTCGATCAATG
This sequence comes from Pseudomonas sp., assembly GCF_032058845.1. Classification (GTDB taxonomy): domain Bacteria; phylum Pseudomonadota; class Gammaproteobacteria; order Pseudomonadales; family Pseudomonadaceae; genus Aquipseudomonas. The sequence goes on along the minus strand of NZ_DAMCCR010000026.1, from coordinate 33,518 downwards.
CCTTGAGCACGGTCTTGAACGTGTCCAGTTGCTCACTGCTGAACTGCCCGAACACTTTGTCTTGCTGCTCGCGGGCGATGCTCCAGAGCGCTTCGGTTTCGTCCACGCCTTTACCGGACAGGCGCACGCGACCGTCGTCGTCGGCGATCAGCCCTTTACGCTTGAGGTTGGCGACGGCTTCCTCGATCTCACGCACGGGCATGGCCACTTCGCGCTGCAGCTCGTTCAGGCTCAATCCGGCGTCGTTCTCCAGCACCATCAGCATGCGCGCTTCGCTGGTGCGCAGGCCGGTGCTCAGCTGGCGTGGCTGATAGTCGGCCTGGTAGGCGCGCAGGGCCTGGGTCATCAGGTAATAGAGGTTGTGCTGCAGGCGGCCCTGGAAGTGGCTGCTCGGCGCCTGACCCTCGGCAGACTGGGTCATGCGGGTGTGCGGCAGGACCATCGAATAGGCGCCTTGGTGGTACAGCAGTGGCGAGCGACCGAAATCGTCGAAGGCCACCACCTTGCCGATCAGAATCCAGTGATCACCACCGTCCACTTGCTGGAATTTCTCGCACTGAAAGCGCGCCGCACAGTCGAGCAACAGCGGCGCACCGCCTGCCCCTTGTTCAACGTCGATGTCGGCGAAGCGATCTTCCTTCGGCCGGGCAAAGGTATTCGACAGGTCGATCTGGTCAGCCGCAAGAATGTTCACGGCAAAGTGCGAGGCTTCCTCGAACACCCCATGGCTGCTGGAACGCTTGTCGATGCTCCAGAGGATCAGCGCCGGGTCCAGCGACACCGAGTTGAAGCTGTTGGCGGTGACGCCCACCTTGCGCCCGCTCGGGCCAGCGGCGGTGACCACCGTCACGCCGGTGGCGAAGTTGCCCAGCGCACGACGGAACGCGCGGGTGTCGAAATCAGCGGTTGGGTTTGAATCGGACATGCAAGACTCCCAGGCAGGCCGAGCGGCCTGCCATATTCGTTATTGTGCTTGTGCGGGAAACAGGACGCGCGGCTCAGACCATCGAGGGGTCCGGCTCCAGGCCCATCAGCTCACGGCCAAGGATCTGTGCGCAGACGTCGTAGTCGGTGTAGGCATGTGCGCCGGTCATGTGCGAGTCGCGCAGCAGCCGCTGCAGTTCATTGGACTCGAACCAGGCGCCGCCGCCGGCAGCTGCCATCAGGCGGTCGACGGCCTGGATGCACATTTTCACCGCATAGCCCTGGTTGGTGCGCCAGAACGCCAGCGTGCCGCGCGAGGGATATTCGTGGCGCTCGCTGTACTCGGCGATCTCGTTCCAGCTCTTTTCCAGCAGAGCGCGGGCGGCGGCCACCTGGTGCGTGGACTCGGCCAGACGCATCAGCGCCGGGGAGGCAGCGCCAACGGCGGCGCCGGTGTAGGCGCGTACGCGGTGGCGGGTCTTCTCGCGGAACACCTCGAGCATACGCTCGGCGATGCCCAGGCTCACGGTGGAGAAGCCGCTGGCGAAGTACGGCCGGTACGGCGAATAGAAAATCTTGCTGTCGGGGTAGAGGCCAAAACCTGCCGACTTGCCTTCCATCATCTCCTTGGCTTTCTGGATGCGGTGTTCAGGTACGAACGCATCACGCACGATCAGGGTCTTGCTGCCGCTGCCACGCATGCCCACGGCATACCAGTCGTCACGGATCTCGTAGTCGCTGCGCGGCAGCACAGCGAAGCAGTAGTCCTGGGCGCCTTCGGCATTGGGCCGGCGGAAGCCGAGGATCGCCCATTCGGCGTGGTCACAGCCCGAACTCCAGCCCATTTCGCCGCTGAACGTCACACCGCCCTCGGTTTCCACAGTACGGCCAAACGGCGCAATGCTGCTGCTGGCCGTCGCATCCGGGTCATCGCCCCACACCTCCTGCTGCAGTTTGGCCGGGAACATGGCCATCTGATGACTGTGCGTACACAGCAAGCTCATCGCCCAGGCTGTGCTGGCGCAGGCACCGGCCAGCACTGCGATGCACTCGGCGAACTGCGGCATCGAGATTTCCAGGCCGCCGTACAGCTTGGGCAGAAACGCGCGGTGCATACCGATGCTTTTCAGCAGCGCGATATTGTCTGCAGGCACGCTGCGCGCGTGCTCGGCCGTGACGGCATTGGCGGCGATGGCCGGCAGAATGGCCTTGAGGTCTTCCAGCAAGGGATTGGGCTTTTTCATGAACGGTCTCTTTATTATTGGATGACCCGCAAGCTGGCCGGCGACAACGTCCGGCAGCCGCAGGGTCTCGATGACGCGCTCAGTATGTGGCGGCAAAAGAGGTCGAGAAATGCACGTTACGACGGGAACATTGTACTTTCCATGGCCTGCCGCCCCCGCCCACCCGCTAATGATTGACCCCTGCCCCAGCGCCCACCACAATCGCTGGCGAACCGCGCGCGGCCTGCCCGCGCCCCTGACGGAGTCACTGCATTGAAAGCGCTTTCCCCTTCCGCAGCACGGGTCTGCGAGGCGGCCATCGGCCATTTCGCCACCTACGGCTACGACGCCTCCTCACTCAATGAGATCGCCCAGCTGGCGGGCATGCGCAAGGCGTCGCTGTATGCACATTTTGTCAACAAGGATGCGTTGTTCGTCGCGGCGTTCGAAAGCGCGCTGGCGGCTGAAGCGCTGTTCGTCGAAAGCGCGTACCGTGAAGAAGCCGCCGCTCAGGTCGCGCCTGGCCACTGGCTGGTCCTGAACCTGCCCGAGCGCTACCAGACCTCGGACAACCTGCGCCTGATCCTGCGCACGGCGTTCCTGCCGCCCACTGACGTCAAAGCGTCGGTCACCGCCAGTTTCGAACGCCATCTTGAAGAAATACGCGAGGGTTTCAGCCAGGCATTGCGCAGCCGTTTCGACTGGGCCCAGCGCGACAGCACCCGCGTAGAGATCTACGCCGATGCGTACCTGGGGATCATCGACAGCCTGCATGTCGAACTGATGTACGCCGACCCCGCCATCTACGCGCGGCGTGCGGCTTCGTTACTGAAGATTCTCGATGATTCGCTGTCGCTGAATCGCTAGGGGCTGTGTCGACCTTGGTGGGCGCTGTCTCAAGACTTTTTGGAAAGCGCCCGAGCGCTGTCAGGGTCTGATCTTCTTCATCTCATCGAGCAACTGCATCAGGTGCTGCAGTTTGTCGTCACCGAACTGCTGCTGGATGTTCGCGTAATTGCGCCCCATCTCCTCACTCATGGCAAGGAACACCTGCTGGCCTTTGACCGTCAGGTTGATGAATACCCGGCGCTGATCCTCGGCAGACTTGCGCCGCGCCACGATGCCATCGCGCTCCAGACGCTTGAGCACGCCACTCATGCTGGGTTTGAGAATGCACGCCAGCTCAGCCAGACGATGACTTTCAAGCTCGCCCTGCTGACGCAGGATACGGATCACCCGCCATTGCTGCTCGGTCAGGTCGTGGGCGTTGAGCGCCGGACGAAAGAAGGCCATGGTCGCTTCGCGGGCTTGCAGCAAGGTCAGCGTCAGGGAGGGTCTGGGTGTGGTCATGCGGTCCTGGAACAGTGTGGATGAAAGCGGGCCGGCGAGTATGCCAGCCCGCGCTCATTAATACATTAACCAAGTAGTGGAGCGTCGAGCGCCGTTGATGGGGCGCTAGCGCTAGTGGACGCAGCAATCACCGCTTCATCGAAAGGCGAGGTTGCAACGATCACGCAGGTCATTTCTTAACATATTCATGGACCACGTGATGGGCAATCCGGCGCCAATTCTCCAGGGCAGACTGCAGCCTTTGCGTGGCAGGCTCAGCCAAACGCATGGCAGCCTCAGGCAAGACACCTACCGACCGTTAGGTGCTTAATCCTCTCACGTGCAAGCGCCCAGGCGATGGCCCTCTCACAATTCCAATTCAACAGGCTGCGTCATGATCAACATCGAGACCCCTACCTATTATTCCGCGACCCGCAAGTACAACCTGAGCTTTCCGACCCTGGAAAGTGACATCGATGCCGATGTGGTGGTCATTGGCGGCGGCTTCTCCGGCATCAACACGGCCCTGGAGCTGGCAGAAAACGGTATCACCAATGTGGTGGTGCTCGAGGCCCGCCATTTGGGTTTTGGCGGCACCGGGCGCAACGGCGGGCAGATCATGGCCGGTATTGGCCATGACCTGGAAAAGATCAAAAGCAGTGTGGGCGACCAGGGCGTCAGGGAGATCTTCGCGCTCAGCGAACTGGGTGCCGGCATCATCAAGCAGCGTATTGCGCGCTACGACATCGATGCCGATTTCTGCCACGGCTATGGCTACATGGGCTTCAACAAGCGCCAGGAAAAGACCTTGCGTGCCTGGGAAAAGGACTTCCAAGCCATCAACGATCGTGACGAGATCCGTTTTCTCGGCGGCTCGGAGGTCAAGCAGATCATTGGCAGCGACGCCTACAGCAGCGCATTGCTGCACATGGGCGGGGGACACGTGCATTCCTTGAACCTGCTGCTGGGCGAGGCTCAGGCCCTGGCAGGCCATGGTGCGCGGATTTTCGAAAACAGCCCGGCCTTGCAGGTCACCTACGGCGAGCGCATCACCGTACGCACCGGGCGTGGTTCTGTGCGCGCCAGCAAGCTGCTGTGGGCCTGTGACAGCTTCCTCGACAAATTGGAGCCAGAGCTTCACGCGCGCACCCTGAACACTTACGCCTTCCAACTGGTTACCGAACCGCTACCGGATGAGCTGATCGAGCGCATCAGCCCGATCCGCGGGGCCTACAGCGATATCCGCCCGGTCATCGACTACTTCCGTGTCACCCGTGAAAACCGCCTGCTGTTCGGCGCTGCCACGTCGGTGGTAGAGCGGATTCCGCTGGACCTCAAAGCCTGGAACCGCGCGCTGATGCTGAAGATCTTCCCCTACCTCAAGGACGTGCGCATCGACCTGGCCTGGGGCGGTCCAATGGCCACCAGTGCCAACCTGTTCCCGCAGATCGGCACCTTGAGCCACCGGCCCAACGCCTTTTACGTGCAGGGTTACTCGGGCTTCGGGGTCACGCCCAGCCACATCGTCTGCAAGATTCTTGCTGAAGGCATGCGCGAAGGATCGGCGCGGTACGACCTGCTCAGCTCGGTCAAGCACTCACGCATCATCGGCAAGGATTACCTGCGCCCGCTGCTGCTCACTGGCGGCAAGGCCGCGCACCAGCTGTCGGGCTATTTCAACGGCCGTCGTTGAGCCTCACTTTTCATACCCACAGGAGCACCGCAATGACCCTTACTGCCGCCAGACAAGGCATTCAACTGTCCGACCTCGACGCCTGGGGCTCGGTCGCCGACATGGGTTCGGACATCCTCGAAGGCGATGTCAAAGCCTTCGGCAAGATGACCCATGGCGCCCCGACCGATGCCGTCAGCAGCGCCTATTTCGGCACCACCAAGGGCAAGTTCCGCATGGTCTACCCGTTCGATGAGCAGGCCGTGATCGTCACCGGGGAAATCCAGCTGACCGACGAATCCACCGGCCAGGTCAGCCGCTTCAAGGCGGGCGATGCGTGGTTCGTGACCAAGGGCACGCCAGTGCTGTGGGAAGTGCTCAGCGAATCGTTCGTCAAGCATTACCTGGCCGTGGCCTGAGGCCTGACGCAAGACGGCGCCTGAAGCCTGCGCCGTCTTGCAGGCTCTTGGCGCCTGGCAGCGCGTGGATCGCTCAAGACGGGACAGCGCTACGGCCTCGGCGCTGCAGCGAAACGGCGCCAGACCTTCGTTACACCCCTGTTGCACCCCACCCGATAGAGCCGGCGCTACCGCCCCATTCAGCTGCAGAGTGTGCGGCTGAGCGTTGGCCCTGGCGGTTCAAGGCTCAAGGGCAGCGACCTGGGCGCTGTATGAAATGCCTAGTCCGACCTTGCGCTGTTGCCGACCGGCACCTGGCGCCCCATCAACACGAAAATCACCAGCGCCAGCAGGCCAAGCATGACTGCACACGTGCTGAGCAGCACCGAGTGGGTGGTCGAGAACGCCGCCTTGCCGGCATCGATCAGCGCCCTGCCCTGGCCTTGCGTCAACTCGCCTGCCACCACATAGCTGTCGCCTATCGACTGCGCGGCGCGCTGCGCCAGCGGCGGAGGCAGGTCTGCCGGGGTTATGAGCCTGTGCCCATACACCCGCGACATGAACACGCCAAAAAAGGTAATACCCAGGCCGGTGCCCAGCTCGTAGGCAGTGGCTTCCAGCGACCCGGCCGCACCGCCCTTGCTGGCCTCCACGGCGCTCATGATGGCAATCGACGATGCCGTCAGGCCGATGCTCAGCGCCAGCCCCAGCACTGCCAGCACCGCGGGCACCGCAAGCCCTGGCGCATCGAAGTCAGCAAACGCCAGGTAGCCCAGCGCCGCCGCAGAAATGGCCAGCGACAGGCTCGACACCGCGCGCACGCCGAAGCGATTCGACAGATAACCCGCGACCGGGCCGCCCACCGCTGCGGCGGCCATGATCGGAATCATGAACACCCCGGCCTGCAGCGGCGTTTTGTCGAGTACGTATTGCAGCTCCATCGCCAAGGTCAACTCGACGCCTGCCAGCGCGCCGATGGTCATCAACGCCATGACCAGCCCCGCCACCAGTACCGGGTGGCTGAACAGCGACAAGTCCAGCATGGGCGTGGCCGTGCGCAATTGCTGGCGGGCGAACACGGCGAGCAATACCAGCCCAGCGCCGAGCACGCCCAGCGCCAGCGGCAGCGGTTGAGTGCCGGCCATGCCGGCCTTGAGGCCATACACCAGCGCAATGATGCCGGCGATCAAGGTCAGCGCCTGGCCGATGGCCCAGTGGCCGGGCGTGGTGGCTTCGGTGCGTGACAGCAACAGCCACGCCACCGGGAGCACCAGCGCCATGAGCGGGACGTTGATCAGAAACACCGAGCCCCACCAGAAGTGCTCCAGCAACGCGCCGCCGATCAACGGCCCCACAGCGGCGCCCGCCGCGCCGACCGTGCCCCACATGCCCAGGGCCAGGGCGCGCTCGCGCTCGTCATCGAAAGTACGGCGGATGATGCCCAGCACGCACGGCATGATCATCGCCCCGCCCAGCGCCAGGACCATGCGTGCAGCGATCAACCAGGGCGCTGAGGTGGCGAAGGCTGCCAGCATCGAGGCCACACCGAATACCGCGAGGCCACAGAGCAGAATACGCCGGTTGCCGACGCGGTCGGCCAAGGTGCCCATCGGCACCAGCAGCCCGGCCATCAATAACGGGTAGATGTCGATGATCCACAGCACCTCGGTGCTGGAGGCTGCCAACGCCTGGGTCAACGAGGGCACGGCGATGTGGAGGATGGTCATGTCGATGACGATCGGCAGGAACGCCAGCATGACGGCGATCAGGATCAACCAGCGTCTGGGATTGGCATTGGGCATGCGAAGGGTACTCGAAGGTCAGGAAACAGACGGCGGGATGCACGCTTGGACGCTGGCGCCAAATGACGCCAGTGCGCGGGGCGTGCCACCAGCACAGGGCCGCAAGTGTGCCATGGGCTGATCCGGTGTGCTCGCGATGACCGGTCAACGCTGACGCGGATGCCTCGCTGAACGCCTTTCAGCCCAACGCCTGCGCCCGATAGTCCTTGGGCGACCGTTCGAACTGCTTTTTGAACGAGCGGCTGAAGTGCGCCGAATCGGTGAACCCCCACTTGTAGGCAATCGAGGTGATCGACTCGCTGCGGTGAAACGGATTGGCCAGGTCTTCGGCGCTGCGCGTGAGGCGTGCGCGCTGGATGTATCGGCACACGCTGTCTCCCTCCTCCTCGAACAGCCGGTACAGGTGGCGCACCGAGATCTTCAGCCGGCTTGCCAGGTTGGCTGGGGTCAATCCAGGCTGAGGCAGCGATTCGTCGATCACCTGCTGCACATACCCGCGCAGTTGGGTGCCGCTCAGCACGCTGGCGTTGCACCCGCCCGCACTACTGCGCTCGAGCCCGGGATCGAGCAAGGCGATGAAGGCGCTACGCAACGCCTCGCCCTGGGCGTCGTCCTGGGGATCCTGAGCTTCTCTGCACAGCTGATCCATCAGCACGTGGAGCATGCGCCCACAGGCGTTGGACGCGGAAATCTTGCCAAACAAAGGGCCGTGGCCCTGCACCTGGCTGCGCACCTGCTCACGCGGCAGCGCCAGAGACACATGTTCGATCAGGCCTTTGGGGGTGATTTCGCACTCGCCCACCGAGTCCATCAGCAGCAGGTCGCCTGGGGCCAGGGTCACGTGCTCACCCCCTTGCATCACGGTCGAATGCCCTGCGCGCTGGCTGACCAGAAAGCAGTGCTGGTCGTCATCCAGCGCCGGGTTCTGGCCCAGGCGGCAGATGCGCCCGGCATTGGTACGCAGGTTGGCCAGCGGCAGACCCGCGCGCGAACCGGCAGACACTTCGCCGATGAACAGTGCGGGGCTGGCGGCGAGCGCTGTCTCGAAGCGGCCACACGACTGCTGCATGGCCAAGGTCCAGCGTTGCAGCGCCTGATGATTGGAGAGATGGGTATGCATGGCCGCCCTCGACATCTGGATTGTTGTTTTGCGACATTGATAACATGTTAACAATGGCCGTACAACGGTCACAGCGTATCGAAGACACAGGCAAAGGATGTGCCAGCGCTGGCGTCAAGGCGCACTCAGCGCATGGTCAGAGCGTGCGCAGCGCCTCGTTGAAGCAGCCCAGGCACGCAAGCAGATGCGCACGTTGCGGCGGGCTGACCTGGATGTAGCGCCGGAACGCGGGCATGCGGTTGACCACCTCGCTCCCCCCCGTGTGCTCCAGCACCAGCCGCCACTGACCGTCCAGGCAGGCCAGGGTCAGGCGCTTGAAGTCCAGTGGCATCAACGTGGCCAGCAGGGCCGCGTTGCCCAGCAGTTGATCACGCACCTGGACGAAGCGCGCCTTGTCGCCACCTCGGTACACCACGGTGACACCAGTGCGGCGTACTGCACCGGTATGGCGCAGTTCCAGGCGCAGGTCGCAGGCTTGCAGCGCCGGTACGCTCATCTGCCATTCACAGCTCACCAGGTGCATCAACAGGTGCGCCTGCACGCATTCGCGCAGCTCGGCGTGCCAACCGCCTACCGGATCGTGCAGGGCGGCAGCAGACGCCCCCAGCGCCTGGACCTGCAATGGCCCAAGGTTGCGCAGCAGGTGGCCGAGAGTCACCCCCGGCCGGTAGCCTGCCGGCGCACGCGGCGCCAGCCAGCGTTCACGCAAGACGTTGAGCATGCTGCGTATGCTCCAGGCTGTGACCCGGCTCGTTGGCGAATTCTTTCTCGAGTACCTCCTCGACCCGTGCCGGCTTGAACGGATTGACCTTCTGCACGCACAGCGTCCAGAACAGCGCGTAGCTGGCCGTACCCCCCAGCATGATCGCGAACGGCACGTAGATATCGGCCGGGTTCATGCCGGGCGGGGTAATGAATGCCATACCGATGATGATGCCGGCACTGGAGACGATCTGCGGCAGCGGGAACCACGGCGAGCGGTAGGCGCGCGGCAGGTCGGGCCGGCGGATACGCAGAATGACCACCGAGAGCGTGACCAGCAGGTAGGCCGTGCTCCAGGCGCACACTGCGGCCAGCACCAGGTGCAGGATGTTGTCCGGGTTGCCGCCCAGGTACCAGGCGTGCAGGCATGGGATCAGCGCCACGACGACGATGCACACCAGCGGCGTCTTGAAGCGCGGGTGCAGGTAGGCGAACACCTTGGGCAGCGCGCCGTCCACGGCCATGCCGTAGAGGATGCGCGGCACCCCGGCCATCAGCGTGTTGATGGTCGCAGCGCCCGCGAACAGAAAGCCGATGCCCAGCCAGATCGGGCCAATGTCGCCCATCACCTGTTCAGCGAAGCGCGGGATGGCCATCGGTGTGTCAAGCAGGTGGACGCCGCTGGCGGCATCGATCAACACGTTCTCGACCTGGCGTTTCATGGCCGCGCCATAGATGAACATGCAACTGGCTACGCCAAACAGCCCCAGCGCCATGGCCCGCGGCAGCACCCAGTGGCAACGGCGCAGCTCAGGGGCCAGCGGCGTGACGAACTCGCAGCCAACGAACATGAACATGGCCATGCCGATCAGCGAGAGGATGGTCATCAGGTCGGTGCCCACCAACGACACGCCGAACGGCCCTTCCAGCTCTACCGCAGGCGCGGCGATCAGCCCCAGCACGCCGAAGATCATCAGCGTGGTCCACATGCCGAAGGTCAGTATCACCTCGGCGCGGCTGAAGGCGCTGACGCCAAACGCGTTGAGCACGGCAAAGCCGAGCACGAAGCACACCCCCAGCAACCACGAGCCGCCGGCAGATTCAGCCAAGGTGTTGAGGTGTTCGAAGTTCACCAGTGCCATGACCCCGGACAGGATCGTTTCAGCGGTGCCGGCGAACACGTGGACGATCAGGTACGCCGATAGCGTGCCGGTAATGGCGAAAAAACGGCCCATGCCACAGTTGATGTAGTCGTACACCGAGCCCGTGGTCGGCAGGATCGACGCGGCTTCGGCAAAGGTGGTCGACTGCGCCAGCATCATCAGCGCAGCCAGGACCATGGCGATGGCGAACGCTCCCCCGCCGATGCCAAAGCCCATGGTCGCCGTGAGGATCACCGGGCTGGCCATGATCAGGCCCACGGTACTGGCCAGCGCGGTCGGGAAGCCGACGCGACCCTGGTTGAGGTGCTGAGTGAGTTTCAGATTGAGTGACATCGTTATGCCCTGGCTTGTTGTTATGGCATTGAACGCGGCAAGTGATCGTTCACGCACGGCGAGTCGCCTGCCTGCACTGCGACTCTGCGCTGACGCCTTGCTGGCGTCTTGCCCATGGCTGCCGCCGGCCTTGTTGCTGCCTGCCAGCGCAACGTCCGCGATCGGTACGGATTGGCAGGGAGAATCATGCAGCTGTCACGCGCGCACAAGATCGGCGCTGCCTGGCGTCTTATGCTCCAAGGCTTTATCGGCCAGTGGCCGGTGCTTACCAGCCTTGGAGTTGCCATGAGCGAGATTGCCCTTCTTCCGTCCGTCAGCGCCTTCCTGAACCGCGAGCATGGCCTGTTCATTCATGGCCAGGCGGTGGCCAGCCAGAGCAGCGCCAAGATCGCCGTGGCCAACCCGGCCAATGGCGAAACCCTCGCGCACATCGCCGACGCCAATCAGGCCGATGTCGACCAAGCCGTGGCTTCGGCTCGCCAAGGATTCGTGACATGGTCGCGGACCAGCCCGGCCGGGCGCGCCGCGGTGCTGTTCAAGCTGGCCGACCTGATCGAGGCCCATGGCGAGGAGCTGGCCCAGCTGGAAACCCTGCAGTCAGGCAAGTTGATCGGGATATCGCGGGCCTTCGAGGTCGGTCAGGCGGCGCATTTCCTGCGCTATTACGCCGGCTGGGCCACCAAGATCACCGGGCAGACCATCACCCCGTCGCTGCCCTCGTTCGCTGGCGAACGTTACACCGCCTACACCCTGCGCGAGCCGATCGGCGTGGTGGTGGGCATCGTGCCGTGGAACTTCGCCACCATGATCGCCATCTGGAAGCTGGCCTCGGCGCTGACCACCGGCTGCAGCATCATCATCAAACCTAGCGAATTCACCCCGCTGACCCTGCTGCGCATCGCCGAACTGGCCGCTGAGGCAGGCTTGCCGGCCGGCGCACTGAACGTGCTGACCGGCGCTGGCGCGGTGGGCAAGGCACTGATCGAGCACCCCGGCACCGACAAGGTATCGTTCACCGGCTCCGTGCCCACCGGCATTGCCGTTGGCCAGGCGGCCATGGGCGCCAAGCTGACACGCGCAACGCTGGAACTGGGCGGCAAGAATGCCGTGGCGTTCCTCCCGGATGTCGCTGTCGACAAAGCGGTTGCCGGCATCATCGAAGCGGGTTTCCTGCACTCGGGGCAGATCTGCGCTGCCGGCGAGCGTTTCTACGTGCACCGCTCGCGTATCGACCCCTTGCTCGAGGCCCTGTCACAGCGCCTGGGGCAGCTGAAATTCGGCTCGCCCATGGACGAGACCACGCAGTTCGGCCCGGTCGCCAACAAGGTGCACCAGCAGAAACTGGGTGAACTGTTCGCCACCGCGCGGGCTGAAGGCAGCCAGATCATTCACGGCGGCCACCTGGGCGACGGCCCGGGCTGTTTCGTCGAACCCACGGTCATCCTGGCCAACTCGGTCGATGACACCCTGCTCAATCAGGAAACCTTCGGCCCGGTCGCCACCTTCCTGCCCTATGACAGCGAAGACGAGCTGCTGCACCTGATGAACGCCTCGCCCTATGGCCTGAGCGCCAGCCTGTGGACCAACGACCTGGGCAAGGCCTTGCGCATGATTCCCGAGATCCAGGCAGGCACGCTGTGGGTCAACATGCACACCTTGCTGGACCCCGCCGTGCCATTTGGCGGGATCAAGGCCTCAGGCATCGGCCGCGAGTTCGGCTCGGCGTTCATCGATGACTTCACCGAGCTCAAATCCGTGATGATTCGCTACTGAGGATCGCCCCATGAGCCACTGGCTGCGCGAGCAGCTCACGCTCAGCCTGCCCTTGGCCATGCGCGCACTGCAGGCGGCACTGGACGCCGCCGCGCAGCAACAGGTCAAGGTCAGCCTGGTGGTCGTCGATGCCAGCGGCCTGCCACTGCACACTGCGCACATGGACGGCGCACCGCGGCCTGCACAGGCCATCGCGCTGCGCAAAGCCTTGACCGCGGCCGGCTTCGGCATGCCCACCGGCGACTGGAGCGAACGCCTGGCGCAGTGCTCCGACGCGGTGCGCACCGGCTTGCCGCTGCAACCGGACATGGCCCTGTTTGGCGGCGGCGAGCCGCTGCAGCATGCCGGGCAGGTGATCGGCGCCGTGGGCGTGTCGGGGGCCAGCGAGGCCATCGACACGTTGTGTGCCAAGGCTGCCGCCGCACAGGTCGCAGCGTTGCTGAGCCAGGGCTGAACCGGCCCGGCCAGGGCCCTGAGCAACGTCCCCTGGGCAAACCAACCTGACTAGGCAGCCAACAGCACCGCCGCAGCGGGCTACCCGGTCAGCTTGCCTGAGCCTGCCATCCCCTTTGTTCCGGACTGCACCCCGTTGATTGAGCGCACTGCAGCGTTTGACCTTCTCGAGCAACCCGCATACGATTCACCAACCTACCGACCGGTAGGTAATCCATCGTACAGAGACGACCATGCAAGACAACACACCTTCTTCCGTGCCCTTCAAGCTCGCCCTGGGCCTTGGCCTGATCGGCGCGCTTGGCCCTTCAGCGGTCGACATGTACCTGTCGAGCCTTCCGCACATCGCCAACCACTACCAGGCCAGCTTCACCCGCGTGCAACTGACCTTGACCTTCTTCCTCCTGGCCATGGGCGCCGGGCAATTGATCTTCGGCCCCATCGTCGATGCCTACGGTCGACGCAAGCCGTTGATGGCCGGCCTGCTGCTGTTCATCCTGTGTTCGTTCGGCGCGGCCATGGCACCCAGCCTTGACGCCCTGATCGTCCTGCGCTTCTTCCAGGGCCTGGGCAGCGCGCTGACCCTGGTGGTTATCATGAGCATGGTGCGCGACGTCAGCCAGGGCGTGGCTGCAACCAAGCTGTTTGCCTTGTTGATGACCATCGAAGGGGTCGCGCCGATCCTGGCACCGGCACTGGGCGGGGTGATCGACGCGCACTTCGGCTGGCGCGCGGTGATGCTGGCGCTGGGCGGCATGGGCCTGCTGGTGCTGCTCAACAGCTTGGTCAACCTGCCGGAAACCTTGCCCGCCGAGCAGCGTGAACCGCTGCGCCTGGGTCGCGCCCTGCGCACCTACCGGACGATCCTCGCCGACCCGCGCTTCCTGCGCCCGACGCTGGCCGTGGCGGCAGTGTTCTTCTTTCTGTTCGCCTACATCGGCGGTGCAACGCTGGTGTACCAGCAGCACTACGGCCTGAGCGCGCAGGCGTTCGGCCTGCTGTTTGGCGCCACCGGGGTCTCGGTCATGGTCGGCGCCTTGCTGGCCAGCCGCCTGGTCAGCCGCCTGGGGCTGAGCACACTGAGCCGGCTTGGCGTGCTGTGCATGGCAGTCGGTGGCCTCATCACTCTGGCCAGCGCCAGTGCAGGCCTGGGCTTGCCCGGCGTGGCCGGGGGCATGGCGTTTGCCCTGTTCGGGCTGGGGATTGCCGAGTCGACGCTGATGTCGCTGGTGATGTCGTCGCAGGCAAAGTCCCTGGGCTCGACCGCCGCCCTGCTCGGCGCTATCCAGTTGTCGGTGTCTTCCAGCGCCTCGCCGCTGGCAGCCCTGGCGTTGCAGTACGGCCCGGTGGCCTGGACCGCGATGCTGGCCGTGAGCGCACTGGTGGTCTGCCTGCTGACTGCGCTGAGCCTGCGTGATCTGCCGGGGCATTTTTCCCTGGCGGCGCACTGAGGCCCGCACATGGACAAGCCCCTCACCGGCTACCTCATCTGTGCGGCGATCATTGCGTTCGGCGTGGTCTGTCACCTGGGCGCGTGGGTGCGCAGCAAACGCCCACCGCGCTCCCCCTCCAAGCGCTCATGAGCCAGCGGGTCGACAGCGCTGACGCGCCTGCTGCGCGACTGCTGATGCATCGACCTGAGTAGGCGCGGCGTCAAACGCGATGGGCGGCCAAGCCGCACTGGTTCAAGCGCCTACCCTGTGAGACGCCATGGCAGCCTCTCAAGACTGAAGTCGCCTGCGCAGCGCCCGGCAAATCAGCAGGTTCCGTTGAGCTCAATGCGCGCGACAGAGCTCAGGCGTGACGCAACTGCTTGGCTGGGCGCGATGGCGAAGGCCGTGACGGCGTCTGCAACGCCCCGAATCAGGCAACCCCTAAGCACACCGCGACTCCGCTGCAGCCTCCACGGTCCCCGGCCGCTTGGCCGATTAAACTTTCCGACCGCAATGCCACTCAATCGGGCACTGCTCGGGCGAATGTGCCGAGCGTCCCCCTCCGTTCACTGCAGGTAATTCCGATGATCGCTCGCTGGCGCTGGGCCTTGGGCCAAATGACCAAACGGCTGTGGTTTCGCGCCACGCTGTTTTCGCTGATCGGGGTGATCACCGCCCTGCTCGCCATCGTCTTCCGAGACTTCGTGCCGCCGTCGCTGCCAGCCAAGATCGGTGCCGACTCGGTCGACAAGATTCTCGGCATCATCGCGTCCAGCATGCTCGCGGTCACCACGTTCTCGCTGAGCACCATGGTCTCGGCCTACAGCGCCGCCAGCAGTGGCGTGACCCCGCGCGCCACCAGCCTGGTCATGGAAGACTCGACCACGCAGAACGCGCTGGCTACCTTCATCGGCTCGTTCCTCTTCAGCCTGGTCGGCATCATTGCGCTGAGTACCGGTGCGTACGGCGCGCAAGGCCGTGTGGTGCTGTTTGCGGTCACGCTGCTGATGATCCTGCTGATCGTCTACACCCTGCTGCGCTGGATCGACCACCTGTCCAAGCTCGGCCGGGTTGGCGAGACCATCGATCGGGTCGAGAGCGCCACCCTCACCGCCCTCGAGCGCCGCGCCCGCTGGCCGTTTCTGGGCGGCGCGCCCTACCCGTCGGGTTACACGCCGCCGCTTGAAGCCAGCACCGTGGTCAGCACCGGCACCGGCTATATCCAGCACATCGACGTCAGCGCGCTGGCGGCGCTGGCCAGGCAGCATGCCCTCGAGATCTACCTCGAGGTGCTACCGGGCAGCTTCGTGCACCTCGGCGCGCCCATCGCCCGACTGGTTCGCGCCGACGGCGCCCAGGCGGTGGAGGATGAGCTGGACACGCGCCTGGAAAGCCAGGTGCTCGACGCAATAACCCTGGGCGTGCGCCGCACCTTCGATCAGGACCCGCGCTTCGGCCTGTCGGTGCTGGCCGAGATCGCCTCGCGCGCGCTGTCCCCGGCCACCAACGATTCCGGAACGGTGATCGATGTGATTGGCCGCGGCGTACGCTGCTTCACTACATGGTCGACCGAGCTGCCTGAAACCGATGACCTCGATCCCGACTGCCTGCGCGTGCACATTCGCTGCATCGAGGTGCACGACCTGTTCGATGACTTCTTCACCCTGATCGCCCGCGATGGCGCGGGGTTGCTGGAGATCGACATTCGTATGCTCAAGGCACTGATCAGCCTGGCCGAGATCGACCCCGGGCTGTTTGCCGAACAGTGCCGGTGGCATGCGGCGTTGTTGCTCAAGCGGGCTGACAAGGCGCTGACCCTGGAGGAAGAAAAAGCGCGCCTGCATACGCTGGCGCGTCCTCTGATGACGCCCTAGGCGCAAGCGGGCTTAGCCCGTGGCTTGGGCATCCACGCCATGTGGCCACGTTTGCAAGCGTTGGCCGTGCAGCCACGACGCTCGACCGAGAACCATGAGCGTTGCTCAAGAAACACCACATCGGCCATCGGCTGGGCGCCGGCGGCAATGCACCACCTGCTCGATCGCTGCGACCACCTGGGTCGTGGCATCGGCCAACGTGCCGTCGTTGCGGCAGACCACCCAACCCTGATCGATCATCGCCCGCTCGAAGGCCTCGGTGCACGCCACATGGTCGTCGAACGTCTGCAGCACCGTGCTGCGCAGGCCACTGCGTCGGGCCGCCGCCCGCGCCCAGGACACCTCCGGCGCGGTCACCACGCCGACCTGCAGGTCGGGCATGCGCACCTCGCGCTCACGGTTCAGGCGCAGCACCTCCTCGAACGGCACGCCACGGCGAAACGCGGCGTCCGAGGCGTACCAGCGGTCCATCAGGATCAGGCTGCCGGCAGGCTGCCTGGGCAACACCTGCATGGTGATCCACGCGCGGCTGTCGGCCAGGCGCGCGCAGATGCGCCGTTCCAGCTCCACCTGGGGATGCCTGGCGTACGCATTGACCAGCGCCATGGTCTGCGCCCGGTCGGGGTCATTGTTGCGCTCGCTCAAGCGCACCACGGTGTGGCCGTTGCGCCGCAGCGCGTGGGCGACAGCCTCGAGCAAAGTGGTTTTGCCGACTCCCTTGGGGCCGTCGAGGGCGATGAACAGCGTGTGGGTCATGGGTCTCACAAGGCAGTGGGTAGGCCCACGCGTGGGCGCAAAGGTAGCTGTAGCCGCTCGGTTTGCAGCAGGTCTGAGGCGGATCCGAGGCTGCCACGCCAGTGTTCAGCCGAGGTGCCAGGTACCCCGTGTGGGCAAATTCTACCGCGCCTTCCAAAAACAGGGGGATTGCGGCCTATGCTTGAGCACTGCGCAGACTGAGCACTCCAGCATGATGACCTTGCGGCAAATCCGGCACTTCATTGCAGTGGCAGAAACCGGCTCGATCTCCGCAGCCGCCCAGACCGCCTTCATTTCCCAGTCGACCCTGACCCTGGCGATCCAGCAACTGGAACAGGAAATCGGCGTCAACCTGTTCAACCGCCACGCCAAGGGGATGACCCTGACCCATCAGGGCCATCAGTTCCTGCGCCAGGCGCACCTGATTCTCGCCACCGTCGACAACGCCAAACGCAGCTTGCAGCAAAGCACCGACACGGTCGCAGGCCAGTTGATCATTGGCGTGACCAGCCTGGTAGCGGGCTATTACCTGGCAGACCTGCTCACCCGCTTTCAACGCGCTTATCCCAACGTCGAGATCCGCGTGATGGAAGACGAGCGCCCCTACATCGAACACTTGCTGGTCAGCGGCGAGATCGACGTGGGCGTGTTGATCCTGTCCAACCTGGAAGACCGTCATGCCCTGCAGACCGAAGTGCTGACTCACTCGCCCCACCGGTTGTGGCTGCCGGCGCAGCACCCGCTGCTGGAACACGACAGCATCAGCCTGGCGGATGTCGCCCGTGAGCCGCTGATCCAGCTCAACGTCGATGAAATGGGCCACAACGCCCAGCGCCTGTGGACCAGCGTCGGTCTGCAACCGCGAATCACCTTGCGCACCGCCTCGACCGAAGCCGTGCGCAGCCTGGTGGCGGCGGGCCTGGGCGTGTCGATCCAGCCCGACATGACCTACCGCCCGTGGTCGCTGGAAGGCGACATCATCGAAGCCCGGCCGCTGGCCGACCTCACCCAGACCCTCGATGTCGGCCTGGCGTGGCGCCGGGGCACCGCGCGACCTGCGCTGGTCGACCCGTTCCTGACGGTGGCACGCGAACAGCCGCACTCACGCAAGCCATCTATTTAATCGAATGCCGCATTCAGTATTTGGTATTTGTCGCCTGCACGCCTGAGTTCTAGTCTCTGCCTATCCATCAGAGACGGTCAGGCCTCTTCCAGAGAACGCCATGACCACACAAGAAAAGAGATCGCGAAGAATGTCCGGTGTGCCCACCTCGCTGCGCGCTGCGTTGCTGATAGACGGTGAACTGGTCGAGGGCCAGGGGTTTGCCGAGCCGATTCTCAATCCTGCCACCGGTGAGGTGCTGACCCAGATTGCCGAGGCCAGCACCGAGCAAGTCGAAGCTGCCCTGCTCGCCGCTCACCGCGCCTTTGCCGACTGGTCGCGGACCACCCCGCAGCAACGCTCGCGGGTTCTGCTGGACATCGCCAACGCCATCGAGAAGCACGCTGAGCCCCTGGCCCGCCTGGAATCGCTGAACTGCGGGAAACCCTTGCATCTGGCGCTGCAGGATGACCTCAGCGCCAGTGTCGACGTGTTCCGTTTCTTTGCCGGTGCCGTGCGCTGCCAGACGGGGCAGCTGAGCGGTGAATACCTGCCCGGCTACACCAGCATGGTGCGGCGCGACCCGCTCGGGGTGGTGGCCTCCATCGCACCCTGGAACTACCCGCTGATGATGGCGGCATGGAAGATTGCACCGGCGCTGGCGGCGGGCAATACCCTGGTGTTCAAGCCCTCGGAACATACCCCGCTGTCGATCCTGGCCCTGGCACCGATGCTCAGGGAGATCGTGCCACGGGGCGTGATCAACATTGTCTGTGGCGGCGGTGAGGGTGTAGGCGGCCACCTGGTCAGCCACCCGAAGGTGCGCATGGTGTCACTGACCGGGGATATCGTCACCGGGCAGAAGATCCTCCAGGCAGCGGCCAGGACCCTCAAGCGCACGCACCTGGAGCTGGGCGGCAAAGCACCGGTCATCGTCTGCAATGACGCGGACCTGCAAGCGGTGGTCGAGGGCGTGCGCGCCTACGGTTACTACAACGCCGGGCAAGACTGCACTGCCGCGTGCCGCATCTACGCTCAGGCGGGCATCCACGACAAACTGGTTGCCGACCTCGGCGCAGCGGTCAGCAGCTTGCGCTTCGCCGGCAAGCGCGATGCCGACAATGAACTCGGCCCGTTGATCAGCACACGCCAGCGCGACCGGGTAGCCAGCTTTGTCGAACGTGCCCTCGGCCAGCCCCATATCGAACGCATCACGGGCGCCGCCGTGCATTCCGGGCCAGGCTTCTATTACCAGCCGACCGTGCTGGCGGGCTGCCGGCAGAGCGATGAAATCGTCCAGCGCGAAGTGTTCGGCCCGGTCGTCACCGTGACCCGCTTCAACGAGCTCGAGCAGGCCGTGGACTGGGCCAACGACACCGAATATGGCCTGGCCTCGTCGATCTGGACCCAGAACCTGGACAAAGCCATGCAGGTGGCGGCGCGGCTGCAATACGGCTGTACCTGGATCAACAGCCATTTCGTGCTGGTCAGCGAAATGCCCCATGGCGGTTTGAAACGCTCGGGGTATGGCAAGGACCTGTCCAGTGACTCGCTGCAGGACTACAGCGTGGTGCGGCACATCATGGCGCGTCACGGTCAGCACCTTTGAAGCACCGGCATGACAGCGACAAAAACAGCACTCAGACGCAGGCTTCACCGATTGCACACACTGCCCCGACCATAATTAAAGAAGAGGGAACCGCCATGTCCGCCCACAAGATCGCTTTGCTCAGTGCCCTGACCACGGCGTTGCTGGCCAGCGCCAGCCTGCAGGCCGCCGAACCGCTGCAGGCACTCGGCGCCGGTGAAGGCCAGCTGGATATCGTTGCCTGGCCCGGTTACATCGAACGCGGTGAAAGTGACAAGGCCTATGACTGGGTCAGCGGGTTCGAGAAGGAAACCGGCTGCAAGGTCAATGTGAAAACCGCCGGTACGTCCGATGAAATGGTCAGCCTGATGGCCAAGGGTGGCTATGACCTGGTCACCGCCTCTGGCGACGCCTCGCTGCGCCTGATCGTCGGCAAGCGTGTGCAACCGATCAATACCGCGCTGATTCCCAACTGGAAAAACCTCGACCCGCGCCTCAAGAATGCGCCGTGGTACGTGGTGGCTGAGCAGACCTACGGCACGCCCTACCAATGGGGCCCGAACGTGCTGATGTACAACACCAGCGTGTTCAAGGCCGCCCCCACCAGCTGGGATGTGCTGTTCAAGCCGCAGAACCTGCCCGATGGCAAACCGAACAAAGGCCGCGTGCAGGCCTACGACGGCCCGATCTACATCGCCGACGCCGCGCTGTACCTCAAGACCGCGCAGCCGGAACTGGACATCCAGAACCCCTATGAGCTGACCGAAACCCAGTACAAGGCGGTGCTGGACCTGTTGCGCGCCCAGCAGCCACTGATCCACCGCTACTGGCATGACACCACCGTGCAGATGAGCGACTTCAAGAACGAAGGCGTGGTGGCCTCGAGTGCCTGGCCGTATCAGGTCAATGGCCTGATCAATGAGAAACAGCCGATCGCCTCGACCATTTCCAAGGAAGGCGCCACCGGCTGGGCCGACACCACGATGCTGCAAAGCGATGCCAAGCACCCCAACTGCGCCTACAAGTGGATGGACTGGTCGTTGCAGCCCAAGGTCCAGGGCGACGTCGCCGCCTGGTTCGGCTCGCTGCCAGCGGTGCCTGCGGCGTGTACGGCAAGCGACCTGCTGGGCGCCGAGGGCTGCAAGGCCAACGGCTTCGATCTGTTCGAGAAGATCTCGTTCTGGAAAACCCCGCAGGCCGAGGGCGGCAAATTCGTGCCCTACAGCCGCTGGACCCAAGATTACATCGCGATCATGGGCGGCAGGTAACCCCCTGCCCGACCGCTGGAGCACGGTGGAGAGGCTTACCCGACGCCCACCGTGCCCTCATCCGCAATTGACTTGATTGTTCAGCCGCCCACGCCGGGCCGCTGCGACGCCCTGTGCCTTTTCTGGAGCACCGCACCATGACGCTTGCAGTCCAATTCACCCACGTTTCCCGTCAGTTCGGCGAGGTGAAAGCGGTGGACCGGGTTTCCATCGACATTCAGGACGGCGAATTCTTTTCCATGCTCGGCCCTTCCGGCTCGGGCAAGACCACCTGCCTGCGCCTGATCGCCGGCTTCGAGCAGCCGAGCGCGGGTTCGATCCGCATTCACGGCGAGGAAGCCGCAGGCTTGCCGCCGTACCAGCGCGACGTGAATACCGTGTTTCAGGACTACGCCCTGTTCCCCCACATGAACGTGCGCGACAACGTGGCCTACGGGCTCAAGGTCAAGGGCGTGGCCAAGGCCGAACGCATGAACCGCGCCGAAGAAGCCCTGGCCATGGTCGCCCTGAGCGGCTTTGGCGAACGTAAGCCGGTGCAGCTCTCCGGCGGTCAGCGCCAACGCGTGGCCCTGGCCCGCGCGCTGGTCAACCGCCCCCGCGTGCTGCTGCTCGATGAGCCGTTGGGCGCCCTGGACCTGAAGCTGCGCGAGCAGATGCAGAGCGAGCTGAAAAAGCTGCAACACCAACTGGGCATCACGTTCATCTTCGTGACCCACGACCAGACCGAGGCGCTGTCGATGTCTGACCGTGTGGCCGTGTTCAACAAGGGTCGCATCGAACAGGTCGACACCCCGCGCAACCTGTACATGAAGCCGGCCACCGAGTTCGTGGCCGAGTTCGTCGGCACCTCCAACGTGATTCGCGGCGAGCTGGCGCAGCGCCTCGGCGGCACTGCGCAGTCGTTCTCGATTCGCCCGGAACATGTGCGCTTTGCCCAGGGCCTGCTGGGCAGTGGTGAGGTGCAGGTGAGCGGCCTGCTGCAGGACATCCAGTACCAGGGCAGCGCCACGCGTTTCGAAGTGAAACTGGACAACGGCCAGACCCTGAACCTCAGCCAGGCCAACAGCCAATGGCTGGATGTCGGCAGCGCCCATCAGATCGGGCAGCCCGTGACCCTGTGCTGGGCCAGGGAAGCCATGACCCCACTGGCCCACCCTGCGGGCGAGGTGTGACATGCCACGCACCCCAGACCAGCCACCGCTGCGCAGGCTGTCGAACCTGCTCTACCGCAAGCCCAACCTGTACCTGGCGATGTTGCTGATCCCGCCGCTGATGTGGTTCGGCGTGGTCTATCTCGGCTCGCTCCTGACCCTGCTCTGGCAAGGGTTCTACACCTTCGATGACTTCACCATGGCGGTCACGCCAGACCTGACCCTGGCCAACCTTGCCGCGCTGATGCAAGCCTCGAACCTCGACATCATCCTGCGCACCTTGAGCATGGCCATCGTGGTGTCGGCCGCCAGCGCCATCCTGGCCTTCCCGATTGCCTATTACATGGCGCGCTACACCACGGGCAAGACCAAGGCCTTTTTCTACATTGCCGTGATGACGCCGATGTGGGCGAGCTACATCGTCAAGGCGTACGCCTGGACCCTGCTGCTGGCCAAGGGCGGCGTGGCGCAGTGGTTCATCCAGCACCTGGGGCTGGAGCCCGCCCTGCAATGGCTGCTGGGCCTGCCGGGTGTGGGCGGTAGCACCCTGAGCACGTCGCACCTGGGTCGGTTCCTGGTGTTCGTCTACATCTGGCTGCCCTTCATGATCCTGCCCATCCAGGCTTCGCTGGAGCGCCTGCCGCCGTCGTTGCTGCACGCCTCGGCCGACCTGGGCGCCACACCGCGCCAGACCTTCCTGCAGGTGGTGCTGCCGCTGTCGGTGCCGGGGATTGCCGCCGGCTCGATCTTCACCTTTTCGTTGACCCTGGGCGATTTCATCGTGCCGCAACTGGTCGGCCCGCCGGGGTACTTCATTGGCAGCATGGTGTACGCCCAGCAAGGGGCCATCGGCAATATGCCCATGGCGGCGGCGTTCACCCTGGTGCCCATCGTGCTGATCGCGGTGTACCTGTCCATCGTCAAACGCCTGGGGGCCTTCGATGCGCTCTGACCCTTCATCTCATGCTCGAGCGCCACTGGCGCTCAAGCTCGCCGCCTGGGGCGGGTTGGTGTTTCTGCACTTCCCGATCCTGATCATCTTCCTGTACGCCTTCAACACCGAGACCGCTGCGTTCAGCTTTCCGCCCCAGGGCTTTACCCTGAAGTGGTTCAGCGTGGCCTTCGCCCGGCCGGATGTGCTGGACGCCATTGCCCTGTCGCTGAAAATAGCCGCCATCGCCACGCTAATCGCGATGCTGCTGGGTACCCTCGCGTCGGCGGCGCTGTACCGCCGGGCGTTCTTCGGCAAGCAAGGCGTGTCGTTGATTCTCATTCTGCCCATCGCGCTGCCAGGGATCATCACCGGTATCGCGCTGCTGGCGACGTTCAAGTCACTGGGCATCGAGCCCGGGCTGCTCACCATCGTGGTCGGGCATGCCACGTTCTGCGTGGTGATCGTCTACAACAACGTCATTGCCCGTTTGCGGCGTACCTCCCACACCCTGATCGAGGCGTCGATGGACCTGGGCGCCGACGGCTGGCAGACCTTTCGCTACATCATCCTGCCCAACCTGGGCTCTGCGCTACTGGCCGGCGGCATGCTCGCCTTTGCGCTGTCGTTCGACGAAATCATCGTCACCACCTTCACCGCTGGCCACGAGCGCACCTTGCCGCTGTGGCTGCTCAATCAGCTCAGCCGACCACGCGATGTGCCGGTGACCAACGTGGTCGCCATGCTGGTGATGCTGGTCACGATGTTGCCGATTCTTGGTGCCTACTACCTGACACGCGGCGGTGAAAGCGTGGCCGGTAGTGGCGGTAAATAACTGCGCGATGAGGACACGGACATGCAAACCAAACTGCTGATCAATGGCCAGCTGGTCGATGGCCAGGGCCCGGCCCTGGACGTTTTCAACCCTGCGTCAGGCCAGGTACTGGTGGCCATCAACGAAGCCAGCGAAGCCCAGGTCGACGCCGCCGTGCGCGCCGCCGATGCGGCATTCACGGACTGGTCGCAAACGGCGCCGAAGGAGCGTTCGCTGCTGCTGCTGAAACTGGCAGATGCCATCGAGGCGCACGGCCAGGCCCTGGCCCGGCTGGAGTCGGACAACTGCGGCAAGCCCTACAGTGCCGCATTGAACGACGAGATTCCGGCGATCGCCGATGTGTTCCGCTTCTTTGCCGGCGCCAACCGCTGCATGAGCGGCTCGGCGGCGGGTGAATACCTGCCGGGCCACACCTCGATGATCCGCCGCGATCCGGTAGGCGTGGTGGCGTCCATTGCGCCGTGGAACTACCCACTGATGATGGTCGCCTGGAAAATCGCCCCGGCCCTGGCCGCCGGTAACACCGTGGTGCTCAAGCCGTCGGAACAGACCCCGCTGACCGCATTGCGCCTGGCCGAGCTGGCGGCGGCGATTTTCCCGGCTGGCGTGCTCAACCTGGTGTTCGGCCGCGGGAAAACCGTGGGCAGCCCACTGGTCAACCATCCGAAGGTGCGCATGGTCTCGCTCACCGGCTCGATTGCCACCGGCGCCAACATCATCGCCAGCACGGCCGACAGCGTGAAGCGCATGCACATGGAGCTGGGCGGCAAGGCGCCGGTGATCATCTTCGATGACGCGGACATCGACGCCGCCGTCGAGGGCATCCGTACCTTCGGTTTCTACAACGCCGGCCAAGACTGCACCGCCGCCTGCCGCATCTACGCCCAGGCTGACATCTACGAGGCGTTCGTCGAGAAGCTCGGTGCCGCCGTCGCCAGCATCAAGCACGGTCTCCAGGACGACCCGACCACCGAACTCGGGCCGCTGATCACGGCCCACCATCGCGATGCCGTGGCCGGGTTCGTCGAGCGCGCCGTGGCCCAGCCACACATCCGCCTGGTCACCGGCGGCAAGGCGGTGCCAGGCGATGGCTTCTTCTTCGAGCCGACCGTACTGGCCGATGCGCAACAGGATGACGAGATCGTGCGGCGCGAGGTGTTCGGGCCGGTGGTCTCAGTGACCCGCTTCAGCGACGAAGCGCAGGTGCTGGCCTGGGCCAACGAGTCGGAATACGGCCTGGCGTCCTCGGTGTGGACGGCCGATGTGGGGCGCGCCAGCCGCCTCGCCGCGCGCCTGCAGTACGGCTGCACCTGGGTGAACACGCACTTCATGCTGGTGAGCGAAATGCCCCATGGCGGACAGCGGCTGTCGGGCTATGGCAAGGACATGTCCATGTACGGGCTGGAGGACTACACCACCGTGCGCCATGTGATGTTCAAGCACTAGGCGCGTGGCGCGCAGCGTTAGTCGAAACACACCCACAACAACACCGACACCCGCCGGGCCATCAGGGCGCGGCGCGGGCGTCGGGCATCCGAAATCTGCCGATTGTCCGGAGTTGATACCCCATGAGCACCTCACCCGATGGCCGTCCAGTGCTTGCCGACAGCGATGCCGAGCAGTTGCGCCAACTGGGCTATACCTCAAGCTTCAATCGCAGCATGAGCCTCTGGGAGAACTTTGCCCTGGGCTTCACTTACCTGTCACCCGTGGTGGGCGTCTATACCCTGTTCGGGCTGTGCCTGGCCGCCGGCGGCCCGCCGATGTTCTGGGCCTACCTGCTGGTCGGCTGCGGCCAGCTGCTGGTGTGCTTGATCTTCGGTGTTGATCATTGCGTTGGGGTTCTTCCTGCAGGACGCCGTGGCGACCATCGTCAGCTTCGCGGCCATCGGCATTTACCTGGCGTTCCAGATGATCGTGCTCGCCGCGCTCTATGCCCGCGCCCGCGGCTGGAAACCCAGCGGCAGGTTTACCCTGGGCGCCTGGGGCTTACCGGTGAACCTGGGTGCTTTGGTCTATGGGGTAAGTGCCATCGTCAACATGGCCTGGCCGCGCACGCCGGATGCACCCTGGTATATCAACTACGCCATGGTCCTGAGTACCGCGGTCGTCATCGGCATGGGCCTGCTCTACATGTGGATTGCCAGACCCTATGACCACGGCACTGCCGCGGCGGGTGATGCCTGGATGATCCGCCGCTGATCGCGGCCCGGCACCCGCCGCTGCCACGGGATATGCGTCAACCCGTTGCAGCGGCCGGTCCGGCGCTCCGGTTACCCGCAATGAGCTGCAAGGCAGCCCTGATCCGTGACAGCCAGGCTTCGCTGAGCAGCACTGCAACCCTGGCGGTATGCGTGACCCCGTTACAGCGGCCGGTGCGGCGCTCCGGTCAGCCGCGATGGGCTGCAAGGCGGCCCTGGCCGGTGATAGCTAGGCTCAACTGAACAGCATGACCCAGGGTCGGCAGCCGGCCAGCCCTTGCGCATACCATCTGGCGGCGCCAGTACCGGCCGTCACCAGGCTTCACGCCTGCCACAGTTCCAGCCCGCCCTCCTCACTCTGTCCGGTCACCACCCGCTGCTGACACCAATCCACCAGCACCAGCCCGTAGCGGGTATTGAGCGTGTGGAACGCTTGCACCAGGCGCTGGTGGTCGGCCTGCTCGCCGAGCGAAACGCCCAGCACGCTGATGCCGTCGGCATCGGTGTGGCCGTACAGCGTCACTTGCTCGCCCAAGGCCACACCGAACCCCGCAGTGACGCACCCCAGCACGGTCTGGCTGGTGCAGATCAGCGGCGCCGGTTGCAGGGTGGCGCCCAGGGCCTCGGCCAGCTCAGCCTCGGCACCGGGGCCAGCGATGACGGTGCTCGCTGCCAGGACGCGCAGGTAGGTCTGTTGCCAGCCCGAGGCCTCGCGCTGGGCGGCCTCGAAGGGTTTGAACTCGGTCAGCAGCCGCTGCACGTCGGCCAACTGCCCGTGAGGCAGGAATTCGAGCTGGCGCCAGTCATCCTCGTGCAGCACCAGCCCGTGGCACGGCGGCGCGTCGGTCAGTGGCTCGATCGGGGGCGCGTCGTGGGCCAGGGTCGGCAAGGAAAAGAGCATCGCGTTGGGGTCGGCGAGCGTCGAGGCTGGCTCGGCCGTGGCCTCCGGCTGTTGGCCGAGCAGCCCGCGCAGGGCATCGTAAAGCTTGTTCATGCGTGAACTCTCCGTTTCCACTTGCCGTCGGTAATCGACGTTTGCACTGACTTGCTGCTGATCCGGGTACTGGCCGCGGCGCTTCAAGCGGCGCGGGCAATACCCGTTACACCACGAACACGTTCACTTGCCGCTCCAGCCCTTGGGCCAGCTGCTGCAGCTCGCCCGCGGTGTGGCTGGTCTGTTCCACCGCCTGGCTGTTCTGCTGCGACATCTGTGCGATGCGTTCCACATTGCGCGCCACGTCCTGGCTGGCGGCGGTCTGCTCGCGCAGGGCCAGGGAAATCTGGTCGACCACCCGTACCACGTCGCCAGACGACTGGCGGATGTGCACGATGGCCTCACCGGCCTGTTGCGCCAGCTCGACGCCGCCCTTGACCTGCTCCACGCCAACGTCCATCTGCGTGACGGCGTCGCGGGTGCCGAGCTGGATCTTCTTGACCATGTCGGTGATCTCCTGGGTCGAGTTGGCGGTGCGCTGGGCCAGCAGCCGCACTTCATCCGCCACCACGGCAAAACCGCGGCCTTGCTCGCCGGCGCGCGCCGCTTCGATGGCGGCGTTCAGGGCCAGCAGGTTGGTCTGCTCGGCAATGCCCCTGATGACCCCGACAATGCTGGAGATCTGTTCGGCATGCTGATCCAGCTCGCTGATCTGCCCGGCCGAGGCCTGCACCGTATCGGCGATCAGGCGCATGCGCTCAAGGGTTTCCTGAATCACGCTGCCACCCTCGGTGGACTGGCGACCCGATTCGCTGGACAGCGCATGCGCGTCACCCGCGTTGTCGGCCACGTGATTGATGCTCACGGTCAGCTCTTCGACGGTGGCGGCCATGGATGAGGCCGAGTGCGACTGCTCCTGGGCCGAAGCCGAGAGCTGCAGCGAGGCACTGGAGATGCTCTCCGAAGCGCTGACCAGTTGCTCGGCGCCCTGCTTGATCTCGCCGATCATGCTGCGCAAGCGTGCCTGCATGGCGGCAAAGGCCTGCAACAGGATGCCCACTTCATCACGGCCATGGGTATCGATACGGCTATCCAGACGCCCTTCGGCAATCCGCTGCGCCACCTCCAGGGCCTGCTGCAAGCGGCCCACCAGGTTCTTCGACAGCGACCAGGCGATCAGCATCGCCAGCACGGCTGCAGCCAGGCCACCGACCACCAGGATGATCACGGCGTTGCTCTTGGCCTCGTTCATCAGGGTGCTGCGCTCATCGAGCAATGAGGTTTCGCTGTCGCGTATCTGGCCGATGAGCACGCGCATGGCATCCATCTTGACCTTGTCGCGCCCCGCACTGATCTGCTCGCTGAGCACGGAGAAGGGTTGCGTACCGCCATTGACCTGCTCGCGCAGGGCCACGTTGGCCTGGATGTCGTCACGCAGCCACTGCTGGTAGAGCTCCTGCAACTGAGCCAGACGTGCCTGCTGCTGCGGGTTGTCGCTGGTGGCGGTCTTGATCCGCTGCAAGTCATCGCTGAAGGTCTTTTCACCCGCCTGCATCGGCGCCAGGAAGCTTTCGCGCCCGGTCAATGCATACCCGCGCATCCCGGTTTCGATGTCGATCAGGCTGCGCAGCACGCCGCCAGACTGGTTCAGCACTTCATAGGTGTGAATATTGCGCTTGACCGACGAACTGACCTGATCGAAGCCGCGCAAGGCGCCCAACACCAACAGCACGATGATCAACAGGATAAGGCCGAAGCTGGCATAGAGCTTCTTCGCGAGGCTGAGATTGGAAAACATGGGGTACGGCTCCCGGAGCACAGGCTGATCGCCTCCACCGGCGCTAGACACGGCGAGGAGTAATGGCGGTTCGATGTTCAATTGACATCAGTGCTCGGACGCGACTTGTACAGGAAAAGTTCTGTGTACAAGGGAGTTTCAGGGTCTGTGGGGTCGAACGGTATGTGGGCGCGTGACAGTAGCCAGTTCGCTACGCTCGGCTGAGGTCTTTGCAGCGCCTGGCGTAGAGGCCCGTGGTCGGCAGTGAGATGTCGCCTGTTACCCCGGTGGGCCGGCAACCGAAACTCCCCGTCGACCCTCGCTTACTTCGCCGGCAATACAGAGACTGACTGCCTGAGCAGGTCCTGAAGTTGACGGTCGAAGGTGTCTTGGACAGCCTTGTTGTCAGTGTTACCGACCATTGGCAGAAACCAGATGCCCATCCAGGTATCAACGCCGTCCTCGTTACTGCGCGAGCTCAGGTTCTCCCCGCGTGGGTCCACAACAACCAGCTCCATGCGGTAGCGGTCGGTTGTCTTGGCAGGAATAAGCGTGTAGGTCAGCGCACTGAGCAGGGTCATCCATATCTCGCTGCTGCTTTCAGGTGAGAGCATGGTGGCGGTAATCGCCAAGAAGTAATCGCCCGGTTTGTAATCGGCCTGATCGAAGCTGACCCGCCCGAACAGCCCAGAGGCCTCCAGCGTTCGCTTGATCTGCGCCTGGAATCGATCATTGCCCTGCGGGACCCGCTTGGGGATCAATGCAAGGGGGCCAACCCCGAACTCGAAACGCACATAGACATTCTTTTGCTGCACGTGAGCGGCCAGCGCTGACAGGTCGACCGGAGCCACCTGGTCTTGGGTGAAGCTCGCACAGCCTGACAGTGTCAAAGCCAGCGCGAGGGTTGTCTCCTTGATGATTCGCATGTCGACGTCCTTGATCGAATGAAAAACCTGCCCCTCCAGTAAACGGGCACAGTCGCGTACGACACGCGATTGACGTGTCAGTGACTTCGCAATGACGGATTAGTGCTCTGCTAGCACGCCAATCTACACGGCGGCGATAGCCAGGCTGATGCGGGGTGCCCATGCGGGCAAGAGAGGGAGCAGTGCTGGAGGTCGAGGTTGATCACGCCCGGCGAGGTTCCAGTGTCGGAACGCTTCGCCGTGCGTACAGCGATTCAATCAGTGCAACAGATCAGCCGGCACCTTGCCGCCGTTCTCGGCCACTTTTTTCATGACTTGGCTATGCAGCCAGGTGTTCATCGCGGCCGAATCATCGGTAGAACCGGTATAACCCAGGTCATGGGCCAGCTCTTTACGTGAAGCAAGGCTGCTGTCCAGACCGAGCACCTTGAGCAGGTCGACGATCGAGCTACGCCAGTTCAGCTGCTCGGAATGCTGCTTGGCCAATGTTTCCAGGTGCTGAGCGACATCCACCTGATTCATCGACGTAGGCGCGCTGCCCTGCGGTGAATTCGGCGCAGCATCGGCGCTGGTGGGTGGGGATGAAGGCGTGGGTGCAGGCGCTGCGTCTGCAGAAGGTGCAGCGTGCGAACCCATGCCGAGTTTTTCCAGAATGGAACGGAACAAGCTCATGTCATTCTCCCTGTTTCAAGCTGCCAGCCCTTGGTGAGCAATGGCTACTTAAGGCTGACCTGCAGCAGGTCGGTAAAGTTTGATCGGTTTCGCCTCGGCTCGACCTGAGGCGCTCGACCCGGCCTGTCAGGATGCGGACGGCCTGGGCCATGCGGCGCGGGGCGGCATCTGCCTGAAGGCGGCCAAGGGGTGGCTCAGTCAGGTGCCGAGTCGACCTTGATGTGGCTCAAACCGAGCAGTTCGGCCTGTTGCACGATCACCTCGGGCGTGGCCTGGGCGTCGGGCAGCAGCAGGCTGTTTTCGCTGTCGCCAAAGTGCAGCAGGATCAAGTGCATCGCCGCATCATGCTGGGCAAGCTCGGGTTGCTGCAGTTGCAGTTGGTGGCTTTGCGGGTGGCCGTTGAGGTGATAGCTGAGGGTATAGACAGGCATCGGGGTCACTCCAGAGTGCGTGGGCAGTGAATAACCTGACCCACCAGTCAGCCGTTAGTTCGTCAGCATCGCTGCGGCGCGCCGCGCCTGTTCCAGCCGGGCGATCAGGCGGTAGCACAGCCATCCGCCAATGCCGCAGGCGCCCATCAACCAGCACATCATGCGCGGCGAGCCGTCCAGCAACAGGCTCACCAGCGCGCTGACCAGGGCGCCGCAGGCAAACTGCAAGGACACCGCCAGGCCCACCGCCGCGCCGGCATTGCGCTCGAACAGCGCCATCAGTTGCGCGATGCAATTGGCCCCGATCATGCCACTGCACCCCATGAAGACGGCCACCGTGACGATCAGCACACCGGGCACCGGCCAGTTGCCCCAGCCCAACAGCAGCAGGATCACGCCGGCCCCTGCACACACGGCGCTGCCCCACCCCAGCAATACCTGCGGCCCGTGCCTGGGCAACCAGCGGGCGTTGAGCAGTGTGGCGATGACGATGGCCAGCAGGTTGACGGCGAAGATCAGGCTGTAGCCGCGCGGCGAAAGCCCGAAGTGCTCGATGAACACGAACGCCGATGCCGTGATGAAGCAGAACATTCCCCCCACCGACAGGCCCATGGCCAGGATGTAGCACAGCCCCAGCGGATGCCGGGCCACGCTCAGGTAATGGCCGAAGGCTTCGCCCAGCGAGGCGATGCGCGCCACGCGCGGCAGGCTTTCCGGCAGGCGCAGCGCAGTCAGCAGCAGGCACACCAGGCCGATCCCGGCCAAGGCCACGAAGATCGCACGCCAGCCCCCGAGCAGTACCAGCCAGGTGCCCAGCAGCGGCGCCACCAGCGTGGCGAGCATGGCCATCAGGTGCATCAGCGACAGCACCCGCGCCGCTTCGCTGAGCGGGAACAGGTCGCGCGCGGTGGTGCGCGCCAGCACCATGGCACCGGCGCCGCCGAGCGCCTGGACGAAACGCAGGACCTGCAACTGCTGCACGTCGCTGACCCAGACACAGCCCAGGCTTGCGGCGATGTACAGCGACAGGCTCGACAACAGCAACCCGCGCCGGCCATAGCGATCGGACAACGGCCCGTAGATCAGCATGCCGCTGCACAGCCCGAGCAGAAACACGCCCACGGTGCGCTGCACGCTGGCAGGATCGGCCTGCAGGTCCGCAGCGATCTGCGGCAGGCTTGGCAGGTAGGTATCGACGGCCAGGGGCACGCTGGCGGCCAGGGCGGCCAACAGCCAGATCGTGCGGGAGGGAGGCGGTGTGTTCATCGGGATGTCCTGAGGCGCCTGGCGGGCAGCAGGCAGATCGGTGGTCGTGGTCGGCCGGCGCAGCGGACCCTGCCCTGTGCAAGCGCGCGCCGTACGCCAGCGCCGCTCCGCTTCAGGCATGTGCGGCCACGATGGCGGACTGGCTGCGTGTGCAGGCCCTTGCCTGATCACCAGCCCACCCGCAGCGCTGCACGATCGGTGAAGAAAACCCGGCCGCACCATTGGTGCGGCCGGCCGACCAAGACAGGCGTCGTGAGGCAGGTGAGTGTGGAGCAGCCAGGCAAGTGCGATGACCCCGTACCGCGCTGCCCAGCCACGAGGCGCAGGATAGGGTGCTGTCGGGCCAGGCCGGTATCCCGATTCGGCAACCGATGACGCACCGTCTCGGCTCACCGATCGTGCAGGTGCTGCCGATTCGGGATATCGGCTGCGGTGCAAGGCCGCCCATGATCAGGTACCGGGCCCTCGGCCAACGCAGGCTGGCCCGACCACACAACAATAATGTGCAGCCCGTCGCACCCCGCCGAGGCTTGCGCCCGCGTCGATCCAGGAGCCGCCCATGCCCATACCCGCCCTGAGCCTGAAATGGCGCATCACCTTGCTCAGCGGGCTGTGCCTGCTGGCGGTGGTCGTGTCGATCCTGTGCGCCACGTTGTGGCAGAGCCAACGTATTTCCGAGGCGCTGAAACAGCAGAGCACGCAACAGTTCAGTCAGCTCGCCACCGCCCGCCTGGACGACAGCGCGCGTGCCCAGGCCGGACGCATGCAACGGCTGTTCGATGACAGCCGCCTGTATGTCGAAGGCGTTGCCGAACAGCTCCTGCAACTGCAGGCCCAGCATGACAGCGGCCTGCTGGGGGCCGAGGCGCTGCGCCGGCAACTGGTCGCCACCACGGCCGCCGCCCTCGCCCGCCGTCCGCAGGTGCTGGGGCTGTACGTGGTGTTCGAGCGCAACGCGCTGGACGGCCAGGACGACGCCTTCATCGAGCAGACGCCTCTGGCCAGCAACCGTGCAGGACGTTTTGCCCTGTACTGGTCCCAGGCCCAGGCCGGCCAGCCGCAACAGACGGCACTGACCGAAGACAACATCCTGCTCAACAACGCCCCGCCCGGCACCGAACCGGAAAACAACTGGTACCTGTGCCCGGCCAGCAGCGGCAAGGCCTGTGTCATCGAACCCTATGCCGTCGAGGTCGAGGGTCAGAACACCCTGATGAGCAGCGTTGCCGTACCCATGATGAAAAATGGCAAGGTGATTGGCGTGATCGGCGTCGATATCCGCATGAGCACCTTGCAGACCCTGACCGGTGAGCTGCAACGCCAATTGTATGACGGGCAGGCGACGGTCAGCCTGACCTCGGCCACGGGCCTGGCCGTGGCCAAGGTGCCGGGCAGCGACGTGCAGCCGCAGGCGCAGGTCGCCACACCGTTCACGCCCATCGACGGCGCGCGCCCGTGGAGCTTGCAGGTACAGGTGCCGC
>NZ_DAMCCR010000025.1:0-47122 GCF_032058845.1 Pseudomonas sp. | reverse complement strand
CTGCCGAGACAACCTGCCATGGCAGCATGCTCAGCGACGATGGCAAGACAGTCGTGGGCAATAACATTCATCAGGTGTCCACGCGCTACAACCTGCTCGCCAACCGGACCTTCGCTGAGCAGCCCAATTACTGTCAGCTCCCTCATGGCGTCGTGACTCAGTGGTCGTTGAGGAATAACTCGACGCTCAATCGTGAGGAAATCACCAGCACGACCTACGATGATTACGGCAACGTCACTTGCCATACAGCAGCCAATGGCATCGAGCAGACGTACTCATGGTTCACCCTGGCTGAGGAGGGCTTCCCGGGTGACGCAGAAGGGTTCGTGCGTTACCTCAAGGAACAGACCGAAAAGCCTGCTACTGGGAGCCTCGCGGCGCGTACGAACCGCTACAGCTACCAGCGCCTGTCAGTGTTGGGCAGTTCCAGTGCATTCATGCAGAAAGATCATTGGCTGGCCGTGCAGACCGAGACATTTGTCAGCGGTGCAGAGCTGAAGTCTGTTACGACTCGCTATTACGAAGCGCCAGACGAAACCGTGCAGTCTTCGGTGCCACTGCTGCACGGCCGCCCGCAAGCGCAAGTGACCGCTTTCCCGAACCCCGACGCCACGCCAAAAACCCTGGATACTCGAATCGACTATAACTACTCGTTCGTGCAGTTGGACTGGGATGAGCCTGCATCAGATGGAGATCCGCGTGATCGCCAATACCTGCTCGGCTTCAAAGGGGTGTCGGTCTTGCAGATCGACCAGGAACTGCGCGGTTACGATGATGCCTCGAAAACGCTGAAAGCTCAGCATTCACGGGCAACAGGCCAAGTGTTGCTGAGCCGTGATGACAATGATGTGGAAATCCTGAATCTGTACGACGAACTTCGTCGGGTCACCCATGAGATCGTCAGCCCCGGCAAGCCTGAGGAGGCTCAGCGACGCTATGAATACCATCTGTGTGCCAACGACAACGAGCAGGCGACGCAGACGCTGTTCGATGTCAAGGGTGTGCGAACCGTGGCCTACGTCGACGGCTTGAATCGTACGGTGCAGGAGGATCGCGATGATGCGGCAATGGAGTGGTCAGCAGGAGGCTTGAAGCCCATCTATCAGGCCGCTCACGACGCCTGGGGCAATCTGATCAGCGAGACGGAAATCGACTGGTTCAAAAACGCGGAACTGCACCTCACACATCAACTGCGGTACGACGCCTGGGGTCAACAACAGTGTACGGTCGGGCCGGATGGGGTGGCGCAGTTCACTGAACACGACCCGATCGGTGATGGCAAGACAGGCCCCATCGTGCGCGAGTGGCGCCAGCAACTGGTCGATGAGCAAGGTAACGAGCTTGATAACGGCAAGAAAACGGCCGTGAGTGAGACGCAGTTGAATCTGTTCCAGAGCCCGGTTCGAATCCGTCGCATGGCCAAAAAGGCCCCTGGAGACGAACAGGAGACCGAGCTCATGAGCGAATCGGTGTTCACCTATGACGGGTTTGGTCGCAAGGCCACGGAAGTTACTGGGCTGGCGACGGCCAGCAAGCGTTCTGAGGCCTTCACCTACGACGCGTTCGACCGCCTGCTCACGCATCAGCTCAAGCCAGGTGAAGTTGTGGTCCGCAGTTACGCGGCGCATAGCGAGGCTGACCTGCCGATCACGATCAAGGTCAACAACGTGTTGCTGGGCGAGCAGGGCTTCGACGGCCTTGACCGAAGGGTGATGTCGATCACTGGTGGGCGCAAGCAGACCTATGAGTATCTGCCAGGTCAGATGCAGCCCGCTACGGTCACTACGCCGATGGGCGACGTCCAGTATGAGTACATGCCGCACCTCAGCGAAGAACCGGTCAAACGCACGCTGTCTGGCAAACAAGCGAACTATATCTTCGACAAGCAGAATGCGCGGCTCGAGAGTTGTGATGAAGTCGATGGGCAGGCGTTTTCCCGCACCTATTTCAGTACGGGCGAAGTCAAGGTTGAAACGCGCGGTGAGTTCCAGATGACCTATGCCTACAGCTTCCGGGGGCGCCAGGAAAGTTACGTTGACGTACTGGGGCAGACTCAGAACTACAGCTACGACACGTGTGGGCGTCTGATGAATACTTCACTCGGTCTGCTGGTGTCCGAGTTCGACTACGATGCGTTGGGCCGTACGCGCTGCTACAAGACCGTCGAGACGGATCCGAGCGGCACAGTCATCAACGCGCTGACCACGACCCTGGATTATGACGACCTGGAGCGTGAAATTACTCGAGTCTTCACGTTTCAAGGCCCTGTCGAACAGGTGCTGGCTCAGACCTATGACGACTTCGATAGAATCATCTCGCGTACGCTCAGTGAAGCGGGTGAGCCCCTGCGAGAAGAAACGTACAAGTATGACGTCCGCGGTCGGCTGACGACGTATGAGTGCACAGGCGAATTGTGTCCTGTCGATCCCTACGGCAAGCAGATCAGCAAGCAGGTATTCCGTTTCGACGCGCTGGACAATATTACGCAAGTGCTTACGCAGTTCGAGGGGGGATCGAATAATGCGATCTACTATTTTGAAAACCAGGACCCGGTACAACTCAGCCGGATTACCAACAGCGGCGGCGCGCCCTATCCACAGGAGATCAAACTCGACTACGACGCCAATGGCAACCTCACGCGCGACGATCAAGCGCGCTTGTTGGAATACGATGCACTCAACCGCTTGACCAAAGTGACCGATGCGGCGCAAGTCGAGTGCGTATACGGTTACGATCCACTGAATATCCTGAGTTCGACAGATAGCACCGTCTGACAGCGTTTTCCCATCAACAGATCGCCCGGATACTGCAAGGTATCCGGGCGATCTGGTGGCGGTCATAGCGGCGTCAGCGGTAACGCACGGTGAAGTTGAGTGCGCCTTTTGCCAGTCCAGGTTTGATGGTGTCGGGTGTACCTGTCTGATAGAAGCGGGCACCGAAGTTGAGCACGGTCGTCCCGTCCTCCAAGGCCTTCAGATCCACTTCCTGTTGCAGCGCAAGCGGTGAGCTATCCTCTTTCAGTACCTGGATGCCTACGCCTTCCACCTCAGAGTCGCTCGTGAGACTGAAAACGCCGTCGATTCCCGGAACGGGGGTCGAGCCGTCAATGCCATCCAGCTCGATGGTCGCTCTGGTCAGGCCCCCTGGATCGGTCTTGCAGTTGCTCAAGGTAATGGTAAAGGGGACCGTCGTGGTGGTCGTGCCCTGCGCGGGAAAGTCGGTCTTGTCCCAGGTGCCCAGGTCTATAGGATTGGCGCTAACGGGGTCGCCGATCACGCTGCACTGCGCCTGCAATACCGAAGCCTGCAAACGATAACGAACCACCAGGCCCATGCCGGTACCGTTGAACTGTCCGGAAAACAGTTCAGTGTCGATAACATGCAGACCGGGAGCGATGTCACCGGTCTTGACCAGTGTGACGCGGTTCGAGAACCCTCGCAGCCGGAACCCTCCTAATGGATTGGCAGCCTGCTGAGTCGAGCCAAAGGGAATGAATGGGTTGTGTGGTCCATCGTCTGGCATGAAATACCCATTGGCCGAGCCGTTGAACGGAATATCCAGCCTGATGCGTGCGCCAATGCCATCGATATTGGTCTTCAAGATGTAGCCGTCGGAGGGCTCTCCGGCGACGGGTGGGAGTGGGTCCGGAAAGATCGGTGCGGTTGCATTCATGTCGAACCGCCAGAGTACGTCGCCGTCGTTGTAGCACAGAAACTCAGAGCCAGGGGACGACTGGGTGAACTCGCGCATTTCCGGGGTGCCGATTACATCCCCAGGCTGGGCGCTCCCGGGGACATGCATCACGCCCGCCAGCGTACGCGTGATATTCAGCGGCGGTACGCCATCTTCCCAAGTACAGATATCGCCTGCGTAGGCATGGTGGCCGGTCACGATCGCAACGCAAAGTGCCAGGTACTGCGAGTATTTCATGGGTATGTCCTGATCTGGCGCGCCGTTACCGGGGGCCTTGAGGGTGACGGGCAGGAAAGAGGTCATTCACAGATCAATGTCTGCAAACGATATCCCTGGACTTGCGCGATCGATTCGGGGTCTACCTGAATCAGGCAACGGTCAGTGGACGACTCGCCCCAGCGAGCTTCGAGGCGCTGAGGGCCTGGGTTCATCGACAGCATGGCTTGGCCCGCCTGGGCTACCACAGCCACGACGTTGCTGTCGGCGTCATGCAGCGGGGTGCCAAAGGGCAGCGGATTGCGCTGGGTATCGAGCAGAGTGAGCACCACCCGGTTGGTCTCACGCGCGCTGAACTGATGCCTGACCACAGCCCCACGGCGTGGCACTACGTTGGCGCTGCCGTTGTCGATTTCGATATCAGGGCCTAGCTGGTCGGTATTGAGAACGATCTGATTGGGCCGGTAGGGTCGCAGATGGGGGATCAACACATAGCCCTTGGCGTTGGTACGTGAAGCGCTATGGTTTTGCAACCCGACGCCAGCGATGTCGGGCACATGTACCAAGCCGATGGTTTCGCCCAGATAGGGGCCCAGCTCCAGGCCGTCGGCGTGTAGCAGCGCTGCACCACTGACGTTAAGCGACAGGCTGCGGTGATCTTCGGCAGCTGTAATGCCGGCTCCCAACGTGGCTTGTGGGGCCTGGTATGCAGCGGACAGTCCAGCGCTCTGCTGCTGTCGTTCGTTCATTGCCACGCTCGCGTTGTAGCCGATGTTTCTGGCTTGACCGCTCAATGCGGCGCGCTGCGAGGTGCCATAGGCCGAATGCTGCAAGTCCAGGCTCAATGTGCTGTTGCGGCCGAACTCCAGCGGCACCGATACGCTCAGGCCGAACTGGCGATCAGGGCCTGCAGCGTTCGCCGTCAACGACTGCGAACCTTGCAGGCTGTAGCTGATGCCCTTGTGTGTGGTCGTGAAGTTCAACTGGAACTGACGATGACTGTCACTGCGCTGCCAGTAATACTGCTGCGCAAAGGTCAGGCTCAGGTTGCTGCGTTCGCCGATTCGCTGGTTGATCGAACCTTCCAGACGACTGCGTCGGCTGCCGAAGAACAATCGATCACTGCTGCGCTGGCTGATCCACTCATCGAAATCACGGTAGCCTTGCGTCGAGTAGCGGTAGCCGGCGAAACGCAGCTGCGTACCGCTTTCGAAGGCTTTGCTGTAGCGGGCGCTGTAGCTCAATCCCTGCAGGGTGGTCTGTTCAGCAGGAGAAATGTCGCTCGTCGCATGTGTCAGATCGAATGACAGCGCTCCAAGGTTGCCCAGGTCCTTGGCAATGCCCACGGCTTCAGCGGTATAACCCTCGCTCGCCATTATTCCACCGTAAAGTGTGGCGCTCCAGGCCACGCCCAATGCCATCGTGGTTTGCCAGAGAAGAGGATTGTCGTTGCCCACCGCTGGGTTGTAGCGGCCCAACGTAGTGCTGTAGCGCCATGTGCCCGGGCGTAGCAGGTTGGTGATACTGGTGTAGGGCTGTGTAAAACGCCGTACCTGGCCATCGGCTTCGGTGAGGACCACCTCCAGTTCGCCGGAAGCGCCCACGTTCAGGTCGTCGATGGCGTAGGGGCCTGGGCTGACGTAGGTAGAGTAGATAGGGTAGCCGTTCTGCCACACCTCGAGTTTGGCACGCGTTTGCGCTACACCGCGCAGGGTGGGGGCATAACTGCGCAGCGTATCGGGAAGCATGTCGAAGTCGGTGGCCAGGCGAACTCCGGAGACCGGGACAGCGGGAAACACATCACTGCTGGTGAAGGTTTCGCCCAGCGTGACGTTGCCCCATGTGCCTGGCAGATCGTGCTGAGCATAGGTATAGGCGCGGGTCCAGGATTGCCGACCATCGATGTCGCGCCGCCAGGACTGATTGCTGCGCAATCGCCAGCCGCCCAGATTCACGCCGCTGTTCAAGTAGAGATCCTGGCTGTTGTAGCTTCCGCGTTGCCGACTGTCACTGCTCTGCACGGAGGCTTGGTAACTGACGAATGCTGCGGAGATTCCGTTATCCCAGGTCGCTGGGTCCACTTGTCCGACTCTGTCTCGGCGCAGCGCGATCTGCGGAATGGAGATCGCCAGGCGTAACTGCCCGGGATCGAAGTCGACCAACGCGCCCGGGACGAGTTTGGGTAGATCCAGGCACGCGCTTTCAACGGCTGCTGGGTCCGCGATGGCTTCCAGCCGAAGGCCCAGTTCGCTCAGCAGGCCAGGCGCCAGGCACGGGCGCAATAGCCCGTCTACAGACTCCGCTTCGAATTGCAGCTCGTACGGGCCCATGGAGTTGAGGTTGACAAGCACCTCGACCGGATAACGTCCAGGCGGCAGTTTTCTGTCCTCCGACAGCCCCTGCAAGGCATGGGTGGCACTTGTCCTCGGTTGTCCTCTTGACAGGTACAGGAAACTTGCTTGGAACTCCGTGTCTGGCTGTGCATCGGTGCCCGCGAGCACTGCGCCGGCCCAGAGGCAGAACGCTGTTGGGCAAACATGGCGCAGGCGAAGCCGCCTGCACCCTTGGGGTTGCAGGGTCATAGGATTTCCTTTTGAGGTTAGCGCTGGATGCAGCGGGACTCGTGCACCGGGAGGGTCAGCGGCTTGCTGGTGCCGCCGTAATCGTTGATCACGGTCACGACTGCCTCTGCAGCCCTGTCTTTCAGGCCAGCAGGCATCGCCAGGCTGAGCGTGGACAGTGGCGCTACCATGTCCGAGTTAGGCAGGGCGTGCCGCTGGTTGGCCGCAATCAGATCCAGACGGCTGAAGGTGTAGTAGTAGGGCGTAGGGTTGTGCAGATTCAGGCGCGATCGACCCTCACACTGGCTTGTGCTCAGGTGCAGTTCCTTGAGCCGGCTTACAGGATCACCCTTGACCGGCTCAGGCCGGTAGAACAGTTTGATTCGGGTGCGCAGTGCGATGTTCAGGGCATTACGCTGATCGCTATTGGTCTGGGGAATTTCCTGAAGATTGAAGAACAGCAGCGATTCGCGGTCTTGAGGCAGCTCGTTCGGCAAAGCACTGATCTGAACCGACTGCTCCTTGCCTGCCCCAAGCCTGAACAAGGCCGGGGCTGTCACGAAGGGTACCGCCGTCGTGGTGTCATCGGCCTCGGTATTCACCCAGGCCTGAGCTGCAAAAGGGCGCTGACTGGGATTGGCAACGACCACCGAGGCACTACGTTGACTACTTTCATAGACAATTCGTGTGGTGCTGATCGTAAGCGCAGCATGAGCGCTGTTCGGCAGGTAGACGGCAAGCAGCAGGAAGCCGCCAAGCAGCTTCGAAGTGCGAGTAAGCGAAAGCATGGGGAGGTGATCCAATGGCTGAGCATGAGGAGACCAGGTGCACGAGGCACCTGGCATGGCATCAAGGCAGCGTGACGGTGAAGTTCACGTCCGCACTAGCAGCACCATCGGTTACCGTTCCGGTTTTGACCAATGAAGCGTAGAACTTCATGTCAGTGGTCCCGGTGGACGCGATATCGTAGTCTTTGGAATCGGTTCTCGGCTTGATCGAGGTGTAGGTATCGTCCTTGAGTTCCAGGGCGATACCCTCCGCGCCAGCAGTGCGAATGGCGTAGTACTCGCCCGCCGTGCCTGCGTCTCCGCTGACGGAGTCGAATTTCACTGTGGCCTTTGTGCCTGGAGCAATGGCGCAGGTGGGATCGGCTGTGATCCGCAGGGCGAAGCCAACGTCGGTCGTAGAGTTCTGTGTAGCGAAATACTTGACTGGATAAACCCCCAGATCTACCCAGCCCAAGCCGCCCAAAGAGGGCTCGACCACTTCGATTGGGCAAGTGGTACCACCATTGATATGTCCCTTGAAGAGAATCTTGCCAGTTTCAGTGGCTGCCATGGCGCTACTACTCGCCATACCCAGCGCGAGTGCTATCAGAATTTTGTTCATCGTTCATCCATACGTTGACGGTTGGCATTGCTGCGTGCGGTGCACGCAGCATTTCAAGTTTCAGAAGCGTCCTTGAAACGACGCTCATCGTATGGAGATGAGGGGCAAACGAATGTAGGAAGAATGTAGCTCTGGAGGGTGAATCTTCGACAATCACGGGGTGGGGGTCGATTGATCGGCGATCAAATCAATGGTGCGTCGAAGCACTCGTCGAACTCAACAACTGTCTTTCCTCATGCCAGTCGAAATGGCGTCCACTCTGCTCGGCGTCATAACGGCGTTCTTCCAGTTGCTGGTAAACGTCCATTTCATCATCAGGCATGTAGTGAAGGCAGTCCCCACCAAAAAACCACAGCAGATCGCGGGGAACCAGATGGGCGATTTGCGGATAACGCTGTATGACCTGGCAAAGCAGATCCTGGCCCAGGTACTGGCTTTGCAGCGGATTTTCCACAAGTTGGGTAAGCAGTTCGTCGAAGCGCTCGATAAACAGCGCGTGGCTTTCATCCGGCACTTGCTCGGCATCACCCACGGCGACCAAGATCGTGCGCAGGTGATTCAGCAGTTGCAGATGATATTCCAGGTGGGAATTGGACATTACGATGCTCCGAGTGCGTTGAAACGAGGGCGGATTATACGCAGGTCACAAGCCAGCCGAGAAAGAGGGTAGTTCAAGCTAACTACCGCAGCAGCTTCCAGGAATGCCCGGGTGCCCGCCTTCGATTCACGACCTTCTCGCAACGCAAACCATGAGCAGCAGGCGCTGAACGACAGCGCTTGCTAACGAAGGGTCAGTTCCTGCTGAGCAGGCACTACATAAGCCAGCAGTGACAAGCACGGCGGCTGCAACCCGCCGCGATTGCCTGCTTCGAATTCAACGTATTTTCCCAGGGTCTGGTAGCAATTGCGCTTTATCAAAGGCATCGACATCGATCACCGCCCTGCGAGCGGCTTCCGCCTGGTGTAGCAACTGTGCATCCTGGAGCTGCAATACGCCGCTTTGGAGGCCAGCGTCTATCGCTGACTGAGCCGGCGCCGGCTGGACACTGCCAGTCTTGATCGCCTCATGCAGTGTTTTGCGCAGCGCGCTTGTCCTTGTCAATAGATCACTGGCCTGCTGCAACATGGCCACCGGATCGTCCTTGCCTGCAGGTCTAAAGCATCCTGTCAGCAGCTCTTCCAGGGTTGGATCACCCTTGTCGCGCCCAATCAATGCTGCAACGGCTGAATCAAGGGTGTCACTTGGCCCCGTGTGCCGGCGACCAAAAGGGAAAACCAGTAATCGTAACGCTCCACCCACGAAGCGTTGAGGGAAGTTATCCAGCAAACGATCGAGAGCCTGTTCAGCCTTGCCGAGACTTTCCTCCATTGCCCAGCGCAGCAGTACCTGCATGTGCTCAGGCGAACCCAGATCGTGATAACGCTTGAGTGCTGCCGAAGACAGGTACAGATAGCTCAGCACGTCGCCGAGGCGCGCGCTGAGCCGCTCGCGGCGCTTGAGCGAAC
Source organism: Pseudomonas sp. (assembly GCF_032058845.1). Taxonomy (GTDB): domain Bacteria; phylum Pseudomonadota; class Gammaproteobacteria; order Pseudomonadales; family Pseudomonadaceae; genus Aquipseudomonas. The sequence goes on along the minus strand of NZ_DAMCCR010000025.1, from coordinate 37,757 downwards.
CACCGAGTAGCATCATCGACAGGTCAGCCATCAGCGCAAAGGCTGCTGCCTGCCGGTTCAGCGCGCGGAAGTAGCCTTGGCTCAAGGCGTCGCCTGGCGCTTTTTCAAAACGCCCCAGGCCCAGGCCTAGCACGAAGGTACTGGCGGCATTGCTCAGCGCAAAGCCGACGTGCTGCATCAAGAGAGGATCGAAGTCCTTGAGCGCCTCCTCATGATCGGGGCGCGCCGCCAGGGCCATTTCCTTGAGCACGAACGGATGACAGCGAATTGCACCCTGGCCGAAGATCATCAGGTTTCGAGACAGAATATTCGCGCCCTCGACCGTGATGAAAATCGGCGCGCCTTGCCAGTTGCGACCCAGATAATTGTTCGGGCCCATGATGATGCCTTTACCGCCGTGCACATCCATGGCGTGCTGAATGCACTCGCGACCCCGTTCGGTCAGGTGGTACTTGAGGATCGCCGACAGCACCGAAGGCTTTTCGCCGAGGTCGACGGCCTGTGCAGTGAGCAAGCGGGCGCTGTCCATCAGCCAGGCATTGCCACCGATGCGTGCCAGTGATTCCTGGATACCTTCGAAGGCGGCGAGCGGCACGTTGAACTGTTCGCGGATACTGGCGTACTGGCCGGTGACCAGGCTGGTGTATTTGGCAGCGCCGGTGCCTACTGCCGGAAGGGAGATGGAGCGGCCGACCGACAGGCAGTTCATCAGCATCATCCAGCCCTTGCCGAGCATCTCTTGGCCGCCGATAAGGAAGTTCAGCGGCACGAAGACATCCTTGCCGCTGTTGGGACCGTTCATGAACGCGGCGCCGAGCGGCAAGTGCCGTTTACCGATTTCGACGCCTGGGGTATCGGTGGGGATCAAGGCCAGGCTGATGCCCAATTCTTCCTGATCGCCCAACAGGTGATCGGGGTCGTAGGCCTTGAAAGCCAGTCCGAGCAGCGTTGCGACAGGGCCCAGCGTGATGTAGCGCTTTTCCCAGGTCAGCCGCAGCCCGAGCACCTCTTCTCCGTTCCACTGGCCCTTGCAGATGATTCCTGTATCAGGCATCGCGCCCGCGTCGGAACCCGCATGCGGACCTGTAAGCGCGAAGCAGGGAATGTCGTCGCCACGGGCCAGGCGTGGCAGGTAGTGGTTGCGTTGCTCGTCGGTACCGTAGTGCAGGAGCAATTCTGCAGGGCCGAGGGAGTTGGGCACCATCACGGTAGAGGCCAGGTCGCCGCTGCGGGTAGCCAGCTTCATCGCCACCTGCGAGTGCGCGTAGGCGGAGAAGCCCTTGCCGCCATATTCCTTGGGAATGATCAGGGCAAAGAAACCGTGATCCTTGATGTGCTGCCAGGCTTCAGGCGGCAGGTCCATGTCCTGGCCGATCTGCCAATCGCTGACCATGGCACACAGGTCATCGGTAGGACCGTCGATGAAGGCTTGCTCTTCCTCGGTGAGGGTAGGAGCAGGGTAGGCGAGCAGGGTGTTCCAGTCCGGGCGGCCGCTGAACAGCTGGCCATCCCACCACACGGTGCCGGCATCGATGGCCTCGCGTTCGGTTTGCGACATCGGCGGCAAGGTGCGGCGCACCCAGTTGAAGGTCGGCCCGCTGAGCGTCTTGCGACGCCAGTCAGGCAGTACCAGAAGAGCGGTGACCAGCGCGATGGCGACCCACAGCAGGATCAACAACAGGCCTGGCGCCTTGCTGAAGATGCCCATGAGCACCGTGTATGCGGCCACCGCCGCGACAATCTGCAACGGCGCCAGACGCCGATGCGTGAGATACGCAACGCCGAGCACCAGCACTACCAGCCACAACAGCAACATGAGCGTTTCCTCCGTGGAACCTAGGCTTGGAGCCGAAACCACAGAGCGTAGCCCGCCTGCGGGAACGGCAGTCATCAGTGCAGTGACAGGTTGTGTCACGGGGAGTTCGTTCCCGGTGCCAGTCAGGCGAGTGAGGTGTCGGGCCATGTCCGCCAAAGGCGGTTGCAGTGGCGTACACTGGCGCGTCCTGTGCACTGATGAGGACATCGCCATGCTGAAGATTTGGGGCCGCAAGAACTCGAGCAACGTGCGCAAGGTGCTGTGGGCTGCCCATGAGCTGGGCCTGGCGTTCGAGTCGATCGACGCGGGCGGCGCGTTCGGCGTGGTCGACCAGCCGGAGTACCGCGCCAAGAACCCCAATGGTCTGGTGCCGATGCTCGAAGACGGCGAGCTGACGCTCTGGGAATCCAACGCCATCGTTCGCTATCTATGCGCGCAGTATGGCGCCGAGCAAGGCTGGTATCTCGACGATCCACGTCAACGTGCGCTCGCCGATAAATGGATGGACTGGACCACATCGGCGCTGGCCGGACCGTTCAAACCGCTGTTCTGGGGCTTGCTGCGCACGCCCGAGGATCAACGTGACTGGTCGGCGATCAACGCGGCGCACAAGCAATGTGCCCATCTGCTGTCGATGGCCGACCAGACATTGGCGACTCAGCCGTACCTGTCTGGCGAACGCATTGGCATGGGCGACATACCCCTGGGCAGCTTCGCCTATGCCTGGTTCGAGATGCCTGTCGAGCGGCCGTCGATGCGCCACCTGGAGGCCTGGTACGAATGCCTCAAGCAACGCCCGGCCTATCAGGCTGCGGTAATGACGGCATTGACCTGATCGAACACCTCAGCGGTTTCGATAGTCACTATCGATACGCATGACTGTACTTGCGCGGCATGGGCCAGCACCATGCCTGCACCGATTGCGCCGGTGGTCTGTCCTGGCGTGCCCCGACTTCCCTTATTTGGTACTCGACCTGCTATGAGTTCTGCCCTGTCCATTCGACAGCTGACCAAGACCTACGGCAACGGCTTCCAGGCCCTCAGCGGCATTGATCTGGACGTTGCCGAAGGCGACTTCTTCGCCTTGCTCGGCCCGAACGGCGCCGGCAAATCCACCACCATCGGCATTCTTTCGACCCTGGTGAACAAGACCAGCGGCACGGTCAACGTGTTTGGCCATGACCTGGATCGCGAGCCGGCTGCGTTGAAACGCAACATTGGCGTGGTGCCGCAGGAGTTCAACTTCAACCAGTTTGAAAAAACCTTCGACATCGTCGTCACCCAGGCGGGCTACTACGGCATCAAGCCGGCACTGGCCAAGGAACGTGCCGAGCAGTACCTCACGCAGTTGGGCCTGTGGGACAAGCGCGATGTGCCGTCGCGTTCGCTGTCCGGCGGCATGAAGCGACGTTTGATGATCGCCCGTGCTCTGATTCATGAGCCGCGGCTGGTGATTCTGGATGAGCCGACTGCCGGCGTGGACATCGAACTGCGCCGCTCGATGTGGACCTTTCTCACCGAGCTGAACCAGAAGGGGGTGACCATCATCCTCACCACGCACTATCTGGAAGAAGCCGAGCAACTGTGCCGCAACATCGGCATCATCGACCACGGCACCATCGTCGAGAACACCAGCATGCGTCAGCTGCTGGGCAAGCTGCATGTCGAGACGTTCGTGCTGGACATCAAGCAGTCGTTGACTGCAGCGCCCACGCTGCACGGCTATCCGTCGCGGCTGATCAACCCGCATACCCTGGAGGTGCAGGTCGACAAGGAGAGTGGTATCACCGCCTTGTTCAGCCAGTTGGCGTTGCAGAACCTGGAAGTGCAGAGCCTGCGCAACAAGACCAACCGACTGGAGGAACTGTTCGTGTCACTGGTGGAAAAGAACTTGTCGAAGGTGGCGGTATGAGTGTGGAGCTGAGCACCAACTGGGTCGCGCTGAATACCATCGTGTATCGCGAAGTGCGGCGCTTCCTGCGCATCTGGCCGCAGACCTTGCTGCCGCCTGCAATCACCATGGTTCTGTATTTCGTCATCTTCGGGAATTTGATTGGCCGGCAGATCGGTGACATGGGTGGCTTCACCTACATGCAGTACATCGTGCCGGGGCTGATCATGATGTCGGTGATCACCAACTCGTACGGCAACGTGGTGTCGAGCTTCTTCGGCGCCAAGTTCCAGCGCTCCATCGAAGAGCTGATGGTATCGCCGGTGTCGCCGCACACCATTCTGATCGGCTACGCATTGGGCGGTGTGTTGCGCGGGTTGGCAGTGGGCGTGATCGTGACGCTGTTGTCATTCTTCTTCACCGATCTGCAGGTGCACCACCTGGGCGTCACGGTCCTGGTGGTGCTGCTGACCGCAACCATCTTCTCGTTGCTGGGTTTCGTCAACGCGGTGTTCGCACGCAACTTCGATGATATTTCCATCATTCCGACCTTCGTGCTTACGCCACTGACCTACCTGGGCGGCGTGTTCTACTCGATCAACCTACTGCCGCCGTTCTGGCAAACGGTGTCGTTGGCCAACCCGGTGCTGCACATGGTCAACTCGTTCCGCTACGGCATCCTCGGCGTGTCGGACATCAGCATCGGCACTGCCATCACCTTCATGCTGGTGGCAACGGTCGTGTTGTACGTGGTGTGCGTGCGTCTGCTGGTCAGCGGCCGCGGCATGCGTGCCTGACGCCCTGTGCTTGCGCCGGCGCCACTGCCGGCCTACCCACCAGCGCCAGTAGAGCAGGGTGGCACCGTAGCCGAACAGGCCGAGTGCCACCCCGCACACCAGCGATCCCAGCAGGAAAGGCTGCCAGAGAGTGGCCAACTGCCCGGTTATCCACTCCATGGTGATGCTGTCGGGCAGCGTGCGCGGTGGCACCTGCAGCAACCAGGCACCGGTCAGGTAGGTGACAAAGAACACCGGTGGCATGGTCAGCGGGTTGGTCAGCCAGACCAGGCTCACGGCAATGGGCAGATTGCCGCGCAGGGGAATGGCCAGTGAAGCGGCCAGGAGCATCTGCAGGGGCACGGGGATCAATGCCGCGAACAATCCAATGCCCATGGCCCGTGACACGGAGTGTCGATTCAGGTGCCAGAGGTTGGGCTCGTGCAGCAGCCGGCCGAAAAACCGTAAGTGCTTGTGTTCGCGGATGCTGGCCGGATCCGGCAGGAAGCGTTTGAACAGACGACGCGGCATGGGAGCCCCCGGGGTGTAGGCGAACCAGTATGCCCGCATCGTCGTACAGCCTCGCTCAGAGTTTGTGACAATTGTTAAGCGAGCGCTGCTTCCCCATGCGCTATTGCTAGAGGCCTTTTCCACTTCGGGAGCCTCAACCCATGCGCACAGGGATGATTGCGCTGGCCCTTGGCCTGTTGAGCCTGCGTTTTCTGCCGGCACTGCCGTCGGTCGGCTGGTTGGCGGCCGGAGGCGTTCTGGCCGGGTGTTGCCTGTGCGCACACCGCTGGTTTGCCGGATTGCTGCTGCTCGGGGTGTGTTGGGCCAGCGCCTCGGCACACCTGGCGCTGGCCGACCGTCTGCCTGCCGAGCTGGACGGGCGCACGCTATGGTTGGAGGGGCGGGTGGCGGGCCTGCCCGTGCAGACCAGCAGCGGCCTGCGCTTCGAGCTGGAGCAGGCCACCTCACGGCGCGGCGAATTGCCGGCGCGGTTGCAGCTGAACTGGTTCGACGGGCCTGGGCTTGCGTCGGGTGAACGCTGGCGTCTGGCAGTGACCCTCAGACGACCTCATGGTCTGCTCAATCCGCACGGTCCTGATCGCGAAGCCAGCTTGCTGGCACGGCGGATCGGTGCGACCGCAACGGTCAAGGCCGGCGAGCGATTGCAGGCGCTGCCTCCAGGTTGGCGCGAGGCACTGCGCCAGCGCCTGCTTGCGGTGGATGCGCAGGCGCAGCAAGCCACCCTCGTTGCGTTGATCCTGGGTGACGGGAGCGGCATCAGCGAGGACCAGTGGCAGGTGCTGCGGGCCACCGGGGCGGTGCACCTGCTGGTGATTTCCGGGCAGCACATCGGGTTGCTGGCCGGGCTGGTCTACGCACTGGTCGCAGGCCTGGCGCGCCTGGGCTGGTGGCCCCAGCGGTTGCCGTGGCTGCCCTGTGCATGCGCCCTGTCGCTGCTCGCTGCGCTTGGCTACGGCTGGCTTGCAGGGTTTCAGGTGCCCGTGCAGCGCGCTTGCCTGATGCTCGCGGTGGTGCTGCTCTGGCGGTTGCGCTTTCGCCAGCTGGGCGCCACGGTTCCCTGGTTGCTGGCGCTCAATGGGGTACTGCTGATCGAACCGCTGGCCAGCCTGCTGCCGGGGTTCTGGCTCTCGTTCGCTGCGGTCGCGATCCTGGTCTACTGTTTTTCCGCGCGGCTGGGTGGCTGGCGCCCGTGGCAGGCCTGGAGCCGCGCGCAGTGGGTGATCGCCATCGGCCTGCTGCCAGCGCTGCTAGCCCTGGGCCTGCCGGTGAGCCTGAGTGCGCCGGTTGCCAACCTGCTGTCAGTGCCTTGGGTCAGCCTGGTGGTGTTGCCCCTGGCGCTGCTGGGTGCGGGCCTGTTGTGGTGCGGGGCGCTGGGCCAGTGGCTGCTATGGTTGGCCGGTGGTGCGTTGGCCTGGCTGTTCGACGTGCTGGGCAGGGTGGCGCAGTGGCAGCCGCCGGCGTTGCCAGCCTGGGCCTGGCTGCTGGTGGTGGCCGGGGCACTGGTCGTGCTGTTGCCACGCGGTGTGCCATTGCGCGGGCTGGGCTGGGTCATGCTGCTGGCGCTGTGGGTGCCTCGTGCGCAGGTGCCGGTGGGGCAGGCCGAGGTCCTGCAACTGGATGTGGGGCAAGGCCTGGCCGTGCTGGTGCGCACGCGCAATCACACGCTGCTGTACGACGCCGGACCGGCGTTCGGCAATGTGGACCTGGGTGAACAGGTGGTCCTGCCGACCCTGCGCAAACTGGGCGTCAGGCACCTTGATCTCATGTTGATCAGCCACGCCCATGCCGACCATGCAGGGGGCGCGCGAGCCCTGCAGCGAGGTCTGCCGGTCAGGCGAATCATCAGCGGCGAGCCGGGTGAACTGCCGGACGGGATCACCGCAGAGCCCTGCCATGGCGAGGCGCGCTGGACCTGGGATGACGTGCACTTTTCACTCTGGCACTGGCCAGCCGCCAACAGCAGCAACGAGCGTTCATGCGTGTTGCTGGTCGAGGCGCAGGGCGAACGCCTGCTGTTGGCGGGCGATATCGAACGGGGCGCCGAGCAGGCCTGGCTGGCCTGGCCTGGGCGGGCCGCCGTCGACTGGCTGCAGGCACCCCATCACGGTAGCCGCAGCTCGTCCAGCGAACCCTTCCTGCGCAGCCTGAAGCCGCGGGGTGCGCTGATCTCACGAGGGCGCAGCAACAGCTTCGGGCATCCGCATCCACAGGTACTGACGCGTTATCGGCGCCATGGCCTGGAAGTGCATGACACGGCCCTGCACGGAGCGCTGCGCCTGCAACTTGGCGCCCACGGCACTGTGCACCGCCTGCGCAGCGAACCGCGTTTCTGGCGAGATCGCCCAGCAGCCGATGAGGCGCCGCCCTAGACTGCCGAATGGACGCATGCCGAGCGGTCAGCGGCCAGGCTTCCTATGGTAAAGTGTCGACCTTTTTTCAGGGGGATGCCTAACGTGTGGGAACTGGTCAAGTCGGGCGGTTGGATGATGCTGCCAATCATCCTGAGCTCCATCGCCGCCATGGCAATCGTCGTCGAGCGTCTGTGGACATTGCGCGCCAGTCGCGTCACGCCACCGCACCTGCTTGGCCAGGTGTGGTTGTGGATCAAGGACAAGCAACTGACCAGCGACAAGCTCAAGGCGCTGCGCGCAGACTCGCCGCTGGGTGAAATTCTCGCGGCGGGTCTGGCCAACTCCCGCCACGGTCGCGAGATCATGAAGGAGTGCATCGAGGAGGCCGCCTCCCGGGTCATTCACGAGCTCGAGCGCTACACCAGCACCCTCGGCACCATCGCTGCCATGGCCCCGCTCCTGGGGTTGCTCGGTACGGTGCTGGGCATGATCGACATCTTCAGCGCCTTCATGGGTTCGCAGATGAGCGCCAACGCGTCGGTGCTCGCCGGGGGTATTTCCAAAGCCCTGGTGACTACGGCGGCAGGCCTGATGGTCGGCATCCCCGCGGTCTTCTTCCACCGTTTCCTGTTACGCCGTATCGATGAGCTGGTGGTCGGCATGGAGCAGGAGGCGATCAAGCTGGTCGAAGTGCTGCAGGGGGATCGTGAGGTCGAAGTCGCAGGAGCCAAGGCGTGAAGTTTCGGCGCAACCGCCAGCGGGAAAACGTCGACATCAACCTGGCGTCATTGATCGATGTGGTGTTCGTGCTGCTGCTGTTCTTCGTGGTCACCACCACCTTCACCCGCGAGCACCAGCTGCGGGTCGAGCTGCCTGAGTCCGTCAGTGCTACGCCGGCGGCGGCAGAGGCAGGGCGCCAGGTAGAAATCACCATCAGTGCCGAGGGCGTCTATTCGGTCAACAACAGTCTGCTGCCCAAGAGCGATCTCGATACCTTGATCGACGCCGTGCAGCGCGCATCCGCAGGGGACAACAGTTTGCCCCTGCTGATCAGCGCCGACGGCAAGACACCTCACCAGGCCGTAGTCACCGCCATGGATGCCGCCGGCAAGCTCGGCTTCAGCCAACTGCGCATGACCACCGTCGAGGCCGTGCAGGGTACGCCTTGATGGGCCTGGGCGAGCGGGTATCGCAGGCCTGGTATGCGGGGCATCCAGCGCTGGCGTTGCTGCGCCCGCTGGAGGCGCTGTATCGCTGGGTGGTACGGCGCAAGCGTGCGCAGTTCCTGTCTGGTCAGCGCCCCGCGTATCGCGCTCCGGTACCGGTCATCGTGGTGGGTAACCTCACGGTGGGCGGTACGGGCAAGACGCCCATGATCCTCTGGTTGATCGAGCATTGCCGCCAGCGCGGTTTGCGTGCGGGTGTCGTCAGCCGCGGCTATGGCGCCAAGCCGCCCGAGCTGCCGTGGCGGGTCGAGGCGCAGCAGCCAGCCGAGCTGGCTGGCGACGAACCGTTGCTGATCGTGCAGCGTACAGGTGTCCCACTGATGATCGACCCTGATCGCAGTCGCGCGGTGCAGGCCTTGCTGGCAGCCGAGCCGCTGGATCTGATCCTGTCCGACGACGGCCTGCAGCACTACCGCCTCGCCCGTGATCTCGAGCTGGTGCTGATCGATGCTGCTCGCGGCCTGGGCAATCGCCGCTGCCTGCCAGCCGGCCCCTTGCGTGAGCCGGTCGAGCGTCTGCAGGCGGTCGATGCCGTGCTGTACAACGGCGCAGCGGCCGATACCGAGCAAGGTTTCGCGTTCCAGTTGCGCCCCAGTGTGCTGGTCAACCTGCTGACCGGCGAGCGGCAGCCCCTCGACCACTTTCCTGCAGGGCAGGCCATGCACGCCGTGGCCGGTATCGGCAACCCCCAGCGTTTTTTCAACACCCTGCAGGCACTCGGCTGGCAACCGCTGGTCCATGCTTTCGCTGACCATGCTGCGTTCACGCCCCAGGCGTTGAGTTTCAGCCCCAGCCTGCCGGTGGTAATGACTGAAAAGGATGCGGTGAAATGCCGAGCCTTTGCCAAGGCCGACTGGTATTACCTGGCCGTCGAGGCCCAGCCCAGCGCCGCCTTCGGCGACTGGCTCGACGGGCAATTGCAACGTTTGCTCTGAATTCTGTCACATCTGGCCCAAGGCCTTTAGGACGCACTCATGGACACCAAACTGCTCGATATCCTGGCTTGCCCGATCACCAAGAGCCCGCTCAAGCTCAGCGCCGACAAGACGGAGCTGATCAGCAAGAGCGCCGGCCTGGCCTATCCGATCCGTGACGGTATTCCGGTGATGCTGGAAACCGAAGCGCGCACCCTCACCGATGAGGAGCGGTTGGACAAATGAGCCTCGACTTCACCGTAGTCATCCCTGCGCGCCTGCGCTCCACGCGCCTGCCGGGCAAGCCTCTGCTGCCCATCGCTGGCAAGCCGATGGTGCAGCACGTCTGGGAACAGGCGCGCAAAAGCGGCGCGGCACGGGTGGTCATCGCCACGGATGACATGAGCATTTTTGCCGCTTGCCAGGCCTTTGGCGCCGACGTGGTGATGACCCGCGCGGAGCACGAATCCGGCACCGACCGGCTGGCCGAAGTGGCCGCCGCTCTGGGTCTGGCGACAGATGCCATCGTGGTCAACGTGCAGGGCGACGAACCCTTGATCCCGCCGGTGATCATCGACCAGGTCGCGACCAACCTGGCCGCGCACCCCGAGGCAGGCATCGCCACGCTGGCCGAAGCGATTCACGAGCCCGAAACCGTGTTCAATGCCAATGCCGTGAAAGTGGTGAGCGACAAGAACGGGCTGGCGCTGAGCTTCAGCCGCGCGCCGCTGCCTTGGGCACGCGACCTGTTCGCCCAGCAACGTGACCAATTGCCGGAAGGCGTGCCGTACCGCCGGCACATCGGCATGTACGCCTACCGGGTCGGATTCCTGCAAGACTTCGTCAGCTGGGGCCCATGCTGGCTCGAGCAGACCGAAGCACTGGAGCAGCTGCGCGCCCTGTGGCATGGCGTGCGCATCCATGTGGCTGATGCAATCGAGGCCCCGGCGGTAGGCGTCGATACCCTCGAAGACCTGGAGCGCGTTCGGCGCTTGCTGGAGCACTGATGCGCATTCTGTTTGTGTGTCTGGGCAACATCTGCCGGTCGCCCACCGCAGAGGGCGTCCTGCGTCAGCAACTGGAGCGGGCAGGGCTGGCCGACCGGGTCGAGGTCGCCTCGGCGGGTACCGGTGACTGGCACGTGGGCGAAGGCCCCGACAGGCGCACCTGCCAAGCCGCCCTGGCGCGCGGTTACGATCTGTCGAAGCAGCGCGCGCAGCAGGTCAAGCCTGAGCATTTCACCCGTTACGACCTGATCCTGGCCATGGATTCGAGCAACCTGCGCGACCTCAAGGCCCTGCGTCCGGGCAATGCCGGCGCAGAGCTGGACCTGTTCCTGCGCCGTTACGACGCGCCGCTGGACGAGGTGCCCGATCCGTACTACGGCGGCGCCGATGGCTTCGAGCAGGTCCTGGACCTGATCGAAGGGGCATGCCAGTCGCTGCTTGTCGAAATCAAGGGGCGTGTATGACGGCGCCTTGGCAGACGCAGGTCTCGCTGAAGCCATTCAACACCTTCGGTATCGATGTCAAGGCGCGTTACCTGGTGCACGCCGACAGTGACGATGCGGTGCGCCAGGCCCTGGCTGGCGCCGCCGAGCGCCAGTTGCCGGTGCTGGTGCTTGGTGGTGGCAGCAACCTGTTGCTGACCCGTGATGTCGACGCGCTGGTGCTGCACATGGCCAGTCGCGGTCGGCGCATCGTGAGCGACGACGGCGAGCAGGTGGTGGTCGAAGCCGAGGCGGGCGAAGCCTGGGATTCACTGGTGCAGTGGAGCCTTGCGCAAGGCCTGTGCGGGCTGGAAAACCTGAGCCTGATTCCTGGCACCGTCGGCGCGGCACCGATGCAGAACATCGGTGCCTACGGCATCGAGATCAAGGACGTGTTCGCCGGCTTGACCGCGCTGGACCGACAGACAGGCGAGCTGCAGGCATTCAGCTTGCAAGACTGCGCGTTCGCCTACCGCGCCAGCGTGTTCAAGGCCAACCCGGGTCGCTGGTTGATCTTGCGCGTACGCTTTGCACTACGCCGCACACTGGATCCACAGTTGGCCTATGGGCCCGTCCGCCAGCGCTTGCAGGAGCAAGGCGTCGAGCAGCCTGATGCCCAGGCCATCAGCGCCGCGATCTGCAGCATCCGTCGGGAAAAGCTGCCTGATCCGGCCGTGCTGGGTAATGCGGGGAGCTTTTTCAAGAATCCGGTGGTGTCTGCGGCCTGTGCCGAGCGCATTCGTGCTGCACATCCTGGCCTTGTCGCTTATCCCCAAGGTGAGGACGGCGTAAAGCTCGCCGCAGGCTGGTTGATCGAGCAGGCGGGGTGGAAAGGGTATCGCGAGGGTGATGCGGGCGTGCACTGCCTGCAGTCGTTGGTGCTGGTCAATCATGGCCAGGCCACCGGCGCGCAGCTGTATGCACTGGCAGGGAAGATCCAAAACGACATCCGGGCACGCTTCGGCGTCGAGCTGGAGATGGAGCCGAATGTGTATTGACTGGGCAATGGCAGGCTAGGCGTTGAGGGTCCCATGCCTTCAGCCTTGCGCTTGCAGCCCAGACGCTCCTTCGATCCAGTCACATTAAAAAGCCCCGCTCAGTTCGCACTGGCGGGGCTTTTTAGTCAGCCGAAGAATCAGCCTTGGTGCGGTGTGTGCACCTCGCCCGAGTCGCCAGCCGGGGTGGTGTGGCTGACCGCTGCATCAGCGGCGATCTGGGCCGCTGCGGCTGCGGCTTCCGCCTCACGTTTGCGACGACGCACCTCACGCGGATCGTTCGGTGCGCGACCGTTCGACAGCGTGACCGGGGCAGGTTCTGCGACCACCGGAGCCTGCTCCTGGACCACGTCAGTCACTGCCGGGGCAGCGTCCACGGTTTCAGGCGTGGCATCACGGGTGACAGCAGACGGCTCAGCTTCGACGGCCAGCGGCAGTTGCGCGTCAACCGGCGCTTGCGCAGGCGCGGCGACTTCGTGGGCTTCAACCGGCGCTTCTGCGGGCTTGGCCACTTCAAGTGCTTCAACCGGTGTTACTGCGGGCTTGGCGACTTCTGGTGCCTCAACCGGGGTTTCCACAGGCTGGGTGGTTTCGCCGCGCGCTACCGACGTTTGCGCAGGTTTTGCGGTTTCATTCACTTCAACCGAGTTGCCTGCAGGTTCAGCGGTCTCGCTGGCTTGCGCCGAGCGATCCTGCGCGGGGCTCAGGCGTTCGGCAGACTCGATGCCGCGCTCGGGCTGCACAGGGTGCTGCGCTTCGCCGCCTTCGACAGGCGCTGCCTCTTCAGGCTGTGGTGCAGCCTCGACGACAGGCGCGATACCGGCGTCCGTGTTGGCGACCGATGCAGTCAGCGGTTGCTCGACGGCAGGGGCGATGGCGGCAGTTTCGGCGGCTACGGTGTCGACCGGCGCTTGCAGGTTGTCGTCAGGCACTTGCACGTCGACGTCAGCGACGGCGTCGGTGGCGCGTTCGGCCTGCTGTTGTGCCTGAGCTTCAGCAACAGCGCTGATGTGGCTGCTGGCAACTGCGGCGGTGACGGCCAGACCGGCAGCCAGTTCGGCACCCGGGACAACGGTGTTGGCTTGCTCGGACGATTGCTCGTCGTTGCCTTCCTCTTCGCCTTCGATCAGCTCGCCATTGGCATTGCGCTGACGCTCGCGGCGGTTGCTGCGGCGACGCTGACCGCGGGAGCGACGGCGAGGACGTTCGTCATCGCTGCCTTCCTGCTCGCCCTGGGCATCGTCTGCAGCCAGTTGCTCGTCGGTGGCTTCCTCAGTCGACTCGGCAGTGGCCGGCTGACGCTCTTCACGCAGGGCACGTGGCTGGCGATCTTCGCGGGCAACAGGTGCCTGCTGCTCGTCAGTGCTCTGCTCCAGGGCCGCATCGGCAGCCAGTGCGATGGCTTCTTCCAGCGGCGCGCGCTCTTCACGTGGAGCACGTTCCTCACGTGGGGCACGTTCTTCACGAGGTGCACGTTCTTCACGAGGTGCACGTTCGTCACGTGGAGCGCGTTCTTCGCGAGGCGCACGTTCTTCACGCGGAGCACGTTCTTCACGCGGAGCACGTTCTTCACGCGGAGCACGCTCTTCACGCGGAGCACGCTCTTCACGCGGAGCACGCTCTTCACGCGGAGCACGCTCTTCGCGAGGTGCACGTTCTTCACGAGGTGCGCGCTCTTCACGCGGAGCGCGTTCTTCACGAGGCGCGCGTTCTTCACGTGGAGCGCGTTCTTCACGTGGAGCGCGTTCTTCGCGAGGTGCGCGCTCTTCACGAGCGGCAGGTGCTGCGTCCAGTGGCTCACGCAGCTCGCGCTCGCGGGTCGGACGGTCTTCGCGGTTGCCGCGGCGGTCTTCACGAGGCTGACGGGCGGCGCGTTCTTCACGAGGCGCACGCTCTTCGCGCGGGGCACGTTCCTCACGGGGCTGACGCTCTTCACGGGCCGGGCGCTCGCTGCGCTCTTCACGCGGTTTGCGCTCTTCGTCGCGACGACCACCACGGTTACGGCTCTGCTGGCGACCGTTACGGCGTTCTTCGTTGCGCGGGGTGCGCTCGGTGGCAGGCTTCTCTTGCGTTGCGACCGGGGCAGGGGCGGGTTCTTCCTTGCCAGCGAACAAGCTGACCAGCGATTTCACCAGGCCTTTGAACAGGCTTGGCTCCGGGACACTCGGCGCAGGTGCCGCGGCGGCGACCGGCGCAGCCGTCGGCTGCTCTTCCGGGGTGCTTGGCACCGGCGCGCTGGTGCGTGGCGGAGCAGTCTTCACGGCTGCTTCCTGACGCACCAGGGTACGCGTGGCCGCCTGTGGCTGGGCTTCCTCGGTTTCGGTGGTGGCGATTTCGTAGCTGGACAGGTTGTTCAGCACTTCCGGGTTGTCGTCGCGCAGGCGCTGGACTTCGAAGTGCGGGGTTTCCAGATGATCATTGGGCAGGATCATGATCCGTGCACGGGTGCGCAGCTCGATCTTGGTGATCGAATTGCGCTTCTCGTTGAGCAGGAACGCGGCCACCGGGATCGGCACCTGGGCGCGGACTTCGGCAGTCCGGTCTTTCAGGGCTTCTTCTTCGATCAGGCGCAGGATGGCCAGTGACAGCGATTCGACGTCGCGGATGATGCCGGTACCCGAGCAGCGTGGGCAAACGATGCCGCTGCTTTCACCCAGCGATGGGCGCAGGCGCTGACGCGACATTTCCAGCAGGCCGAAGCGCGAGATACGGCCCACCTGCACGCGGGCACGGTCGGCTTCCAGGCACTCACGCACACGCTCTTCGACGGCGCGCTGGTTCTTGGCCGGGGTCATGTCGATGAAGTCGATGACGATCAGGCCGCCGATGTCACGCAGGCGCAGCTGACGGGAGATTTCTTCGGCTGCTTCCAGGTTGGTCTGCAGCGCGGTTTCCTCGATGTCGCTGCCTTTGGTGGCACGCGCCGAGTTGATGTCGATGGAGACCAGGGCTTCGGTCGGGTCGATGACGATGGAGCCGCCCGAGGGCAGTTCGACCACGCGCTGGAAAGCGGTCTCGATCTGGCTTTCGATCTGGAAGCGGTTGAACAGCGGCACGCTGTCTTCGTACAGCTTCACCTTGCTGGCGTATTGCGGCATGACCTGGCGGATGAAGGTCAGGGCTTCTTCCTGTGCCTCGATGCTGTCGATCAGCACTTCGCCGATGTCCTGGCGCAGGTAGTCGCGGATCGCGCGGATGATGACGTTGCTTTCCTGGTAGATCAGGAACGGCGCCTTGCGATCGAGCGAGGCTTCCTTGATGGCGGTCCACAGTTGCAGCAGGTAGTCGAGGTCCCACTGCATCTCTTCGCTGCTGCGGCCGAGGCCGGCAGTGCGGACGATCAGGCCCATGTCGGCAGGGATGTTCAGGCCGTTGAGCGCTTCACGCAGTTCGTTGCGCTCTTCGCCTTCGATGCGGCGCGAGATGCCGCCAGCGCGGGGGTTGTTGGGCATCAGCACCAGGTAGCGCCCGGCAAGGCTGATGAAGGTGGTGAGGGCGGCGCCTTTGTTGCCGCGCTCTTCCTTCTCGACCTGGACGATGACTTCCTGGCCTTCGGTCAGGACATCCTTGATGTTGACGCGGCCTTCGGGGGTTTTCTTGAAGTATTCGCGGGAGATTTCTTTCAGCGGCAGGAAGCCGTGACGCTCAGAGCCGAAATCGACGAAGGCGGCTTCAAGGCTGGGCTCGATGCGAGTGATGCGGCCTTTGTAGATGTTGGCTTTTTTCTGCTCGCGGGCGCCGGACTCGATGTCCAGGTCGTAGAGACGCTGGCCATCGACCAGAGCGACACGCAACTCTTCGGGTTGAGTTGCGTTGATCAGCATTCTTTTCATGTTGTACCGTCGGTTTCCGGGCTGCCGGAAACGGCGTTCGGCACACACGACTTTCCATGGTCGGTGCCTGGGTGCGCAAAGGGTAGCGAGCTACCCCCGTGTCCAGCGACATTCGGCACCAGCCGGTTGCCCAGCCTGCCGTGGTCGCGACGACGCGTCCTGATTGCTGTGGTGCCACGTGGTCTGCGGTATCCGGATCAACCTTACAGACCGGGCATTGGCGATAAGTGCTTGCGTGTCGGTCAGGCTGTATTGAAATCAGGCCCGGCATGCCCGTTGTCGCCGGCATGGTCCGCGTTCATTGCCTGTCTCACCTCGTCTGATCGCCGCTGGGCGACATCTCGAACAAACCCTGTGCACTCAGTCAGGAGGAGGAATCAGTCGCCGGCCGTGGACGCCAGGAGGCATCTGCTACACAGTCCGGTGGCTATGCATCTCCACCCTGCACGTATCCCGTGAAAATTCGGGTGCTGCCGCGCGCTGAATCCGCAACGGGTTGCATTTTTCGCCAGCTTCGCTGTGAAGCTGACGCCATTTCATGTCCAAGGCAGGTATTTCCGAAGCAGTCGCCGGACGGTGCAGGGAAACGTCGCGGGGGCAGAGGGGAAATGATGCGAAAAAAATCGGGAAGCAGGCTTTACACCGCACTTGTCGTTTGTTTTCGGTCTTCTCTACACAGCGCTGGTGGCGATTCCAGGCAGTTCGTTTAACTGGCGAAAGCCCCGTAGGACGGCCTCGCGTCCTAGAGAATTGCGTAGGTTGATGGCTGGCGTACAACGATGTACCGCATGTGCACCACCAACCTGTCGCTTTTGGCGACGCTCGCGACTATAGCAGCAATGATTAAGTGCTTCAATTGCATCAAAAATTGCTATGATTCCGTCCATGACAACCCATACCCCCCCGACTTCCGGCGTCCAGCTGATCGAAGTTCCGCCGGAGCTTGCCGGCCAGCGCATCGACAATTTCCTGATCACCGCCCTCAAAGGCGTGCCCAAAACCCTGGTCTATCGCATCGTGCGCAAGGGTGAAGTGCGCGTGAACAAAGGCCGTATCAAGCCCGAGTACAAGCTCCAGGCAGGCGACATCGTGCGCGTGCCGCCCGTGCGGCTGCCCGAGCGCGACGCCCCGGCGCCCGTAGCCCAGGGGCTGTTGCAGCGGCTGGAAGCCGCCATCGTCCATGAAGACAAGGCGCTGATCGTCATGAACAAGCCGGCCGGCATCGCGGTGCATGGTGGCAGTGGCCTGAGCTTTGGGGTGATCGAGGCGCTGCGCCAGTTGCGCCCCGATGCCAAGGAGCTGGAGCTGGTGCATCGCCTCGATCGCGACACCTCCGGCCTGCTGATGATCGCCAAGAAGCGCAGCATGCTGCGCCACCTTCACGCCGCGCTGCGCGGTGATGGTGTCGACAAACGTTACATGGCGCTGGTGCGTGGGCACTGGCCAACGGCCAAGAAGCAGGTCAATGCACCGCTGCTCAAGAGCAACCTGCGCTCGGGTGAGCGCATGGTCGAAGTCAATGATGAAGGCAAGGATGCGCTGACGATGTTCCGCGTGCTGCGTCGTTTCGGCGAGTTCGCGACCCTGATCGAGGCGCGACCGATCACTGGGCGCACCCATCAGATTCGCGTGCATACCCTGCATGCCGGGCACATGATCGCCGGCGACAGCAAATATGGCGACGAAGACTTCAGTCGCGAGATCCGTGATCTGGGCGGCAAACGTCTGTTCCTGCACGCCTATGCGCTGACCGTGCCGTTGCCTGATGGCGGTGAGCTCAAGCTCGAAGCGCCGGTTGACGAGATCTGGTCGCAGACCGTGGAACGCCTCAGTGCGCCGTGACTACGAGCTGTTGATCTTCGACTGGGACGGCACGCTGGCCGATTCGATCGGCCGCATCGTGCAGGCCATGGCTGAAGCGGCTGACCGGGCAGGCGAGCCTCGCAGCAGTGATGCGGCGGTCAAGGGCATCATCGGTCTGGCCCTGGATGAGGCTATTTCCACGCTGTACCCGCACTTGAATGAGCCGCAGATCGCGCAGTTCCGTCAGCATTATGCCGACGTCTACGTGGCTCTGGACCAGCAGCCCTCGCCATTGTTCGAGGGCGTGGTGGAGTCGCTGGATGCTTTCCGTGCCGAGGGCTATCGCCTGGCGGTGGCCACTGGCAAGGCGCGGCGGGGGCTGGATCGGGTGCTCAAGGCCAACGGCTGGGAGCACTATTTCGACATTACTCGAGCGGCTGATGAAACCCGCGGCAAGCCTCATCCCTTGATGCTGGAGGAGATCCTTGCGCACTGCGCCGTGCCGGCTGAACGCGCGCTGATGGTCGGTGACTCGGCCTTCGACTTGCAGATGGCCAGCAATGCCGGGATGCATTCGGTGGCGGTAGGGTATGGCGCGATGTCACTGCAGGCTCTTGCCGAGTTCGGTCCGCAGGCCTGTATCAGTCATTTTTCTCAATTGCGTGAGTGGCTGGCTGGCCGGCACCGCGTCGATCTTCAGGGTGGGTGAGCATGGTTGACCAATGGAAGGCGCCTGAGTCAGGCGACAAGCCTGAGCCGAACGACAAGGAAAACGCAAAAAGCTGGAGGCTTCTGGAAAAAACGCTGCTGGCCAGCGTTCAGGAGCAACGGCGGGCGCGGCGCTGGGGCATTTTCTTCAAGCTGCTGACCTTTACCTATCTGTTTGGCCTGTTGCTGTTGTTCACGCCCATCCTGGACATGGACAAGTCCGCTGCGCGCAGTAGCAATCACACCGCGCTGGTGGAGTTGCGCGGGGTGATTGCCGATCAGGAGTCGGCGAGTGCCGACAACCTGGTCAAGGGCCTGCGCGAAGCCTTCAAGGACCCCAATACCAAGGCTGTGGTGCTGCGTATCAACAGCCCCGGCGGTAGCCCCGTGCAGTCTGGTTACGTCTATGACGAAATCCGCCGACTGCGCGCCGAGTACCCTGCCATCAAGCTGTATGCGGTGATTGCCGACCTGGGGGCGTCGGGCGCCTATTACATTGCCAGTGCGGCGGATGAAATCTACGCCGACAAGGCCAGCCTGGTGGGCTCCATCGGCGTCACTGCTGCGGGTTACGGGTTTGTCGGCACCATGGAGAAGCTCGGCGTCGAGCGTCGCCTGTACACCGCGGGTGAGCACAAGACCTTCCTTGATCCGTTCTCGCCGCAAAAGCCTGAAGAGACGGCATTCTGGCAAGGTGTGCTGAACACCACGCATCAGCAGTTCATTGCCATGGTCAAGCAGGGGCGTGGTGATCGGCTCAAGGATAAAGAGCATCCCGAGCTGTTCAGTGGCTTGGTCTGGACCGGTGAACAGGCCAAGGCGCTTGGCCTGGTGGATGGCCTGGGCAGTGCCGGCTACGTGGCGCGAGAGGTGGTAGGCGAGAAGGAACTGGTCGATTTCACCGTTCAGGATTCACCCTTCGACCGCTTCTCCAAGCGCCTCGGCGCCAGCATGGCTGAGCGTCTGGCGATGTGGATGGGGCTTCAGGGGCCTTCGCTGCGTTGAGGTGCATGCGCTCTGGGCGCGGCGAACAGGCGGGGCGAGGCGAGTGATCGGCTCGCCCCGCTTGCATTCAGGGGATGCACACCTGTTCGGCAAGCAGCATGTCGACCAGGCGAATCAGCGGCAGGCCGATCAGGCTGGTTGAATCCTCGCCCTCGCAGCGCTGGAACAGGCTGATGCCCAGCCCTTCGGCCTTGAAGCTGCCGGCGCAGTCGAGCGGCTGCTCGGTCTCGACATAGCGCGCGATGCGCGCTTGATCAAGGGTGCGGAACGTCACTGTGTAGGGGATGCAGTCAACCTGGCAGCGGCCCGTGGCCGTATTCAGCACTGCCAGGCCGGTGAGAAAGGTTACCGAGCGCCCGCTGGCCGCCAGCAGTTGCTCGCACGCGCGTTCGGCGCTGTGGGGTTTGCCCAGGACCTGATCGCCAAGCACGGCGACCTGATCCGAGCCAATGATCAGGTGGTCGGGATAACGGTCGGCCAGGGCGCGCGCCTTCTGCTCGGCCAGTCGCTGGACCAGTGCGCGGGGTGGCTCCTGAGGATGACGGCTTTCGTCCAGGTCCGGGCTTGCGCAGGTGAAGGGCAGGCGCAGGCGCTGGAGCAGTTCGCGCCGATAGGCAGAGCTGGAGGCGAGTAATAAAGGAAGCATGGTGAACTCCAAGGCAGGTACCTGGATCCTAGCATGCACCTTGCGGCTAATTTCCTTTGACAGGTGCAGGGGTCGTCCCTAGAATGCTGCGCCTATGTTGAATGACCCGATTCCACCTCACGTTGACCCGCGCAAATTAGCCGATCGTGGCGTAACCCTTCAAGGTTCGTTGCAACTCGCTGATTTGGAAAGACTCTGCGACCCGCTTTCCGACACCGTCGGTACGGTGCAGGCGAAGTTCGATTTTGAACGAGACGAACAGCACACGGTGGTTATCCACACGGCGCTGGATGTCGAGGTCAAGATGGTTTGCCAGCGTTGTCTTGAGCTGGTCACCCTGCCGATCCACAGCGAATGTACTTACGCTGTGGTGAAGGAGGGTGCGAATACCCAGTCGTTGCCGAAAGGCTATGACGTGCTGGAACTGGGCGAAGATCCTTTGGATCTGCAGGCGCTGATCGAAGAAGAGCTTTTGCTCGCTCTGCCCATCGTGCCTGCTCATCATCCGGAAGAATGCCAGCAGCCGGCCGGCGCAGATGAGCCCGAGCCGAGCAAGGACGAGGTATCGCGGTCCAACCCGTTCAGTGTTTTGGCGCAGTTAAAGCGTGACCCAAACGTTTAGGAGTTAATCAATTATGGCTGTTCAGCAGAACAAAAAATCCCGCTCTGCCCGTGACATGCGCCGTTCGCACGACGCCCTGTCGGAAAACGCGCTGTCTGTAGAGAAGAGCACCGGTGAAGTTCACCTGCGTCACCACGTTTCGCCAGAAGGCGTGTACCGTGGCCGCAAAGTGATCGACAAGGGCGCTGACGAGTAAATCTTGTCCGCTCAGATCATCGCGATCGATACGATGGGCGGGGACTTCGGTCCCCGTCTCATTGTCAAGGCCAGCATCGCCTGCCTTAAAGCTACGCCCTCGTTGCACCTGGCCCTCGTCGGTCAACCTTCCCTTATCGAACCGTTTGTCAGCGGCCTCTCTGCTGCCGATCGCGCGCGCCTGCAAATCGTCGCGGCCAGCGAAGTGATCGGCATGGATGAGCGTCCAGGTCAGGCGTTACGGGGCAAGCCTGATTCGTCGATGCGTGTTGCGCTTGAGCTGGTGCGCGATGGCAAGGCACACGCCTGCGTCAGCGCAGGCAACACTGGGGCACTGATGGCGTTGTCGCGGTTTGTTCTCAAGACCCTGCCGGGCATCGACCGTCCGGCAATGGTAGCGGCCATTCCGACGCGCGCCGGCTTTTGCCAGTTGCTGGACCTCGGTGCCAATGTCGACTGCACGGCCGAGCACCTTTACCAGTTCGCGGTAATGGGCTCGGTCGCCGCCCAGGCACTGGGCATCGCCCAGCCGCGGGTGGGCTTGCTCAATTGCGGTACCGAAGACATCAAGGGTAATCAGCAGGTCAGGCAGGCAGCGGTATTGCTGGGCGAGTCGCGCACGCTCAATTACGTCGGTTTCGTCGAAGGTGACGGGTTGTACCGCGGCGAAGCGGACGTGGTGGTGTGTGACGGTTTCGTCGGCAATGCGGTGCTCAAGTCCAGCGAAGGGTTGGCCAGCATGATCACCGACCGCTTGCAGGCCCTGTTCCGGCAAGGGCTGCTGGCGCGTCTGGCGGGCGTACTGGCATTGCCACTGTTACGACGCTTGAAGGCGGACCTGGCGCCCGCGCGGCATAACGGTGCGAGCTTGCTGGGCTTGCAGGGCATCGTGATCAAGAGCCACGGTGCAGCAGGGCTGCAAGGCTTTCAAAGCGCCGTTGAGCGCGCCCTGATCGAGGTCCGCATGAACCTGCCAGCGCGCTTGCAGGGGCTTCTCGACAACCACCTGCCTCAGGCAACAGGTCGATGAAGTGGTTAAATGTGACCGCTTGGTCGGCGTCTGCATCCAAGTTTCCAAGTTGCATGCCAGGCCCGGCGCCTGTTCATGTCTATCCATGACCTCTTCATAAGGGCGTGTTCAATGTCTGCATCCCTCGCATTCGTCTTCCCTGGGCAAGGTTCCCAATCGCTGGGCATGCTCGCCGAGCTTGGCGCCGAGCAGCCCAGTATCATCGAGACCTTCAAGGAAGCCTCGGCGGCATTGGGCTATGACCTGTGGGCACTGATCCAGGAAGGTCCCGAGGAGCAGTTGGCCCAGACTGACAAGACTCAGCCCGCCATCCTCACTGCATCGGTTGCCCTGTGGCGTCTTTGGGAGCAGCAGGGCGGTGCCAGGCCCGCGTTCGTCTCCGGCCACAGCCTGGGCGAGTACAGCGCGCTGGTCGTCGCTGGCAGCTTGAGCCTGGCCGATGCAGTGCGTCTGGTTCGGCGCCGTGGCGAGCTGATGCAGGAGGCCGTTCCTGCCGGGCAGGGCGGCATGGCCGCGATTCTCGGGCTGGATGACGCGAAGGTGATCGAGCTCTGTGCCCAGGCTGCCGAAGCCCAAGTGGTCAGTGCCGTGAATTTCAACTCCCCAGGCCAGGTCGTCATCGCCGGTGACAAGGCGGCCGTCGATCGCGCCATCGAGCTGTGCAAGGCTGCCGGTGCCAAACGTGCACTGCCGCTGGCCGTCAGCGTGCCCTCGCACTGCGCGCTGATGAAGCCTGCGGCCGAGCGTTTCGCCGAGGCAATCAACAGCATCGATTGGAAAGCGCCTGCGATCCCTGTGGTGCAGAACGTCAGCGCCGGCGTGGCGGCTGATCTGGACACGCTCAAGCAGAACCTGCTGGCGCAGCTGTACCAGCCCGTGCGCTGGGTCGAGTGCGTGCAGACCCTCGCCGCACAAGGCGCGGTCAATCTGGTGGAGTGCGGCCCGGGCAAGGTCCTGGCTGGCTTGAACAAACGGTGCGCCGATGGCGTGACCACCTACAACCTCAATACCCCCGACGCTTTCGCCGCCACCCGCGCGGCGTTGGCCTGATCTAGGAGAAGCTTGCATGAGCCTGCAAGGTAAAGTTGCCCTCGTAACCGGCGCCAGCCGCGGCATCGGCCAAGCCATCGCGCTTGAGCTGGGCCGCCAGGGCGCCACGGTGATCGGCACGGCAACGTCCGACTCCGGCGCTCAGCGCATCGCTGAAACCCTCAAGGAACATGGCATCACCGGCACTGGCCTGGCGCTCAACGTCACCAGCGACGAGTCGGTTGCCAGCGTGCTGGCCGCCATCGGCGAGCAGTTCGGTGCGCCGACCATCCTGGTCAACAACGCCGGCATCACCCGTGACAACCTCATGCTGCGCATGAAAGACGACGAGTGGTTCGATGTCATCGACACCAACCTCAACAGCCTCTACCGTCTGTCCAAGGGTGTTTTGCGTGGCATGACCAAGGCCCGTTGGGGCCGTATCATCAGCATCGGCTCGGTAGTCGGTGCCATGGGCAACGCCGGCCAGGTCAATTACGCTGCTGCCAAGGCCGGGCTCGAAGGCTTCAGCCGTGCCTTGGCACGTGAAGTCGGCTCGCGCAACATCACGGTCAATTCGGTGACACCCGGTTTCATCGACACCGACATGACCCGTGAGCTGCCCGAGGCGCAGCGCGAGGCACTGCAGACCCAGATCCCTCTGGGTCGCCTGGGCCAGGCAGAGGAAATCGCCAAGGTGGTGTCCTTCCTGGCATCGGAAGGTGCAGCCTACGTGACCGGCGCAACGGTGCCGGTGAACGGTGGCATGTACATGTAAACTGCGGCGCAATGTGACGGATCGCTTCAAAAAATAGTCATACTGCGAAGCTAAAATCCGTTATAAAGCTGCAACCAGATTCCAGGCAGTGGGTCGGGTGACCACGAGGTGGCGCATTACGCTTGAAAAGCGGGCGTCTTTCTATAAAATTACTCACCGGTCAGCTGCCTGACATATGTCCATTAGGAGTGAAAACTAGGTATGAGCACCATCGAAGAACGCGTCAAGAAAATCGTCGCCGAGCAACTGGGCGTCAAAGAAGAGGAAGTGACCAACGAGAAGTCCTTCGTCGATGACCTGGGTGCCGATTCGCTTGACACCGTTGAGCTGGTGATGGCTCTGGAAGAGGAATTCGAGACCGAGATCCCGGACGAAGAAGCCGAGAAGATCACTACCGTTCAAGCTGCAATCGACTACGTCAACAGCCACCAGGCTTAAGACGTTCGCAGTCGACGCTTCTTGTCGGGAAAAACCGCACTGCCGTTACTGGCGTGCGGTTTTTTCTTTGCAAGAACAGTAGGTATTTGAAAAGGAGAGTTCTGTGTCGCGTAGACGCGTCGTGGTTACCGGTATGGGGATGCTGTCGCCACTGGGTACCGATGTGCCAAGCACATGGCAGGCCATTCTGGCTGGCCGTAGTGGTATCGGTCCGATCGAACACACGGACCTTGCGGCTTACTCCACCCGTTTTGGCGGCTCGGTGAAGGGCTTCGAGGTCGAACAGTATCTGTCGCCCAAGGAAGCTCGCAAGCTCGACCTGTTCATCCAATACGGCCTGGCGGCCGGGTTCCAGGCCGTACGCAACGCCGGGCTGGACATCACCGATGCCAACCGGGAACGCATTGGCGTGGCCATGGGTTCAGGGATTGGCGGGCTGACCAACATCGAAGAAACCAGTCGGACATTGCATGCGCAAGGTCCGCGGCGCATATCGCCGTTCTTCGTGCCGGGTTCGATCATCAACATGATTTCCGGATTCCTGTCGATCCATCTGGGTCTGCAGGGTCCTAACTATGCCATCTCTACCGCCTGCACCACGGGCACGCACTGCATAGGCATGGCGGCGCGCAACATTGCCTATGGCGAAGCCGATGTGATGATCGCCGGCGGCGCCGAGATGGCCGCGTGTGGTCTGGGCATGGGCGGCTTCGGTGCATCGCGGGCCTTGTCGACCCGCAACGATGAGCCTGCGCGTGCGAGTCGCCCGTGGGACAAAGGCCGTGATGGCTTCGTGCTGTCTGACGGCGCCGGTGCGCTGGTGCTCGAAGAGCTCGGGCATGCGCAAGCACGCGGGGCGACCATCTACGCCGAGCTGGTCGGCTTCGGCATGAGTGGTGACGCCTTCCACATGACGTCCCCGCCCGAAGACGGTGAGGGTGCGGCCCGCTGCATGGTCAACGCGCTGCGCGATGCCGGTGTTGCCCCGCAGGATGTCAGCTACATCAATGCTCACGGCACCTCCACCCCTGCTGGCGACATTGCCGAGGTGTCGGCCATCAAGCAGGTGTTTGGCGAGCACGCCTACAAGGTGGCGGTCAGCTCCACCAAGTCGATGACCGGTCACTTGCTGGGTGCTGCCGGCGCCGTCGAGGCGATCTTCAGCGTGCTGGCGATCAACAGCCAGATGGCCCCCCCGACCATCAACCTGGATGAGCCGGACGAAGGCTGTGACCTGGACTTCGTGCCACATCAGGCCCGCAGCATGCCGATCGACGTCGTGCTGTCCAACTCGTTCGGCTTCGGCGGTACCAATGGGGCCCTGGTGTTCCGCAGGTTCGTTGGCTGATGCACAGTTGGCTCGATGGCCAGCCCGCAACTGCAGTGAACCTGCAGAATCGGGGGCTGGCCTACGGCGATGGCCTGTTCGAGACCATCGCCGTGCGGGCAGGGTGTCCGAGTTTGCTCGACGCGCACCTCGCGCGCCTGGCGTCGGGTTGCCAGCGCCTGCTCATTCCTGCGGATCTGGCCCTGGTGCGTGATGAAGTCGTGCGCTATGCCAGGGCCGTTGGCGACGGTGTGGTCAAGCTGATCCTCACCCGCGGCGACAGCGCGCGCGGCTATGCCGGCGCGCCAGCTGCTGCGCCCCGGCGCCTGCTCCAGGCTGGCCCTCTGCCGCAGTACCCTCAGGCCCATGCCGAAGCCGGCGTGCGCCTGTTTGCGTGCCAGACACGCCTGGCCGAACAACCGCTGCTGGCCGGCCTCAAGCACCTCAATCGCCTGGAGCAGGTCATGGCCCGTGCCGAATGGCAGGACGTTGAGCATGCCGAAGGCCTGGTGCGCGACATGCAGGGCAGGGTGGTCGAAGGTGTCTACAGCAACCTGTTTCTGGTGCGCGACAACCAGTTGATCACGCCTGATCTGTCCCGCTGCGGCGTGGCGGGTGTGATGCGCGCAGCGCTCCTGCAGCAGGCCGGCGTGTTGGGCATTGCGATAAAGGTGCGCGATGTCTCGATCGAAGAACTGCAGCAGGCTGACGAAGTGTTCGTCTGCAACAGCGTCTATGGCATCTGGCCTGTTCGTGCCCTGGGTACGCTGAACTGGTCGCCAGGGCCGCTCACCCGTAAACTGCAGGCCGTTGCCCGTACGCTACTGGAAACCTGATTCGTGAGACGTAAACTCCTCCTGCTCCTGGAAATAGGCCTGCTCCTGGCCGGCCTGACGTTTGGCTGGGCGGCCTGGAAAGTGCACTCGGTGGTCGACCAGCCTCTGCAGCTCACTGAAGAGCGCATGCTCGATGTGCCCAGCGGCACCACGCCCAATCGCATGTTCTACCGTATGCAGAGTGACGGGCTGCTCGATGAAGCGGTGTGGCTGCGCCTCTACTGGCGCTTCAACATGGCCGGCACCGCGCTGCACACCGGCGAGTACCGGCTCAAGCCCGGCATGACCATGGGCGAGCTGTTCGAGGCCTGGCGTCGGGGTGATGTGGTGCAATACACCCTCACCCTGGTCGAGGGCTGGAATTTCCGTCAGGTGCGCTCGGCGCTGGCGCGCCACGAAACCCTTGAACACAC
Organism: Pseudomonas sp.; assembly: GCF_032058845.1. Classification (GTDB taxonomy): domain Bacteria; phylum Pseudomonadota; class Gammaproteobacteria; order Pseudomonadales; family Pseudomonadaceae; genus Aquipseudomonas. The sequence goes on along the minus strand of NZ_DAMCCR010000025.1, from coordinate 11,105 downwards.
CCTCGATGGCCTGAGCGATGCCGAGGTCATGGACAAGCTGGGTCATGCCGGTGTGTTCCCCGAAGGTCGCTTCTTCCCCGACACCTACCGTTTCGTGCGCGGCATGTCCGATGTCGAGCTGTTGCAGCAGGCCTACCAGCGCCTGGACGAGGTGCTGGCCAAGGAATGGGCTGCGCGTGCCGCCGACCTGCCTTACCGCGATCCCTATCAGGCGCTGATCATGGCTTCGCTGGTCGAGAAGGAAACCGGCATCGTGCAAGAGCGCGGGCAGATCGCGGGGGTGTTCATCCGGCGCTTGCGCCTTGGCATGATGCTGCAGACCGACCCCACCGTCATCTATGGCATGGGCGAGCGCTATAACGGCCGGATCACCCGCGCTGACCTGCGCGCGCCCACGCCTTACAACACCTACACCATGACCGGGCTGCCGCCGACGCCGATTGCCATGGTCGGCCGCGAGGCAATTCACGCGGCGCTCAACCCGTCCGATGGCACCAGCCTGTACTTCGTGGCACGTGGTGATGGCAGCCATGTGTTCTCCGACGACCTGGACAACCATAATTCGGCCGTTCGCGAGTTCCAGCTCAAACGTCGCGCCGACTACCGTTCCAGCCCTGCAGCACCGGGCAGTTCGTCATCGGCACCGGTCGAGCGCGCACCTGCCGATCAGGTGCCGGCGTCACCGCAAGAAAGCACACCTCCTGGCGTCAAAACAGAATCCGACGCCGCCGCACCGTCCGGCGAAGCGACCCCTGAGCCGGCGCCGGTGCCCGAAAACACTCATTAAGGACTGCTTGTGAGCGGCTTGTTCATTACCCTCGAAGGGCCAGAAGGCGCCGGGAAGACCACCAACCGTGAATACCTGGCCGCGCGCCTGCGCGAGCAGGGTGTGGATGTGGTGCTCAGTCGTGAGCCGGGTGGTACGCCGATGGCTGAGCGCATTCGCGAGCTGTTGCTCGAGCCTGGCGATGAAGCCATGGCCACTGACACGGAACTGCTGCTGATGTTCGCCGCCCGCGCCCAGCACCTGGCGCAGGTGATCCTGCCGGCGCTGGCGCGTGGGGCGGTGGTGATCTGTGATCGCTTCACCGATGCCACCTACGCCTATCAAGGCGGCGGCCGAGGTCTGCCGATGGAGCGCATTGCGACCTTGGAGGCGTTCGTGCAACAGGGCCTGCGCCCCGACCTGACGCTGATTTTCGATCTGCCGGTGGAGGTGGGGCTGTCTCGTGCTGCAGCGCGCGGTCGTCTCGATCGCTTCGAGCGCGAAGGTCGCGACTTCTTCGAAGCCGTCCGCCAGACCTACCTCGACCGTGCCGCCGCGCAACCCGAACGGTACCGTCTGCTCGACGCGGGTCAGCCGCTGGACGCGGTGCAGCGTGCCCTCGATGGTCTGTTGCCCGGCATTCTGGACCGCTGCCGTGGCTGAGGCCTATCCCTGGCAGGAGGCGCTCTGGCAGCAACTGGCAGGCCGTGCCCAGCACGCCCATGCCTATCTTCTGCACGGTCCTCAGGGCACGGGCAAGCGGGCCTTGGCCGAGCGTCTGATGGCACGGCTGTTGTGTCAGCAACCGCGCGATACCGACGCCTGTGGCCAGTGCAAGTCCTGCTTGTTGCTGAAGGCCGGCACGCACCCGGACAACTTCATCCTCGAACCGGAAGAGGCCGACAAGCCGATCAAGGTCGACCAGGTCCGTGAGCTGGTGGCCTTTGTCGTGCAGACCGCGCAGTTGGGCGGGCGCAAGGTGGTGCTGATCGAGCCCGTGGAGGCCATGAACATCAATGCGGCCAACGCCTTGCTGAAAAGCCTCGAGGAACCGTCGGGCGATACCGTGCTGCTGTTGGTCAGTCATCAGCCCAGCCGGTTGCTGCCGACGGTCAAGAGCCGTTGCCAGCAGATCGCCTGCCCGCTGCCGAGCCAGGCGCAAAGCCAGGCCTGGTTGGCGTCGGCCTTGCCCGATGCTGAAGAACACGAGCGCCAGGAGTTGCTGGCATTGGCCTCGGGCTCTGCCTTGATGGCCTTGAGCTTGCACCAGCAAGGGGTGCGCGAGCAGCGTGCGCTGGTGGTCGAAGGGGTGAAGAAGTTGCTCAAGCAGCAACAGTCGCCAAGCCAGCTTGCCGAGGCCTGGAATGGCGTGCCGTTGTTGCGCCTGTTCGACTGGTTCTGCGAATGGTCCCAGCGCGTGTTGCGCTATCAGCTGACCCAGGACGAGCAAGGTCTGGGGCTGGCCGACATGCGCAAGGTCGTGCAGTACCTGGCGCAGAAGAGTCGCCAGGCCAGTGTGCTCGACACCCAGACCTGGATTCTGGACCAGCGCCAGAAGGTGCTGGGCAAAGCCAACCTCAACCGTGCGCTGCTGCTGGAGGCGCTGCTGGCCCAGTGGGCGCAGTTGCCCGGCACGCGATGACCCTCTCTACTGATCAACGGATGTCTGTTTCGCCATGCTTGTAGATTCTCACTGCCACCTCGATCGTCTGGACCTCAGCGCCCATCAGGGCTCGCTCGACGCCGCGCTGCATGCTGCGCGCGAGCGCGGGGTAGGGCATTTCCTGTGCATCGGCGTCAGCGCCGACAACGCCGCTGCCGTCAAGGCGCTGAGCGAGCGGTACGCCGACGTCGACTGCTCGGTCGGTATCCACCCCCTCGACCTGACGCCGGGTGAAACCCCGGCACTGGACTGGTTGCTGGGCGAGCTGGCGCATCCCCATGTGGTGGCCATTGGTGAAACCGGTCTGGACTACCACTACGAGCCTGAGGCTGCGCAGGTGCAGCAGGCGTCGTTTCGCTTGCACCTGGAGGCTTCACGGCGCACTGGCAAGCCGGTGATTGTCCACACCCGTGCCGCCAAGGCCGATACATTGTCCCTGCTCGGCGAGTTCAGCCTGCCACAAGCCGGCGTGCTGCATTGCTTCACCGAAGACTGGGAGATGGCCAAGGCGGCGCTGGACCTGGGCTACTACATCTCGCTGTCGGGCATCGTCACCTTCCGCAATGCCGAAGCGCTGCGCGAGGTGGCGCGCAAGGTGCCGTCCGACCGCCTGCTGGTGGAAACCGATTCCCCCTACCTGGCGCCCATTCCGCACCGCGGCAAGCCCAACCTGCCGCAGTACGTGCGCGAGGTCGCCGAGTTCATCGCCTCGCTGCGCAGCGAAAGCTATGAGGGGCTGGCTGCGCAGACCACGGACAACTTCAAGCGGTTGTTCCCCTTGGCCCGCGTGGCCGACCAGGTCTGACCCGACAGGCAAAAAAAACCCGGGTTCTGGGGGGACGGAATCCGGGTCAAGACCATTAGGAGTTGAACAAAGGTGCGCGGTCCTTGGCACCTTCATTGGCGCATGGCTGGGGGGTGCCACGCGCCAACACTTTCAGTATTGGTCAGGATTGGCGCAGTGCCAGTGTTCATTGGTTGTTTTTTAATCAGCTGGGCATCGAGCTGCCGAATGGTCGAGCAACGGGCGTGTTGCGGCCCCACGCCCGGGCGGGTTCAGCCCTATGAAGGTGATCGGGAAAGTGATCGATGGTCGATGTTCCGTGCTTTTTGCGGCTAGTTAGGCATAATAATCCGCTTCGATTTTCAGCCAGTCTTCCCCCATGCAGAAAGAACCTCGTAAGGTCCGTGAATTTCGCCGCCGCGAGCAGGAAATCCTCGACACCTCCCTGAAGCTGTTTCTCGAACAAGGTGAAGACAGCGTCACCGTCGAGATGATTGCCGATGCGGTCGGTATCGGCAAAGGCACCATCTACAAACACTTCAAATCCAAGGCCGAGATCTACCTGCGCCTGATGCTCGACTACGAGCGTGACCTCAACACCTTGTTGCACTCCGATGACGTGGACCGTGATCAGGAAGCGCTGTCGCGCGCCTATTTCGAGTTCCGCATGCGTGATCCACAGCGCTATCGCCTGTTCGATCGGCTGGAGGAAAAGGTCGTCAAGGGCAATCAGGTGCCTGAAATGGTCGAGGAGCTGCACCGCATCCGCGCCTCCAACTTCGAACGGCTCACCCTGCTGATCAAAGGCCGGATCAGCGAGGGCAAGCTCGAAGACGTGCCGCCTTATTTCCACTACTGCGCTGCCTGGGCTCTGGTGCATGGCGCGGTGGCCCTCTACCACTCGCCCTTCTGGAGCAATGTGCTGGAAGATCAGGAAGGTTTCTTCCAGTTCCTCATGGACATTGGCGTGCGCATGGGCAACAAGCGCAAGCGCGACGCCGAACCCGCTGCATGAAACTGCGCTCCGCGTCCGGACATGGCGCAAAAGCTGCATCAGCCGCCTGATCGTCGGTTTTTCGACACCGACACGGGGAGGAACGATGCGGAGCCTGTTTTTGCTGCTGGCGCTGTTGGCGCTAGGCGGCTGCATGAAGGTCAGCGACATGGGCGAGGGGGTGCGCTATCAGCTGAGCGACGCCGGCCTGCTCGATCACAGCGACACTCGACGCACGCTGTCGGTACGTCTGCAGCCGGACTCGTTCATCTTCATCGGCCAGGGTGCCTTCGTACCGCCGGGCAAAGGCCCGCAGCCCCGGCAGAATGTGGTGGCGGAGGAGGCGTTCAAGGCGTTCGTCGAGTATTTCCCGCTGGTGCGTCGTGCCCAAGGCCCGTTGGGGCTGGAAGAGGCGCTGAACGAAGCGCGGTCACTGGGTGCGCACTACGTGCTCTATACCCGCTACGCCCGTACCGACGACCGTATCGGCAACGGCGATCAATGGTACGACGAGCAAGCCGTCGACCGTCTGGGCTGGGATTCTGGCGTGGTGCAGATGATGCTCATCGAAACCGGTACCCGTTACCTCATCGACTCAGTGCGCATCAAGAGCCGTGGCGGATTGTTGACGCTGCACGACACCCGGCCTGAGGATTTGCTTGGCGCGCCCATGCGCGAGTACGCTCAAAGCCTCGTAGGCATGAGTCGTTGAGGGCAGCATGACTGATTCTGGCAAGGCCGGTGAATTGCTGGCGCAGGTCCCGAAGGGCTCGGGGCGTGCGCCCGTGCACCTGTGGAACCCTGACTTCTGCGGCGACATCGACATGCGCATTGCGCGCGATGGCACCTGGTACTACCTGGGTACGCCTATCGGCCGCAAGCCCATGGTGCGGCTGTTTTCGTCGATCCTGCGCCGCGATGGCGATGACTACTTTCTGGTGACGCCCGTTGAAAAGGTTGGCATCCGTGTCGATGATGCGCCGTTCGTGGCCGTTCTGCTGGAGGTCATCGGAGAGGGCGAGCAGCAAGTGCTGCGCTTCACCACCCAGGTCGATGAGCAGATCGATGCGGGGCCGGAGCACCCGATCGATATCACCACCGATCCGCTCGATGGACAGCCCTCGCCGTATGTACGGGTGCACGGCAATCTGCACGCCTTGATCCACCGCAATGTGTTCTACCAGATGGTCGAGCTGGCGGTGCCGAGGCTTATCGACGGTCAGGAGTGGTTGGGGGTGTGGAGCAGCGGGGTGTTCTACCGAATGGGTGTGGCCGGCTAGGTGCGGCCGGCCAGGGTACGTCCGGCCAATGCGCACGGCCTGCGCTGAAGTCAGGCTATAAAAAAACCTCCAGTGCTCACGCAACTGGAGGTTTTTTTCTATCTGGCTCCGCGACCTGGACTCGAACCAGGGACCCAATGATTAACAGTCATTTGCTCTACCGACTGAGCTATCGCGGAATGTGCGCGTATCTTACTGATTGCAAAGGGGAAGTCAACCTTCCCCGTGCATCGGTCAGGGCTTCAGAACCTCGACGATCGCCTTGGTGACGACGTGAATGTTGGCCTGATTCAACGCCGCCACGCAGATGCGCCCGGTGTCCAGCGCATAGATGCCGAACTGCTCTTTCAGATCTGCAACCTGCTCAGCGCTAAGGCCGGAGTAAGAGAACATGCCGCGCTGACGGCCCACGAAGCTGAAGTCGCGCTGCGCGCCATACTCGGCCAGCAGCTCGACCATCTGCTTGCGCATGCCGTGGATGCGTTGACGCATCTCGCCCAGCTCGGTTTCCCACATCTGCCGCAGCTCGGGGCTGTTGAGCACAGCTGAGACGATGCTCGCGCCATGCGTGGGGGGGTTGGAGTAGGTGGTGCGGATCACGCGCTTGACCTGCGACAGCACGCGGGTCGCTTCATCCTTGGAGCCTGTGACGATCGACAGTGCACCGACGCGCTCACCGTACAGCGAGAACGATTTGGAGAAGGAGCTGGAGACGAAGAAGTCCAGGCCCGACTCGGCGAACAGGCGCACGGCGAAGGCGTCTTCATGGATGCCGTCGCCAAAGCCCTGGTAGGCCATGTCGAGGAACGGTACGTGGCCTTTGGCCTTGACTACCTCGAGCACGTTTTTCCAGTCATCCAGGCTGAGGTCCACGCCCGTCGGGTTGTGGCAGCAGGCGTGCAATACGATGATCGAGCCCGACGGCAGGTTCTGCAGATCTTCGAGCATTCCGGCACGGTTCACGTCGTGGCTGGCAGCATCGTAATAGCGGTAGTTCTGTACGGGGAAACCGGCAGTCTCGAACAGCGCGCGGTGGTTTTCCCAGCTGGGGTCACTGATGGCGACGACGGCCTCAGGGCTCAGACGCTTGAGGAAATCGGCGCCGATTTTCAGCGCGCCCGTTCCGCCTACGGCCTGCACGGTGACGACGCGGCCTGCGCTCAGCAGTGCCGATTGCGCGCCGAACAGCAGCGTCTGCACGGCCTGGTCATAGCTGGCGATACCGTCGATAGGCAGGTAACCGCGCGACACTTGCTGGGCGGTGCGCTGGCGCTCGGCTTCGATCACTGCGCGCAGCAGTGGAATCCGCCCCTGTTCGTCGGAGTACACGCCCACGCCCAGGTTGACCTTGTCGGTCCGAGGGTCGGCATTGAATGCTTCGTTAAGGCCCAGAATGGGATCGCGGGGTGCCAGCTCAACAGCGGAAAACAGGCTCATTTTACCTTGGCTCTGATTGAAGGATGGGAGCGCGCGCACCCTTCAGCCGACATGCACTGAAGCGGTGCACAAACGGGGAGTCAGTATAGAGACAGCGCCGCTGCGCTGCGACAGTCTGGCGCAGCTTTTACGGGTTTTGGGGTGAATTTTTTCCAACCATTGCTCGATCTGCCAGGTCCACTGCACAGCAGCCGGTCGCGCCACCCATGAAAGCATTCTGGGTTGCGCGCAAATGGGTATAAACTACTGGCTAAATTTACAGGTGGCAGAGGTCGTTCCATGTCCGAATTCCAGCTCGTGACCCGTTTTGAGCCTGCAGGTGATCAGCCCGAGGCCATCCGGCAGATGGTCGAAGGGATCCATGCAGGCCTGGCGCATCAGACCTTGCTCGGGGTCACTGGCTCCGGCAAGACCTTCAGCATTGCCAACGTCATTGCCCAGGTGAAGCGGCCCACGCTGGTGCTGGCGCCCAACAAGACCCTCGCTGCCCAGTTGTACGGCGAGTTCAAGGCCTTCTTCCCCAATAACGCCGTCGAGTACTTCGTTTCCTATTACGACTACTACCAGCCAGAAGCCTATGTGCCATCGTCGGACACCTTCATCGAAAAGGATGCCTCGATCAACGACCATATCGAGCAGATGCGCCTGTCGGCCACCAAGGCCCTGCTGGAGCGCCGGGACGCGATCATCGTCACCACCGTCTCGTGCATCTACGGCCTGGGCAGCCCCGACACGTACCTGAAGATGGTGCTGCACATCGACCGTGGCGACAAACTCGATCAGCGCGCCTTGCTGCGCCGCCTGGCTGACCTGCAATACACGCGCAATGAAATGGATTTTGCCCGGGCCACGTTCCGTGTGCGCGGCGATGTCATCGACGTGTTCCCGGCAGAGTCGGATCTGGAAGCCATTCGCATCGAGCTGTTCGATGACGAGGTCGAGAACATCGCTGCGTTCGACCCGCTCACCGGCGAGGTGATTCGCAAGCTGCCGCGCTTCACCTTCTATCCCAAAAGCCACTACGTCACGCCGCGCTCGACGCTGCTCGATGCCATGGAAGGGATCAAGGCCGAGCTCAAGGATCGCCTGGAATACCTGCACAAGAGCAACAAGCTGGTGGAGGCGCAGCGCCTCGAACAGCGCACCCGCTTCGACCTGGAAATGATCCTCGAACTGGGTTACTGCAACGGCATCGAGAACTACTCGCGCTATCTGTCCGGTCGCCCGTCCGGTGCGGCGCCGCCCACCCTCTACGACTATCTGCCGCATGACGCCCTGCTGGTGATCGACGAATCCCACGTCAGCGTTCCGCAGGTCGGTGCCATGTACAAGGGCGACCGCTCGCGCAAGGAAACCCTCGTGGAATACGGCTTCCGCCTGCCCTCGGCGCTGGACAACCGGCCCATGCGCTTCGACGAGTGGGAGTCGATCAGCCCGCAGACCATCTTCGTTTCAGCCACCCCGGGCCCTTACGAGTCCGAGCACGCCGGGCGTGTGATCGAGCAGGTGGTGCGGCCCACCGGCCTGATCGATCCGCCCGTCGAGGTGCGGCCCGCACGGACCCAGGTCGATGATCTGCTGTCTGAGATTCGCAAGCGTGTGGCGGTGGGCGAGCGGGTGCTTGCCACCACCCTGACCAAACGCATGTCCGAAGACCTCACCGATTACCTGGCCGACCACGATGTCAAGGTGCGTTACCTGCACTCGGACATCGACACCGTCGAGCGCGTGGAGATCATCCGCGACCTGCGTCTGGGCACCTTCGATGTGCTGGTCGGCATCAACCTGTTGCGCGAGGGCCTCGACATGCCGGAGGTCTCGCTGGTAGCGATCCTCGATGCCGACAAGGAAGGCTTTCTGCGCTCGGAGCGTTCGCTGATCCAGACCATCGGCCGTGCGGCGCGCAACCTCAACGGTCGCGCCATCCTGTATGGCGACCAGATCACCGGCTCCATGCAGCGTGCGATCGATGAAACCGACCGTCGCCGCGAGAAGCAGATCGCGTTCAACGAAGCGCACGGCATCGTGCCCAAGGGCGTGGTCAAGGACATCACCGATATCCTCGAAGGCGCGGTCGTGCCGGGCGCACGGAGCAAGAAGCGCAAGAACGCGGCCAAGGCGGCCGAGGAAACTGCCCAGGCCGAGGCCCGGCTCAAGACCCCGGCCGACATCACCAAGCGCATCAAGCAACTCGAAGAGCGGATGTTCCAGGCTGCCCGCGATCTGGAGTTCGAGACCGCCGCTCAATTGCGCGACGAAGTCGGCAAGCTGCGTGACCGCTTGCTCGCCAGCTGAGGCGCGTTGCCTGGGCCCGCACGGGGTCCAGGCGCTGCCATGGCTGGAGCAGCATGCCTGCTCCCTGCTAACATCGCGCCTTTGTTTCATTGCCCTCCGAGACCCCCAATGACCACCGTTCGTACGCGTATCGCGCCATCGCCCACCGGCGATCCCCATGTCGGCACTGCCTACATCGCCTTGTTCAACTACTGCTTCGCCAAGCAGCACGGCGGTGAGTTCATCCTGCGCATCGAGGACACCGATCAGTTGCGTTCGACCCGGGAGTCGGAGCAGCAGATCTTCGACGCCCTGCGCTGGTTGGGTATCGAGTGGAACGAGGGCCCGGATGTGGGTGGCCCGCACGGCCCTTACCGGCAGAGCGAGCGTGGTGAAATCTATGCTCGCTATGCCAAGCAGCTGGTCGAGGCCGGTCATGCGTTCTATTGCTTCTGCAGCGCCGAGGAGCTCGAGCAGATGCGTGCCGAGCAGATGGCGCGTGGCGAGACGCCGCGCTATGACGGTCGCGCCCTGCAATTGAGCGCTGAGGAAGTCGAGCAGCGCCTGCAGGCGGGCGAGCCTCATGTGATCCGCATGAAGGTGCCCAGCGAAGGTGTCTGCGTGGTGCCGGACATGCTGCGCGGTGATGTGGAAATCCCTTGGGACCGCATGGACATGCAGGTGCTGATGAAGAACGACGGGCTGCCGACCTATTTCCTTGCCAACGTCGTCGATGACCACCTGATGGGCATCACCCATGTGTTGCGGGGCGAAGAATGGCTGCCTTCGGCGCCCAAGCTGATCAAGCTCTATGAGTACTTCGGCTGGGAACAACCGGTGCTGTGCTACATGCCGCTGTTGCGTAACCCCGACAAGAGCAAGCTGTCCAAGCGCAAGAACCCCACCTCGGTGACCTTCTACGAGCGCATGGGCTTCCTCCCCGAGGCGATGCTGAACTACCTCGGGCGCATGGGCTGGTCGATGCCTGACGAGCGCGAGAAGTTCTCGCTGGCCGAAATGGTCGAGCATTTCGACCTGTCTCGCGTGTCGCTGGGTGGGCCGATCTTCGACATCGACAAGCTGTCCTGGCTCAACGGCCAGTGGCTGCGTGAATTGCCGGTCGAGCAGTTCGCCGCACGACTGCAGAAGTGGGCGTTCAACAGCGATTACATGATGAAGATCGCGCCGCATGTGCAGGGCCGTGTCGAGACGTTCAGCCAGGTCGTGCCGCTGGGTGGGTTCTTCTTCGAAGGAGGCGTGGCGCTCGATGCCAGCCTGTTGCAGAGCAAGAAGCTCAGCGCAGACCAGGTACGCCAGGTCATGCAGCTGATTCTGTGGAAGCTCGAAGGCCTGCGTCAGTGGGAGAAGGAGCGCATCACCGGCTGCATCCAGGCGGTGGTCGAGGCGTTGTCGTTGAAGCTGCGCGATGCCATGCCGCTGATGTTCGCTGCAATCACAGGGCAGGCCAGCTCGGTGTCGGTGCTCGATGCCATGGAAATCCTCGGCCCGGACCTCACGCGTTACCGTTTGCGCCAGGCGCTGGACCTGCTGGGCGGTGTCTCGAAGAAAGAAAACAAAGAGTGGGAAAAGCTGCTCGCAAGCATCGCCTGAAGGGTGTGAGGGGGCAGGGTAGGCCCGTGTCCTCGGGGTGATGAACCCGTCACCTGCAGAATCAAACCGGTGAGCGACGGGGCGGGGCGTTAAGTGATTGTTATCTGAGAAAATTTTTTAAGTCATTTTAAAAAATAAGTTTGACAGACAGGCAATCGGATTTTAATATGCGCCCCGTCCACAGCGACGAGCCAACATGAAACGCCAGGCACCCAGCCAGCGCTTCGGCAACTCGCGACATTGTGGGGCTATAGCTCAGCTGGGAGAGCGCCTGCATGGCATGCAGGAGGTCAGCG
>NZ_DAMCCR010000024.1:48164-48550 GCF_032058845.1 Pseudomonas sp. | reverse complement strand
GGGCCAGGCGCAGGGTTTTCTGGCCGACGTCGACGCTGTCGCCAATGGCCAGGCCCAAGGCGACGAGCAAGCGTGGTTCGACCCAGACCTCGCCGGGGGCGGGGCCGCCGCCAGGCGTTTCGGCGCCGTAGGGGGCCGGTGCGCTGCGCAGCTCACCGCGCAGCGGGTACTGCGCGTCGGCGGCCTTCACGCTTGACAGCTGGATACCGTTGTCGCCGCCGACCATGCTGGTGAATTCCACCACGCGCGCATGCGCCAGCCCAGCGGCGCTGCCACGATCGAGCTGTTCGGCGCGTGGTGGCGAGGTGCCTTGCAGCACCAGGTCGGCGCCCAGGAATTCGGTGGCGCGCAGTTGCATGGCGCCGTTCAGGCGTGCGCCGAAGTAG
>NZ_DAMCCR010000024.1:0-48023 GCF_032058845.1 Pseudomonas sp. | reverse complement strand
GGCGGCCCGCATCCAGGCGGATCGAGCGGCGGCAGCGTTTGGCCAGGCGCTCATCGTGGGTGACCAGTACCAGGGTGGTGCCGCGTTCCTGGTTGAGCTCGAACAGCAGGTCGCTGATGCGCTCGCCGGTCAGGCTGTCGAGGTTGCCCGTCGGCTCATCGGCAAACAGCACCGAGGGTTGGGCGGCAAAGGCCCGGGCGATGGCCACCCGTTGCTGCTCGCCGCCCGACAACTGGCGCGGCGTGTGGCTCAGGCGCTGGCCCAGGCCGACGCGCTGCAGCAGCTCACTGGCGTGTTCGCGCGCATCGCGCCGGCCTTCAAGCTCCAGCGGCAGCATGACGTTCTCCAGCGCGTTGAGGCTGTCGAGCAACTGGAACGACTGAAACACGAAGCCGACGTGTTCGGCGCGGACCTGGGCGCGCTGGTCTTCATCGAGCGGGGCGAGGTCCTTGCCGGCCAGGATGACCGTGCCGGCGCTGGGCCGGTCAAGGCCGGCGAGCAGGCCGAGCAGGGTCGATTTTCCCGAACCCGAGGCGCCGACGATGGCCAGGCTGTCGCCCTCGGCCAAGGTCAGTGACAGTTCGTGGAGAATGGTCAGCTCGCCTTCCGCGCTGGTGACCACTTTGCTAAGGTTCTGCGCAACGAGAATGCTGGGGCCCATGGAGAATCCAATGCGAAGAGGGTGGTTGAGTGTCGGTCTGGTCCTGTGTTGTCTGGCTCAGACTGCGGTGGCGGGAACGTTGCTGGTGGTCGGCGATAGTATCAGCGCCGGTTTTGGCCTGGATACCGGCAAGGGTTGGGTAACCCTGCTGCAGAAACGCCTCAAGCAAGAGGGTTTCGATACCCAGGTCGTCAACGCCTCCATCAGTGGTGACACCAGCGCCGGCGGCCAGGCCCGCCTGCCAGCGCTGTTGCAGGCACACAAGCCAACGTTGGTGGTGGTGGAACTGGGCGGCAACGATGGCCTGCGCGGGCAGCGTCCTGATCAATTGCAACAAAATCTTGCCTCGATGATCGACAAGGCCCGCGACAGTGGCGCCAAGGTGGCCCTGCTGGGCATGCGCCTGCCGCCCAACTACGGCGTTCGCTACACCACCGCGTTCGCTGCTGTGTATTCGGACCTGGCCAAGGCCAAGGACGTTCCGCTGGTGCCGTTTTTCCTGGAGGGGGTCGGTGGTGTGCCTGAATTGATGCAGGCCGACGGCGTACACCCAGCCCTGGGTGCCCAACAGCGCCTGCTGGACAACGCCTGGCCAATCATTAAACCGCTGCTTTGACGCTTTAATCGGGGGTGGCTTTCGGCTAAAGTTGCGCCCCCGTTTCGAGTGCCCCCAATGCCGCGCCCTGCCTGGTCCCTGTTCGCTTACCAATTGATCGAGCCTGATGAGCAACTCGATCTGTTCGCCTGTCAGGAAGTCCGTGTCCACCTTGTCACTCGCCAGCTCGAACTCGGTGCGCCGGCCGACCGTACCCTGTGCGGCAGCCTGCTGCCGGCGCAGCCACGCTGGTCGGTGGCAACCCGCAGCCTCTATCGCGACCAGCGGCTGTGCCAGCTGTGCAAAGCCATCCTGCTGGCCCAGCGGGGCGGTACGCGGCCGGTCTGGCCACTGCTCTGAGCGCCTTTCATCATCTGCCCACGGCTGCACGAGCGCGCGCCTCCCGCTCCCCGTGGCGCGCGTGTACACTTGCCTGTCTTGAACCCGATTGCCAAGGATCCACTGGATGTCGCCGCGCTTTCCTGTCGTTGCCCGTTGCCTGACTCTGGCCGCCCTGCTGGTTGCAGGCCCCGCTGTCGCGCTGGAACTGCCATTACCACCGCCAGGTGAAGATGTGGTGGGCCAGGTGCGCACGGTCACCGCCAAGTACGAAGACACCTTCGCCGATATCGCCACGGCCAATGACCTGGGTTACCTGGAAATGATCGCGGCCAACCCGGGCGTCGATCCCTGGTTGCCAGGCGCTGGCACCGAAATCATCCTGCCCACCCGCTACGTGCTGCCACCCGGCCCGCGCGAAGGGGTGGTGATCAACCTGGCCGAGTACCGCCTGTACTACTACCCCAAAGGCGAAAGCGTGGTGTACACCTTCCCGCTGGGGATCGGCCGTGAGGGCTGGGGTTCGCCAATCGCCAACACCAAGATCATCGCCAAGACACCGAATCCGACCTGGACCCCACCTGCCTCCATCCGTGCCGAGCACGCCGCCGATGGCGATATCCTCCCGGCCGTGGTGCCGGCAGGCCCTGACAACCCGCTTGGGCCATTCAAGTTCACCCTGGGTGTTCCGGGCTATCTCATTCACGGCTCGAACAAGAAGTTCGGCATTGGCATGCGCACCAGCCACGGTTGCTTCCGCATGTTGAACAACAACGTGCTGCAACTTTCGGGGCTGGTTCCGGTGGGCACCTCGGTGCGCATCATCAACGAGCCATACAAGTTTGGCGTCAGTGCCGGCAAGGTCTATCTCGAGGCGCACACGCCGCTGGACGAGAGTGGCAATCCGTCGGTGGTCGACAAGCACACGGCGGTGATCAATGCCTTGCTCAAGCGTGAAGACCTGGCCAACAGCCTGCAGATGAACTGGGACATGGTGCGTGATGTGGTCGCTGCCGAAGATGGCATGCCGGTGGAGATCGCGGTGCCTTCGGCCCATGGCGGCGTGGCGGCAGGGGATAACGGTCTTCCGCCCGAACTGCAATAAGCGCGCTTGCGCGTGATCAGCCCGCCCTGTGCGGGCTTTTTTTTCACGCGGGCTTTTCTACAGGCAATAAAAAGCCGATCCGGCAAGGGATCGGCTTAACAATAATCCGTGAGGATTATTACTTGCGGCTGGCTTTGTCCAGCATACGCAGAGCGCGCTCGTTGGCTTCGTCAGCAGTTTGCTGAGCCTTCTGAGCAGCGGCCATTGCGTCGTCAGCTTTGCGGTAAGCTTCGTCTGCACGGGCTTGAGCGCGAGCTGCTGCGTCTTCGGTAGCGGTCAGGCGAGCTTCGGTTTCTTTGGTGACGCTGCTGCAACCGGTAGCCAGAACTGCGGCCAGAGCCAGAGCAGAGAATTTCAGAACGTTGTTCATCGTGTTCCCCTTCAAGGACTTTATATCTATTAAATAGAGCCATCTCTCGAAATGAGAAACTGGCCGGCGTACATAGTACCCATTACTTGTAGTAAGTAAACTGACTGAACGCAAGAAGCCTTAAAAAAATCTGCTGGCCTCGTCGGCGTATCAGGGAACAGTCATGGCACCTTGAGCCCACAGGGGCTGAAGGCACTTAAGCAGTAACTTTTCCGTTGAACTAAGGGTGACTTTTCCTGTCCTCCAGCGTCTACGCTTATTGAATATCCCGCCGATCTTTGCATGATTCAGCGCGAGCCCGTTCGCTTTAATATTTGCCGGTCACGGCTTGAGTAACCCGTTGCACAACGCCTACTATTCAAGCGTTGCGCTTGGCAGAACGATTGTGCAAGTTGCGCTGTCGAATGCGCAACGGGGGCGCGGAGGCGGTCCAGCCGTCATTACCCTATCGATAAGGCGAAGGTCTGCCAGAAGACCTGCAAGGAGCTGTGATGAGTGAAGCGTTGACCATCCACCATGACCAGGCCGGTCATCAGTTCGAGACCAATGTGGACGGTCACCGGGCCTACCTGACGTACATGGACCTGGGCAAGCAGACGCTGGACATCTATCGCACCTTCGTACCCAACGCCCTGCGCGGTCGCGGTATCGCCGCCGCCTTGACCGAGCAGGCACTGGCCTACGCCGAACAGATGGGCTACACCGTCATCCCGTCATGTTCCTATGTAGAACGCTACATGGAGCGCCAGCAGCGCCACTCCAGCAAAGCGTGAATCGACGCTGTGAGAACGCCGGGCATTGCCTGTAATGCTGTTTGCTTGAGCGACTAGGGCCGCGTTGCGGCCCATCGCGGCTGAAGCCGCTCCCACACGCCGTCGCGGCTCAAGCTGCTCCCACACGCCGTCGCGGCTCAAGCTGCTCCCACATGCCGTCGCGGCTGAAGCTGCTCCCAAACGCCATCGCGGCTAAAGCCGCTCCCACAGCGTAGGCATAGCCTGTGGGAGCGGCTTTAGCCGCGATGGGCTGCAAAGCAGCCCCAGGTCATATCAATTCAGCTTGAGTGAACACCATTACGGGCATTGCCCGGCGTTCCTGTGTCTGTGCCAATGATCAGCCGCGCTGGCGCTTGGGCAGCACATCCTTGAGCTTGACGTGCATGCTGCGCAGGGCAGTCTCGGTGGCCGCCCAGTCGATGCAGGCGTCGGTCACCGACACGCCGTATTGCAGGTCTTCGAGGTTCTTCGGAATGGACTGGGCGCCCCAGTTCAAGTGGCTTTCCACCATCAGACCGATGATCGACTGGTTGCCTTCCAGAATCTGGTTGGCCACGTTGTCCATCACCAGCGGCTGCAGGGCCGGGTCCTTGTTGGAGTTGGCGTGGCTGCAGTCGACCATTATGTTCGGCTTGATCTTGGCCTTGGCCAGGTCCTGTTCGCACAGGGCAACGCTGACCGAGTCGTAGTTGGGCTTGCCGTTGCCACCGCGCAGTACCACGTGGCCGTAGGCATTGCCCTTGGTGGTGACGATCGACACGCCGCCCTGCTGGTTGATGCCCAGGAAGCGGTGCGGCTTGGACACCGACTGCAAGGCATTGATGGCCACGGTCAGGCCGCCGTCGGTGCCGTTCTTGAAGCCGACGGCCGAGGACAGGCCGGAGGCCATTTCACGGTGGGTCTGCGATTCGGTGGTGCGTGCACCGATGGCCGACCAGCTGATCAGGTCCTGCAGGTACTGAGGCGAGATCGGATCCAGCGCTTCGGTGGCGGTGGGCAGGCCTTGCTCGGCGAGGTCCAGCAACAGTTGCCGACCGATGTGCAGGCCATCCTGGATCTTGAACGAGTCGTCCAGGTACGGATCGTTGATCAGGCCCTTCCAGCCGACGGTGGTGCGTGGCTTCTCGAAATACACCCTCATGACCAGATACAGCGTGTCCGACACTTCTTCAGCCAGCACCTTCAAACGCTCGGCGTAGGCATGGGCGGCCTTGAGGTCGTGGATCGAGCAGGGGCCCACCACCACGAACAGGCGATGGTCCTTGCCGTCGAGAATGTTGCGCACCACTTCACGGCCTTTGGTCACGGTGTCCAGGGCCTTGCGGCTGAGGGGGATTTCTTTCTTGAGCTGATCGGGGGTGATCAGCGTGTCGTTGGAGGCGACGTTGAGGTCATCGATCGGTAAATCAGCCATCGTGTTACTCGTCAGGTCACGGGTGCCGGCCGCCAGCAACCCCGTACGGCCCAGCAGCAGATTGTTCGCAGCGGGGGAGGGCCGAACCTTAGCGCGTTAACGGGGCCTGCGACAATGGGCAAACCCCGACCGCCGTGGGGTTTTTGCAGGGCTGAGCGCTGGGTCGTTGCCCCAAACGCCATGCCGGGCTCGAACTCGGCCTGGTCTGCGTGCCAAGATGGCCGCTGTCAAAGCCCCCTGGAGTAGCGGATGACGTCCACCCCTGTACGTATCGGTATCATTGGCAGCGGCGCCATTGGCGGCTTCTACGGCCTGATGCTGGCCCGCGCCGGCTTCGATGTGCATTTTCTGTTGCGCAGCGACTACGCCCGCGTGCGCGAGCAGGGCCTGACGCTCGACAGCGCCGTGCACGGCGCGGTGTCGATGAAGGTGCAGGCCTATGCCAACGCGGCCGACCTGCCGCCGTGCGACTGGTTGCTGATCGGCGCCAAGGCCACCAGCAATGCCGAGTTGGCCCCGCTGATCGTGCAGGCCGCAGCCCCTGGCGCCAAGGTGCTGTTGCTGCAGAACGGCCTGGGTGTGGAAGAGCAACTGCGCCCGGCGCTGCGCGAGGACATGCACCTGCTCGGTGGGTTGTGTTTCATCTGCGTGAGCCGCCAGGCGCCCGGTATCATCCGCCACCAGGCATTGGGCGCGGTGAATGTGGGCTACCACAGTGGCCCGGCCGCAGACGATGAGCGCCTGGGTATCGTCGCTGACGCTGCGCAGCTGTTCCACGCCGCAGGTCTTGACTCCCAGGCGATGGACGACCTGGGTCTGGCGCGCTGGCAGAAGCTGGTCTGGAACGTGCCCTACAACGGCCTGTCGGTGTTGTTGCGCGCCAGCACCACGCCGTTGATGGGCGATGCCGACAGCCGCGCGCTGATCCAGGCGCTGATGGGCGAGGTGGTGCAGGGCGCGCAGGCCTGTGGTCATGCAGTGGACGACGACTATGCCAGCCACCTGCTGCGTGTCACCCAGCAGATGCCCGACTACTGGCCCAGCATGTACCACGACCATGTGCAGCAACGACCGCTCGAACTGCAGGCGATCTATGCCGAGCCACTGGCGCGTGCCCGCGCGGCCGGTTGCCAGTTGCCGCGCATCGAGGCCCTGTACCAGGCGCTGTCATTCATCGATCGGGCCAATCGGCAGGGATGATTCGGGCTCTGCCTGCCTCGTCTGCGCGTCGTGCCACGCGGCCCTGCGACCGCGTGAGGCGCTGCTAAGCTCAACCGTGCCCTGCCGCTGTGGCAGTCGAGGAGGCCGAATGATTCGTTCCCTGCTGTACGCCAGCGACCTCGGCGTGTATGCCCCTTTCGTGATGCAGCACGCGCTGGCCATGGCGCGTACGTTCGATGCCAGCCTCTATGTCATTCATGCGGTAGAGCCCATGGGCCAGTTTGCCGAATCGTTGCTGCAGAGCTATCTGGACGAGCGCACCCTGGACCAGTTGCACAGTCAGGGCGTCAACACCGTGCTGGCCACCATCGAGCAGCGGGTGCTCGAGAACTTTCGCGATGAACTCGGCGAGGCCGCCGATCTGGCGCTGATCAAGGCCGTACGCGTACGCCAGGGCGATCCGGCGCAGGTGATTCTCGATCAGGTGGAGCGGGTGCAGGCCGATTTGCTGATCTTCGGCAGCCACAGTCATGGCGCCGGTGTGGATGTGCCGATTGGCCGGACCGCTGTGCGTTTGTTGCAGCTGTCGACGGTGCCGGTCTACATGGTTCCGCTCTCGCAACACCTTGGGCGTAGGAAGTCTTGAATCTATTTGTCAGTCATTTCCCTCGCGGCCTGATGAAAAGTTCTAGATTTGTAGGTTTAACCACTAATATAGTTATAAACCGTCACCACCCGCTGCTGACCCAACGCGATTCGAGGGACATCTATGAAGCTTCAACAACTGCGCTACATCTGGGAGGTGGCGCACCACGATCTCAACGTGTCTGCCACGGCGCAGAGCCTGTACACCTCTCAACCCGGGATCAGCAAACAGATTCGCCTGTTGGAGGATGAGTTGGGGGTCGAGGTCTTTGCCCGCAGCGGCAAGCACCTGACCCGCGTGACCCCTGCTGGCGAACGCATCATCACCACCGCCGGTGAAATTCTGCGCAAGGTCGAAAGCATCAAGCAGATCGCCCAGGAATTCTCCAACGAGAAGAAAGGCACGCTGTCGATCGCCACCACCCACACCCAGGCGCGGTACGCCTTGCCACCGGTGATCAGCGGGTTCATCAAGCAGTACCCGGATGTGGCCCTGCACATGCATCAGGGCTCGCCCATGCAGATCGCCGAGATGGCGGCCGATGGCACCGTCGATTTCGCCATCGCCACCGAGGCGCTGGAGCTGTTCAACGATCTGATCATGATGCCCTGCTACAAATGGAACCGCTGTGTGGTGGTGCCCCAGGGCCATCCGCTGAGCAAGCTGCCCAAGCTCACCCTGGAGGCGCTGGTCGAATACCCGATCGTGACCTACGTGTTCGGTTTCACCGGCCGCTCCAAGCTCGATGAAGCCTTCAGCCATCGTGGCCTGACGCCGAAGGTGGTCTTCACCGCGGCCGATGCCGACGTGATCAAGACCTACGTACGGCTGGGCCTGGGCGTGGGCATCGTGGCCGGCATGGCGGTCGATGCCAAGCTCGACAATGACCTGGTGGCCCTGGACGCCAGCGAGCTGTTCGAGCCGAGCATCACCAAGATCGGCTTCCGCCGTGGCACCTTCCTGCGCGGCTTCATGTGCGACTTCATCGAGAAGTTCGCCCCGCACCTGACCCGCGAGGTGATGGCCAAGGCGATCCAGTGCCATAACAAGCAAGAGCTCGAGGCGCTGTTCGAAGGCGTTGAGTTGCCTGTGCACTGACTGACACCGGTCTGAAAAGCCGCTCTGCGAGGCTGATGTCGATCAGTTCGTAATCGGCGCCGCCGCCCTGACTCAAGCGACGCTTAACGCCAGGCACATAACCGACTGAGCGATTGGGGCGGCTGCGCCGCCCATCGCGACTGAAGTCGCTCCAACAGGGTTCAGCTTGACGAAACGGTCGCTGCAGAGGCGCGGTCAGGGTGGGAAGCGGCCGGTGCGGCACCCCGGTCAGCCGCGATGGGCTGCACGGCAGCTCCAGGGATGGCAGCGCGAATCACCTGATGGACATTCGCGGCAAGCTGGTTCCATTGCAGGGGCAATCAGGCTTTGCTGATCAGGTTCCCGGCGTGCAACCCGCATTCTTTCTGCGTTGACTCCTCCCACCACCAGCGCCCCTCGCGCTCGTGCTGTCGCGGCAGTACCGGGCGGGTGCAGGGTTCACAGCCGATGCTGATGAAGCCGCGCTCGTGCAGGCTGTTGTAGGGCAGTTCGAGCATGCGGATATAACCCCAGACTTCTTCGCTGGTCATCTGCGCCAAGGGGTTGAACTTGTACAACGGCCGCTCGGGCGTCGAGAACGCACCGTCCACTTCGATGGCCGGCACATGGCTGCGCGTGCCCGGGCTCTGGTCACGGCGCTGCCCGGTGGCCCAGGCGCTGATGGTGGCCAGCTTGCGCCGCAGCGGCTCGATCTTGCGCACGCCACAGCATTCGCCGTGGCCATCGCGGTAGAAGCTGAACAGGCCCTTTTCCTTGACGAAGGCGTCGAGCTTGTCGCGGTCCGGGCTGAGCAGTTCGATCGGCAGATTGTACTGCTCGCGCACCTGCTCGATGAAGCGATAGGTTTCGGGGTGCAGGCGGCCGGTGTCGAGGCTGAACACCTTGACCTGCTTGTTGAGCTTCCAGGCCATGTCCACCAGCACCACGTCTTCAGCGCCGCTGAAGGAAATCCACAGATCGTCACCGAAGTGTTCGAAGGCGAGCTTGAGGATGTCCTGGGGTGACTTGCTGGCGTAGGTCGCGGCCAGGGCGGCGACGTCGAAAGGTTGGCTCATCAGGCGGTTTCCATCGTGATAGTGGCGCTGGGCGCTCGTAGTGGCTAGATGGTAACAAAAAATGGCAGGACAGCGATGGGGGCAGGCTTGCTGGCAGGCGGCAGCCAGCTGATCAGGCCAGGTTCAGCCCACGCAGCCGTTCAGCATGCGCAGACAGTCGCAGACGCGGAATGCGCAGGCGAAGGCACCCATCTGCGCGCCATATGATCAGCCCAGGTTCAGCCCACGCAGTAGTTCCGCACGCGCAAACAGTCGCAGACGCGGCATGCGCTGGCGCAGGCACCCATCTGCGCGCCAGCCTGATCGGCGATCAAGCCGACCAAGGCGATCAAGGCGATGCAGGCCGCGCGCCTAATCCTTGCAGCGTTTCCATCAGGACCCGCACCTTGGCGATCGACTCCTCGTATTCAGCCTGCCAGTGTGAATCGGCCACCACCGCGCCCCCGCCCCAGCAACTGACCTGGCCGTCCTTGATCAGCAGGCTGCGGATGGCGATGGAGCTGTCCATCTCGCCGCGCACATCCAGGTACAGCAAGGACCCGCAATACAGCGCCCGGCGAGCAGGCTCCAGCTCGTCGATGATCTGCATGGCTCGGATCTTCGGCGCGCCGGTGATCGACCCGCCGGGGAAGCTGCCGGCGATCAGGTCGAGGGCATCGTTGCCCGCCGCCAGGCGCCCGGTGACGCTGCTGACCAGATGGTGCACGTTGGGGTAGCTTTCCAGGCTGAACAGCTCGGGCACCTGCACCGAACCGATCTCGCAGGTGCGCCCCAGGTCGTTGCGCAGCAGGTCGACGATCATCAGGTTTTCCGAGCGGTCCTTGGCACTGTCGAGCAGCTCGCGGGCGTTGGCGGCGTCCTGATCGGGTGCGCTGGCGCGGGGGCGGGTGCCCTTGATCGGACGGGTTTCCACCTGGCGGCCGCGCACTTGAATGAAGCGCTCGGGCGAGAAGCTCAGCAGCGCCGTGCCGTCAGCCAGTTGCAGGAAGCCCGAGAACGGCGTAGGGCAGGCGCTACGCAGCGCTTGATAGGCGTGCCAGGGGTCCCCTTCGCACGGTGCTCGAAAGCGCTGGGTGAGGTTGATCTGGTAGCAGTCGCCGGCCTGGATGTACGCCTGAACGCGGTCGAACGCGGCGTGATACTGCGCTGCCTGCAGGTCCCCGCGCATGGGCGCGAGCAGGCGGAAGTGGCCAGCCGGCGAAGTACAGCCGGAGGCGAACAGGTGCACCAGGCGATTGCGTTCGTCAGCCTTCAGGTAAGGGTGAAACACCAGCTGGCTGGTCCGCAGGTGATGGTCGGTGACCAGCGCCCAGGCGTACAGCCCCAACTGCGCGTCTGGCAGCCCCAGATCATCCACTGCGTGCGCCGGCAAGGGCTCCAGGCGCCGACCGAAGTCATAGCTCAGATAACCCATCAGGCCACCTGCGAACGGCAGCTCACAGCCGTCTGGCAACTGCGCCGCACCCAGCCTGCGCAGCGCCTGGCGCAAGCGCGCGAGGTAGTCGTCGCCGCGCTCAGCCGCCTGCGCGTGGAACTGTTCCAGCGGCCAGGCGCTGAGCAGGTCGAAACGGCCGCGTTCGGCGTGCGGGCGGGCGCTGTCCAGCAGCACTGCACCCGGCGCAGCACGCAGGTGAGCGAAGTAGACGGCGGGGTCAGGCTGGTAGGGCAGCGGGTGGAGCGTACAGGTCGGCATGGCTCGGGACAGGGCTGGCAAAGCGAGGAGGGCGATTGTAGTCCGCTGTAGGAAAGGCGCCTAGCGTCGGAGCGACATTCTCGCGCTGGCCAGCGCTGGGCGAATAGGATCACGTGCGGCGATAGGGTGATCAGCCCCAGCGCCCTCATGACGGACATCACCGGCCTTGATCAGCGCCAGCGCTCTCAGGACGGACATCACAGCCCCACGGTCAGCCCCATCGCCCATAGGACGGGCTTTGCCCGCCTTGATCGGCTCAGGCGCCACCTGGGCAAGCCCCTGCAAGGCGGCTCGGCATCACCGGCAAACTCACCCACCCATGCCCCTGAACGACAGCGCCGGCGCATCACAGACCACGTACCAACACCTCGATACGCGGCCCATGATGCGCCGGCGCTGCAACCGCCTGTGAAGCGCAGGCCCTCAGTGCTGCGGCACGTGCCCGAACAGGTTCTGCGTCACCCGCACGCGCTCTTCAGGCGTTTCGCTCCGGCCTTCCTTGGCCAGTGCCTCGATATGCGCCTCGATGGCATGGGTGCGTTGGGTCAGGCCGCAGTCGTTGGCGATCTGGATGTTCAGGCCAGGGCGGGCGTTGAGTTCGAGAATCAACGGGCCCTTGTCCTGATCCAGCACCATGTCCACGCCGATGTAGCCAAGGCCGCACAGCTCATAGCAATTGGCGGCCAGCTTCATGAAGCCGTCCCAGTTCGGCAACTGCACACCGTCCACCGAGTTGGTGGTGTCGGGGTGCTTGCTGATGATGCGGTTCAGCCAGGTGCCGCGCAGGGTCACGCCGGTGGCCAGGTCGACGCCCACGCCGATGGCGCCCTGGTGCAGGTTGGCCTTGCCGCCCGACTGGCGGGTCGGCAGGCGCAGCATGGCCATCACCGGGTAGCCCATCAGCACGATGATGCGGATGTCCGGCACGCCTTCGTAGCTGATGCTCTTGAAGATCTGGTCGGGGGTGACGCGGTACTCGATCAGCGCGCGGTCACGGTGCCCGCCAAGCGAATACAGCCCGGTGAGGATGCTCGAAACCTGATGCTCGATTTCCTCATGGCTGATGATCTTGCCCGACACGGTGCGGTAGCGGTCTTCGAAACGGTCGGCCACCACCAGGATGCCGTCGCCCCCGGCGCCTTGCGCCGGCTTGATGACGAAGTCGCTGCGCTTGCCGAGGATCTCGTGCAGCGTATCGATCTGCTTCTCGGTCTCGATGATGCCGTACATCTCCGGCACATGGATGCCGGCCGCCAGCGCGCGTTCCTTGGTGATGATCTTGTCGTCCACCACCGGGTACAGGCTGCGCTTGTTGTACTTGAGCACGTAGTCGGCGTTACGCCGGTTGATGCCCATGATGCCCCGCGCTTCCAGGGCCTTCCAGGTCTTGATCAGTCCGAACATCAGGCATCAGCCTTCTTCAGGAACGCCTTGAAGCGCACGAGCTCGGTGAGGCGGTAGCCGCGGTAGCGACCCATCGCCAGCATGAAGCCCACCAGGATCAGCAACACGGCCGGGAAGGTGAAGACGAAGTACACCAGCTCCGGCACCATCATCAGCAGGTGCGCCAGGGACGCGGCGAACAGCGTGCCGATCGCCACTTTCATGGCATGGCCACCGCCACGCTCTTCCCAGGTAATCGACAGGCGTTCGATGGTCATGGTCAGAATCACCATCGGGAACAGCGCCACCGACAAGCCGCGCTCCAGGCCCAGCTTGTGGCTGAACAGGCTGATGGCGGCGATCAGTACCACGACGAAGGTCAGCACCACCGACAGGCGCGGCAGCATCTGCAGCTTCAGGTGTTCGAGGTAGGAGCGCAGCGACAGCCCCAGCGCGGTGATCACCGTGAACAGGATGATGCCGAAGCCCAGTTGCGTTTCGCGGAAGGCCAGGGCGATCAGTACCGGGGTGAACGTCCCCAGCGTCTGCAGGCCGATCAGGTTGCGCAGCACCAGGATCACCAGCACACCGATCGGGATCATCACCATGATCATGAAGGTCTGCTGGGTTTGCAGCGGCAGGCTGTAGAGCGAGTACTCGAGGAAATCGGCGTCGGTGTTCTCGTCGGTCAGCTTGGCCAGGCGGATGGCGTTCATCTCGCTGTTGTTCAGGCTGAAGGTGACATTGGCGCGTTTGCCGCCATCGACGGTGATCAGGTTTTCGTCGCCGCTCCACCACATGAGGCGGTCGCTGGGCAGGCCTTGTTCACCGGTGTCGGGGTTGAAGTACAGCCAGTCATTGCCGTTGAAGCTGCGCAGCCAGAGTTCAGGGCTCTGCGGGGTGTCTGCGACCAGGCGAATGGTATGCACCTTCTCCACCGGTACGTGGGCGATGGACAACAGCAGATTGACGACCTTGGCCTTGTTCAGCGACGAGGTGTCGCCCGCGAGCAGCAGCTTGACGTTGTCGTCGTTGGGGTTGTTGACCCGCTTGATGGTTTCGCTGACGAAGGTTTCGACGTCAGCGGAATGCTGGCGGATCGGTGCGATCAGGGCTTCGGCGGCGATCTTCTCCGGGCCATCGACGGCCAGGCTGTCGCGGAAGGTCGGGCCCTTGATCTTGGCTTTTTCGGTACTGA
Organism: Pseudomonas sp.; assembly: GCF_032058845.1. GTDB lineage: Bacteria > Pseudomonadota > Gammaproteobacteria > Pseudomonadales > Pseudomonadaceae > Aquipseudomonas. The sequence continues at coordinate 34,532 of NZ_DAMCCR010000024.1, read as the reverse complement.
AGCGCTTGGTCAGGACCAGGCGGTAGTACAGCGTCTGGTTGCCATTGGCGCGACGTGCTGACCAGGTCACCTTGCGGTTGCCGTCAGCGCGGTTGACGCTCACGCCGTAGTTGTTGGAGATGAAGCTCTCGTTGAGGCTGACGTAATCACGATTGAGCGGCGGCACGAACATCTGCACCTTGACCGGATCCTTGGAACTGGCCACGAACTCGACCTTGGCATCGATGTTCCACAAGTCGTCGGTTTCGTCTTCGGTCACCGGAATGCCGAGGAAGAAAATCTGATAGGCCGTGACCATTACGCCCAGGAGCACCAGAACGGTGATCAGGACTTTCAGGTGAAGGGTAAGAGAACGCATCGGAATTACTCTGCGGTAGGAGCTTCGGGGGCACAGGCAGGTTTGCCGGCCGCGTATTTAAGGCTTGGATCGACGACTGCGGAAAAGTGCTTGAGCGCTTCCGAGCCGATCAGCAACGGGAACTGGAAGGCGCTGCGGTCGGTGAGGTTGACCTCGATGGTACGTTGGGTCTGGCCCATGCAGATGGCCAGTTCGATGACCGGGCGGGCGGTATAGGCCTTGCCCGATTCGCCATCGTAGTCACTGGCGCGGCGCTTGATCTTGCTGACGCGGGCCAGTGGGCGTTCGATCGGGTGCTTGTGGGCCGAGTCGATGCCCAGGTAGAAGCGCACCCAGCTTTCCCCGTCGCGCTTGAAACGCTTGATGTCGCGGGCGCTCAGCGAAGCGGTCTTGGCGCCCGTGTCGAGCTTGGCTGCCACTTCGAGGTCGAGCCCACCCAGGCGGGCGTACTCGTTCAGGCCGTACACGGTCTTTTCTGCCGCCTGGCCTGGGGCCGGCAGCATTAGAAGGCAGAGCAACGGTAGGGCGGGTGTGAAGTTCATAATCCTGGCGCAGTACGGTGCAAAGTCGAGGCAGGATGCAGGGCGCAGGGCCTTGCCATCCTCATTGAGCTGCCATCGCGTCTGTATCGCGGCCTGCAGGGGATTCCTGCACCGGCAAACGGCGCGGCAGTCTATCACGCTGCTGTCATCACGCCAGCGCGCGGCGTTCTGACAGCAGTGCGGGGGAGGAGTTTCTTGGTGGGCGTATTGTCGACAATCAGGCTTTTCGAGATTGACCTTAGTGCTTTTAATGGCTACTTTTCAGTCAATAAAACCAAAGGTGTCGACAATGATGCAGGATACCGCCACCGCTCCCACTGCCCAGGCCGAGGAAGGCGAAACGCGCTCCGAGCACGTCTTCCGGCGCATCCAGGCCGCGATCATCAGCGGTGAGATCGCGCCGGGCAGCAAGATTTCCGAGCCCGAGCTGGCACGCACCTACGGGATCAGCCGCGGACCGTTGCGCGAGGCCATCCATCGCCTGGAAGGCCAGCGCCTGGTGGTGCGGGTGCCGCATGTGGGCGCGCGGGTGGTGTCGCTGAGCACCCGCGAGTTGATCGAGCTGTACCAGATTCGCGAGTCGCTCGAAGGCATGGCCTGCCGGCTGGCCGCCGAGCGCATGAGCGCCGAGCAGATCCGGGCGCTGCGCCAGGTGCTCGATACCCATGAGCAAGACGCCGCCTTTCAGGCAGGCCTGGGCTACTACCAGCAGGAAGGCGACTACGACTTCCACTACCGGATCATTCACGGCAGCGGCAACCAGACCCTGGTGCAAATGCTCTGCGGCGAGCTCTACCAGCTGGTGCGCATGTACCGCATCCAGTTCTCCAGCACGCCCAATCGCCCACACCAGGCCTTTGCCGAACACCACCGTATTCTCGACGCCATCGAGGCCGGCGACGGCGAGCTGGCCGAACTGCTGATGCGCCGTCACATCGGCGCGTCCCGACGCACCATCGAGCGCCACGCACTGGGCGCCGACTTCCCCAACCTCCGAGGTGATGCATGATGAGTACCCCTGGCCAACGGTTTCGCGAGGCCGTCGCCGCCGAGCACCCTTTGCAAGTGGTCGGCACGATCAACGCCAACCATGCGCTGCTGGCCAAGCGCGCCGGCTTCAAGGCCATCTACCTGTCGGGCGGCGGTGTTGCGGCAGGCTCGCTGGGCGTGCCGGACCTGGGCATCAGCGGCCTGGACGATGTGCTGACAGACGTGCGGCGCATCACCGATGTGTGCGATCTGCCGTTACTGGTAGACGTCGACACCGGCTTTGGCGCCTCGGCCCTGAACGTGGCGCGCACCGTGCGCTCGATGGGCAAGTTCGGTGCTGCTGCGATCCACATCGAAGACCAGGTCGGTGCCAAGCGTTGTGGCCACCGCCCCAATAAAGAGATCGTCACCCAGCAGGAAATGGTCGACCGCATCAAGGCCGCAGTGGACGCGCGCCTGGACGACAGCTTCGTGATCATGGCGCGCACCGACGCCCTGGCCGTGGAGGGCCTGAACGCTGCGCTCGACCGCGCCGCCGCCTGCGTCGAGGCCGGCGCCGACATGATCTTCCCCGAGGCCATCACCGAACTGGCCATGTACCAGACCTTCGTCGACCGCGTGAAGGTGCCGGTGCTGGCCAACATCACCGAATTTGGCGCCACGCCGCTGTTCACCACCGAGCAACTGGCGTCGGTGGATGTGTCGCTGGTGCTCTACCCGCTGTCGGCCTTCCGCGCCATGAACAAGGCCGCCGAGAACGTCTACACCGCGCTGCGCCGCGACGGCACCCAGCAGCAGGTGGTCGACACCATGCAGACGCGCATGGAGCTTTACGACACCATCGGCTACCACGCCTTCGAGCAGCACCTCGACGCCCTGTTCGCGAAGGAGAAACGCTGAAGCGCAGCCCCTACACCTGATCAGCCAATGACTCCCCACAATTTCAATAAAGGAGCAACACCATGGCCGAAGCAAAAGTACTCAGTGGCGCCGGCCTGCGTGGCCAGGTCGCCGGGCAGACCGCCCTCTCGACCGTCGGCCAGGCCGGCGCCGGGCTGACCTACCGCGGCTACGACGTGCGCGACCTCGCCGCCCATGCCGAATTCGAGGAAGTGGCGTACCTGCTGCTCTACGGCGAACTGCCCAGCGCCGCCGAGCTGGCTGACTACAAGCACAGCCTCAAGGCCTTGCGCAGCCTGCCCCAGGCGCTCAAGGACGTGCTCGAGCGCATCCCTCGCGACACGCACCCGATGGACGTGATGCGCACCGGTTGCTCGATGCTCGGCACCCTGGAGCCGGAGCTGACCTTCGGCGCCCAGCGCGAGCGCACTGACCGTCTGCTGGCGCTGTTTCCGGCCATCGTCTGCTACTGGTACCGCTTCAGCCATCACGGCGTGCGCATTGACTGCGACAGCGACCAGGACACCCTGGGCGGCCACTTCCTCCAGCTGTTGCTGGGCAAGGCGCCGAGCGCGCTGCATGTGAAGGTGATGAACGTGTCGCTGATCCTCTACGCCGAGCACGAATTCAACGCCTCGACCTTCACCGCGCGGGTCTGTGCCTCGACCTTGTCCGATCTGTATTCCTGCATCACCGCCGCCATCGGCTCACTGCGCGGCCCGCTGCACGGCGGCGCCAATGAAGCGGCCATGGAGCTGATCGAACGGTTCAGCAGCCCACAGGAAGCCACCCGTGAATTGCTCGCCATGCTCGAACGCAAGGACAAGGTCATGGGCTTCGGCCATGCCATCTACAAAGAGTCCGACCCGCGCAACGAGGTGATCAAGGGCTGGGCGGCGAAGCTCGCCGACGAGGCCGGTGACCGCGTGCTGTACCCGGTTTCAGAAGCCATCGACAAGACCATGTGGGAGCAGAAGCGGCTGTTCCCCAACGCCGATTTCTATCACGCCTCGGCGTACCACTTCATGGGCATCCCGACCAAGCTGTTCACGCCCATCTTCGTCTGCTCGCGCCTCACCGGCTGGGCCGCGCACGTGTTCGAGCAGCGCGAAAACAACCGCATCATCCGCCCCAGCGCCGAGTACACCGGGGTGGCGCAGCGTCCGTTCGTGCCGCTCGAGCAGCGCTGACGGTCAGCAGTGGGCCGCAGCGCTGAATGCTGCACCGAGGGCGCTTGCCCGTCCTCGGCGACCCGTGGCCACACCCGATTACCGTGATAGAGCCTGATAACGATATGAACACTGCCTACCGAACCGCTTTGCCCGGCACCGACTTTGACTATTTCGACGCCCGCGCGGCAGTCGAAGCGCTGCAGCCTGGTGCCTATGCGGGCTTGCCTTACACCTCGCGTGTGCTCGCGGAAAACCTCGTGCGCCGCTGCGACCCGGCCACGCTCGACGCCTGCCTCGGCCAATTGATCGAACGCAGGCGCGACCTCGACTTTCCCTGGTACCCGGCCCGCGTGGTGTGCCACGACATCCTCGGCCAGACTGCCCTGGTCGACCTGGCCGGTCTGCGCGATGCCATCGCCGACAAGGGCGGCGACCCGGCGCAGGTCAACCCGGTGGTGCCGGTACAGCTGATCGTCGACCACTCCCTGGCGGTCGAGTGCGGCGGCTATGACCCGCAGGCCTTCGAGAAGAACCGCGCCATCGAGGACCGCCGCAACGAGGACCGTTTCCACTTCATCGACTGGACCAAACGAGCGTTCAAGAACGTCGAAGTGATCCCACCGGGCAACGGCATCATGCACCAGATCAACCTGGAGAAGATGTCCCCGGTGATCCATGCCGAGCACGGCGTGGCCTACCCCGACACCTGTGTCGGCACCGACAGCCATACGCCGCATGTCGATGCGCTGGGCGTGATCGCCGTCGGCGTCGGCGGGCTGGAAGCGGAGAACGTCATGCTCGGCCGCGCCTCGTGGATGCGCCTGCCGGAAATCGTCGGCGTCGAGCTGCGCAACCGGCTGGCGCCGAACATCACCGCCACCGACCTGGTGCTGGCACTGACCGAATACCTGCGCCAGCAGAAAGTGGTCGGCGCCTACCTCGAGTTCTACGGCGAGGGCGCCCGTGCGCTGACCCTGGGCGACCGTGCCACCATTTCCAACATGGCCCCCGAATACGGCGCCACCGCCGCCATGTTCGCCATCGATGAACAGACCCTCGATTATCTGCGCCTGACCGGCCGCGAAGCGCAGCAGGTGCACCTGGTCGAAGCCTATGCCAAGGCCGCCGGCCTCTGGGCCGACAGCCTGGTGGACGCCGCCTACGAACGGGTGCTGAGCTTCGACCTCGCCAGCGTGGTGCGCAACCTCGCCGGGCCGTCCAACCCGCACGCCCGCGTCGCCACCACTGACCTGGCCGCGCGCGGCATCGCCGGGGCCTGGGATCAGGTGCCGGGGCAGATGCCTGACGGCGCCGTGATCATCGCGGCCATCACCAGCTGCACCAACACCAGCAACCCGCGCAACGTGATCGCCGCAGGCCTCCTGGCGCGTAACGCCAACCGTCTGGGGCTGACACGCAAGCCATGGGTCAAGTCGTCCCTGGCGCCCGGCTCGCGCACGGTGCAACTGTATTTGCAGGCAGCGGGGCTCGAGGCGGAGCTGGAGCAGCTCGGCTTTGGCATCGTCGCGTTTGCCTGCACTACCTGCAACGGTATGTCCGGTGCGCTCGACCCGCAGATCCAGCAGGAGATCATCGACCGCGACCTGTACGCCACGGCCGTGCTGTCGGGCAACCGCAACTTCGATGGGCGCATTCATCCATACGCCAAGCAGGCGTTTCTCGCCTCGCCGCCGCTGGTGGTGGCTTACGCCCTCGCCGGGACCATCCGCTTCGACATCGAGAAAGACGTGCTGGGTGTGGTCGAGGGCCGCGAGATTCGCCTCAAGGACCTCTGGCCGAGCGATGCCGAGGTCGATGCGATGGTCAAGGCCGCGGTCAGGCCCGAGCAGTTCCGCCAGGTCTACATCCCCATGTTCGCGATCGACGAAGACACTGGGCCGAGCGTGGCGCCGCTGTATGACTGGCGCCCCATGAGCACCTACATCCGCCGCCCGCCGTACTGGGAAGGCGCCCTGGCCGGCGAGCGCAGCCTGACCGGCATGCGTCCGCTGGCGGTGCTGCCGGACAACATCACCACCGATCACCTGTCACCCTCCAACGCGATCATGCGCGACAGCGCAGCGGGCGAATACCTGGCGCTGATGGGCGTGCCCGAGGAAGACTTCAACTCCTACGCCACCCACCGCGGCGACCACCTGACGGCGCAGCGCGCCACCTTCGCCAACCCCAAGCTGTTCAACGAGATGGTCCGTGGCGCCGATGGCAAGGTGCAGCAGGGCTCGCTGGCCCGCCTGGAACCTGAAGGGCAGGTGGTGCGCATGTGGGAGGCCATCGAGACCTACATGGCGCGCAAGCAGCCGCTGATCATCGTCGCCGGCGGCGACTACGGCCAGGGCTCGTCACGCGACTGGGCGGCCAAGGGCGTGCGCCTGGCCGGGGTCGAGGCCATCGTCGCCGAGGGTTTCGAGCGCATTCACCGCACCAACCTGGTGGGCATGGGCGTGCTGCCGCTGGAATTCCACCCCGGCACCGACCGCCACACCCTGGCGCTCGATGGCAGTGAAACCTATGACGTGGTCGGCCAGCGCACCCCACGCGCGACCCTGACCCTGGTCATCACCCGGCGCGACGGCGAGCGCCTGGAAGTGCCGGTGACCTGCCGCCTCGACACCGGTGAAGAAGTCTCGATCTATGAAGCCGGTGGCGTGCTGCAACGCTTCGCCCAGGACTTCCTCGAAGCCTCCGTCTGACTCAACCCGCCAGCCTGTCGCTTCTGCGGCAGGGCTGGCCGACAGGAATTCACCATGGCCCACCCCGCACAACTGAAGATTCCCGCCACCTACATGCGTGGTGGCACCAGCAAGGGCGTGTTCTTTCGCCTGGCCGATCTGCCGGAAAGCGCCCAGACCCCGGGCCCTGCACGCGACGCGTTGCTGTTACGGGTCATCGGCAGCCCCGACCCCTACGGCAAGCAGATCGACGGCATGGGCGGCGCCACCTCGAGCACCAGCAAGGCGGTGATTCTCGCGCCCAGCCAGCGCGCCGGGCATGACGTCGATTACCTGTTTGGCCAGGTCGCCATCGACCGCGCGTTCGTGGACTGGAGCGGCAACTGCGGCAATCTGTCCGCCGCCGTCGGCGCCTTCGCGATTGCCAGCGGTCTGGTGGACGCGGCGCGTATCCCGCATGACGGTGTTGCGACCGTGCACATCTGGCAGGCCAACATCGGCAAGACCATCATCGCCCACGTGCCGATCACCGCCGGTGAGGTGCAGGAGACCGGCGATTTCGAGCTCGATGGGGTGACCTTTCCCGCCGCCGAAGTGCAACTGGAGTTTCTTGATCCGGCCGCTGATGAAGGCGACGGCGGCGGCGCCATGTTCCCCACCGGGAACCTGGTCGACACGCTGGAGGTGCCGGGCTTCGGCACGCTGCAGGCGACGTTGATCAATGCCGGCATCCCGACGATTTTCGTCAACGCGGCCGACCTCGGCTACACCGGCACCGAGCTGCAGGAGGCCATCAACGGTGACCCTGCCGCCTTGGCGCGGTTCGAAACCCTGCGCGCGCACGGCGCCTTGCGCATGGGCCTGATCAGCACGCTGGAACAGGCTGCCGATCGCCAGCACACACCGAAGGTCGCGTTCGTGGCACCGCCTGCCGACTACATCGCCTCCAGCGGCAAGCCGGTACCGGCAACGGATGTCGACCTGCTGGTGCGGGCGCTGTCCATGGGCAAGCTGCACCACGCCATGATGGGCACGGCGGCAGTGGCCATCGGCACGGCGGCGGCGATTCCGGGAACGCTGGTCAACCTGGCGGCGGGAGGCGGTACCCGCGCTGCGGTGCGCTTCGGGCATCCTTCCGGCAGTTTGCGAGTGGGCGCCGAAGCGCAGCAGGTCGACGGCCAGTGGACGGTGACCAAAGCGCTGATGAGCCGCAGTGCGCGGGTGTTGATGGAGGGGTGGGTGAGGGTGCCGGGGGCGTAGCAGTATGGAATGCGATATGACATGGAGCCGGCACTCCAAGGTAAGGCCTGCGGCGAGACTAACAGGGTAGGGCTGCAGAATCCGAGCTAGCCGCATGCGCCGGGAGGCCGAGCCCTCCGGCCAGCCGCATGGGCTGGGAGGCCGGTTCTTCCGGCCCGGCGTGCTGCCTGAATCAGGCCGGCTTTGCCGGCCATCGCGACTGAAGTCGCTCCTACACGACCGCGAGATTCCCACGCATCATACGATCGAGATGCCCAGGCATCACACGGTGTAGGAGCGGCTTTAGCCGCGATGGCCGGCGCAGCCGGCCCAATGCCAGACCCTCCGTCCCACCTCTATAACGCGATCCCTGCCCCCCGCCCCGATACCGAACCGGCCGCTCACACGGCCTCAACGGGCAACTCGATCGTCACCCGTGTCCACCCCCCCTCGCTCTCGGCCTGAATCTCCCCGCCATGCGCCTGGATGATCGAGCGGGTAATGGCCAGCCCCAACCCGGCATGCTCACGCCCGCTGTCGCTGCGCGCGGGGTCTGCGCGGTAGAAGCGGTCGAACAGTCGCGGCAGCACCTCCGGGTCGATGGCCGGGCCGGTATTGGCTACGCACAATTGCACGCCAGGGCTCAGGCTGACGCGGATCTCCCCGCCTGCCGGGGTAAAGCGCAGGGCATTGTCGAGCAGGTTGGACAGGGCGCGGCGCAGCATGTGGCGATCCCCTCTCAACGCGGCGTGGCCCTGTCGGCTCAAGCGCACCTCGGCGTCTTCGGCCAGCACCGCGTAGTACTCCAGCAGCGCATCCACTTCGTCTTCGAGCTGCAACGGCTGCTGCCCTGGCACCAGCAGGCCATGGTCAGCCTTGGCCAGAAACAGCATGTCGTTGACCATCTGCGCCATGCGCTGCAGCTCTTCCAGGTTGCCATGCAGCGCCTCGCGATACTGCTCCAGGCTGCGCGGGCGGGTGAGGGTGACCTGGGTATGGGTGAGCAGATTGGACAGTGGCGTGCGCAGTTCATGGGCGATGTCGGCCGAGAACGCCGACAGGCGCTGGAAGGCATCGTCCAGCCGCTGCAACATGTCATTCACGGCGCCGGCCAGGTCGGCCAGTTCTTCCGGCAGTTGCGCGGCGGGCAGGCGGGTCGTCAGCGAGCGCGCCGAGACACTCGCGGCCACTTTGCCCATCTGCCGCAGCGGGCGCAGGCCGCGGCGCACGGCCCAGGCCCCCAGCAGCGCCGTGGCCAGCGCTGACAACCCGACGGTAAGCCAGATCAACTGCTGCATGCGTTGCAGAAAATGCTGGTGGTGGGTGATGTCCAGGTACAAGGTCAGGCGTGGCGACTGCGCTTGGTTGGCGTACAGCGGGGCGTCCAGGCTGCGGTAGTCGATACCGCTGCCGTGCTGGGTGGCCAGCCCTGGCTGGGCTGGCGCGGGGGGCAGCTCGCTGTGGCTGGTGAACCAGGTGCCCCCTTGCGGGCCCTGAATGCGCAAGGCCAGATCGGCCTGATGGCTGAGCTGAGCACGCAGCTCGCCCAGGCGCGGCGCCAGATCCTCAGCCTCGTGCAAACCGTCCAGCTGAGTACGCCACTGCGATAGCCGCGCGCTGAGCAGCTGCTGGTCGAGCTCGATGAAATGCCGGGCGCTGGCCTGGCTGAACAGCAGCCCGGCCGTCAGCGAGACCACTGCGGTGCAGGCGGCAAACAACAGCCCCAACCGCGTCCCGAGCGACAGGCGCGGCATCATTCGGCGCGCATTTCCAGCACATAACCCATGCTGCGCACGGTATGAGTCAATTTTTCGGGGTGGACGTCATCGACCTTGAATCGCAGACGGATCACCGCTTCGATGACGGTGCCATTGTCGGAATTCATTCGGCACGCATTTCCAGCACGTAACCCATGCCACGCACGGTATGGATCAGTTTCTCGGGATGGGCATCGTCGACCTTCAATCGCAGGCGACGGATCGCCACTTCGATGACATTGGTGTCGCTGTCGAAATTCATGTCCCAGACCTGCGAGGCAATCAGCGATTTGGGCAGTACCTCGCCCTGGCGGCGGAGCAGCAATTCCAGCAGCGCGAATTCCTTGGCGGTGAGGTCCAGGCGCCGGCCGGCACGTTCGACGCGGCGGCGCAGCAGGTCAAGGCGCAGGTCGGCCAGGCTCAGGCAGGTCTCCTGTGGGCTGCTGGCGCCGCGGCGCAGCAGGCTGCGGACCCGCGCCAGCAGCTCGGCAAAGGCGAACGGCTTGACCAGATAATCGTCGGCGCCCAGCTCCAGGCCGCGCACGCGGTCCTCGATGGTGTCGCGGGCAGTGAGAAACAGCACCGGGGTTTCCAGCCCGGCCTGGCGCACGCTTTGCACGATCTGCCAGCCATCGCGTCCGGGCAGCATCACGTCCAGCAGCAGCAGGTCGTAGTCGCCGGTCAAGGCCAGGTGCTGACCGGTGTCGCCGTCACTGGCCAGTTCCGTGCTGAAGCCGGCTTCGCGCAGGCCCTGGCACAGGTACTGGCCCGTCTTGGCCTGGTCTTCGACGATCAGCAGTTTCATGGGCTGAGGCTTCCATGGGCGGGGAGGGCAAGGATACGTCAGGCTGACGGGTTTCGGCCAAGCTGACAGCTTTGTAATCTGCGCGTCAGGTGCGTGCCAGCGCGCACTGGGTAAGGTGCGTGACATCGTTTGACGCGCTCTGGAGTTACCTGCATGAAACCGCTGTTGCTCACCGCTGCCTTGTCGCTGTTCAGCCTGCCGGCACTTGCCGAAACCTTCGCCTTCGGCGAGCCCGCCTCGGCCGAGAAGGCCACCCGTACGGTGGAGGTGGTGATGAAAGACATCGCCTTCGAGCCCACCAGGTTGCAGGTCAAGGCCGGCGAAACGGTGCGCTTCGTGCTGATCAACGAAGGTCAGTTGCCGCATGAATTCAACCTTGGTGACAAGGCCATGCATGTCGAGCACCAGAAAGAGATGCTCGCCATGCAGGGCAGGACGTTCGCCGGAGCTGGGGGGGCGGGGATGGCCCATGGTGAGGCTGCGGGTGGGCAGGCGGGGATGGCGCATGGTGAGGCTGCGGGTGGGCAGGTGGGGATGGCGCATGGTGAGGCTGCTGGCGGACACGCGGGGATGGATCACGGTCAGACCCCCGGCGCCCATGCCGGCATGGCCCACGGCGATGCCGACCACGGGCACGGCGGTGGCAACACCGTGCTCGTGCAACCGGGTCAACGCGCCGAACTGACCTGGACCTTCAGCGCGTCCGCGCCCATCGAGTTCGCCTGCAACGTGCCAGGGCACTACCAGGCCGGCATGGTCGGGCCGCTGACCATCGAGTGAACAACAGGCGATAGGAAAAATCGGTAAACTGGCCGGCATTTGACTCTGCAGGGCCGATCTCATGCATCCTTCCGCCGAAACCTCGCCGCTGGGCAAATCCAGCGAATACGTCGCCACCTACACGCCCTCGTTGTTGTTCCCGATCCCACGCGAGGCCAAATGGACCGAGCTGGGCGTGACCGCGCAGACCCTGCCCTGGCAGGGCGTGGACTACTGGAACTGCTTCGAGCTGTCGTGGCTGCTGCCGTCGGGCAAGCCGGTGGTGGCCATCGGCGAGTTCGCCATTCCGGCCGACTCGCCGAACATCATCGAGTCGAAGTCATTCAAGCTCTACCTCAACTCGCTGAACCAGACCGCCTTCGCCACCCAGGGCGAATTGCGCACGTGCCTGGAAAAAGACTTGTCAGCCGCCGCCGGCAAGCCGGTTGCCGTACGCGTCCGGACCTTGGGCGAAGTGGAGGATGAAGGCACCACGGCGTTGCCTGGGCTGTGCATTGACGCGCTGGATATCACCGTCAGCAGCTACGACCACCCACAACCCGAGTTGCTCGCGTGCAACCCTGATCGCATCGTCGAAGAGACCCTGCACAGCCACCTGCTCAAGTCCAACTGCCCGGTGACCAGCCAGCCCGACTGGGGCAGCGTGGTGGTCGACTACCAGGGTCCGGCGCTGGACCATGCGAGCCTGCTGGCTTACCTGGTGAGCTTCCGCCAGCACGCCGACTTCCACGAGCAATGCGTCGAGCGCATCTACCTGGATCTCAAACGACTGCTCAACCCGCAGCACCTGACCGTGTATGCCCGCTACGTGCGCCGCGGCGGCCTGGACATCAACCCGTACCGCAGCAGCGGGGCGATCACCCCACGCAACCTGCGTTTGGTGCGCCAGTAAGCGGACATGAAAAAAGACGCGCAAGGCGTCTCGCTATCCGTGTAGGAGCGGCCGGTCCGGCGCCCCGGTCAGCCGCGATGGGCCGCGCAGCGGCCCTGATCGCGGTTGTCCTGTCCTGGCAGGTATCCGGGGTTATCAGTGCTGGGCCGGCTGCGCCGGCCATCGCGACTGAAGTCGCTCCCACAGCATGGACTTGAGCACGTAGGAGCGGCTTCAGCCGCGATGGGCCGCGCAGCGGCCCCAGTGGCACGAGCGAACAGCCTTTGCGTCAGATGTCAGCAATTGCCTGACCCGAGCGTCTCAGATCCCCATGCTATGCAGCGAATTGGCAATGCTGCGCAGGGTAGCGGTAAGGTCCGGGTGTTCGGCTTCGAAGCGTTCGATGGCCAGGTTCACGCCGTCGACCACGTTGTTGTCGGCGGTGGCTTCCTCGAGTTTGAGTTGCGCTTCGACCTCGCGCGCCTCTTCGTGCAGGTTGGCCACTTCCTCATCGGAAAGCGGCACGTTACGGTCAAGTTGTTCGCGCAGGCTGTTGAGACGCGCTTGCAGTTCGGGGGCGGACATGGGACGTACTCCATCAATGACTTAAGGCATGGACCTTGAGAGTCAGCTAAAGGTTTCTGACCTGCCTGCAAGCCTAATCCACTGGCCGTGACTTTGCATGATGGGCGTCAAGCGCAAGGCCCTGTGCGTTGCGAACGCAGGCGCCAAAAAGCATGCCGGGCACTGGGGGCGTGTGCTGGGCAACCGGGCTGGGCGTACAGGCGCTCCACACCCGCGCCAGGCTCTGTACGAGAAGCCTTGATACGCGTTCATGCTGCGTTGAATGCCGGCCGGAGGGCCGTTCCCGGCTAGGCGTCCCCAACTAGGCGTCCCCGTCGTAATGCTCATGTACTCCAGTACAGTCGAGCGCGCCCCCAGTCTTTCCTCGCCGGTTTTTTTGTGGGGCCGCCATCGGCTTTGCCTGACCTTCGTCTCAAGACTTTCCGTACAGAGCCTAAGGCTTCTCACCCTTGGCCAGCCGCTGAGCGATGTCGCCCAGGCACAACGGCAGCGCCTCCAGATGATCGATCACCGAATGAACCCCGAGTGCGTACAGCGCCAGGGTAGCCTGGCCCCGCGCCTTGCCCTGCGCGCTGTCGCTCAGCCCTTGCCACTGGCGGGCGCTGTGCGCACACGCCGGATTGCACGCCGCCAGCCCCACGGTCCACAGCCCGGCATTGAGCGCCGATTGCAGCAGGGCGGGCTCAGCGCTGACCACCACCACACCGTGCACGTGCTCGCTGCCCAGGGCCATCAAGGCCTGCCAGCAAGCATCTGGAGCGGGCCAGGGCCGTGACGCGCCGACCTGCCGAGGCAGGCCTGGCGGCAAGGCGGCGGCCAGTCGACCGTGGTCATCGCTGGCCTGCGCATCCAGCCACAGGCACGGCACCGACTGTTCGGCCAACTGCGCCAGGCACGCCAACGCCCCTGGCGCAGGGCGGGCGCCGTCCGCTTCGACATGCACCAGGCAGCCCCGCAGGCTGAACAGCACGGCGGTTACGCGGGCGGGTGAGGGGGTGGTGTGGGGCATGGCAGCATCCATGAAAGAACATCCACCCTAGAACAGCGTCGTGACCGTTGCGTGACACCGGGCAATCTTTGCCGACGTCACCGCAAGGCTGTTCATCAGCCACGGACACCTTATACTGGCGCTTTGTCAGGCAGCCGCCCCTTGCGATGCCGTCATGAACCCTCGATGGAGAAGCATTATGCGTAGGACCGGCGTGATTGATCGCGTCACCCAGGCCTGTATCTGTGCCAGCTTGCTGCTGGCACCGATCACGGCCACCCAGGCCGCCACCGAGGAAGACCCCTGGGAGGCCATCAACCGGCCGATCTTCCGGTTCAACGACGTGCTCGACACCTACGCGCTGAAGCCTCTGGCCAAGGGCTATCAGGCCGTCACGCCGCAGTTCGTCGAAGATGGCATCCACAACGTGTTCAACAATGTCGGCGACGTCACCAACCTGGCCAACAACGTGCTGCAGCTGAAGTACCGCGAAGCGGGCATCGACACCGCGCGGATCATCTTCAACACCACCTTCGGCATCGGCGGCCTGTTCGACGTCGGCACGCGCATGGGGCTGCAGCGCAGCGACGAAGACTTCGGCCAGACCCTGGGCTACTGGGGCGTGCCAAGCGGGCCGTACGTGGTCATCCCGTTGCTGGGGCCGAGCACCGTGCGTGACGGGCTGGCGCGTTACCCGGACACCTACACCAAGCCGTATCGCTACATCGACCATGTCCCGACCCGCAACTCGATCCTGGCCATGGACATCGTCGACACCCGCGCACAACTGCTCTCGGCCGAGAAGCTGCTCAGCGGCGACAAGTACATCTTCATCCGCAACGCCTACCTGCAGAACCGCGAGTTCCGCGTCAAGGACGGCGAAGTCGAAGACGACTTCTAAGCGATCCGCCGTACCTGAGCCGCGCGCCGACGCGCGGCTCAGCGCATGGTGAGGATGCGCAACCCCAGTTTCTGTTCCCCGTCAGGCTGATCGGCGATCCACACCACTTCGGTGCTGGCCTGCAGCCCGGTGAGCGCGGCATGTTCCGACTCGATACGCACCTCCAGGCGATCACCGACCTGAAACTGCTGCGGCGCCTGCACCTGCATGCCACTGCTGGACAGGTCCAGGCACACCGCTGCAATCACCTCACCTTCGTGCAGCAAACTGGCGGCCGCATCGACGCGCATCCGAATGAAATCGCGCTTCTCGCTGTAGTTCTGGGGCGTCTGTGACATAGGGACAACCTTCCATCTGGTAGGGCTTGAGAACTTTCTTATAACTCCCGGCGATTTCGCCTGTAAAGTGCAGGATCGTCGCGCCCTTCACGCTTGAAACGCCTGGCGGATGGGAGTACCGTCTGCGCCTTACAGGGCATTTCTACCCTGGGTTGATGGCCCGCTTCCCGGTCCAGTGCCCAGCGCAGAGTGGCCAGAGAGAATCCAGTAGTGCCTGCCAGCCACCTTGCAGGGCTACGCCAACCTATTTCTGGCGCCGTTCGCCCACATGCAGAAAACCAGTGCAACGCTGCTGATCATCGACGACGACGACGTAGTACGGGCGAGCCTCGCCGCCTATCTCGAAGACAGCGGTTTTCGCGTCCTCCAGGCCAGCAACGGCCAAGCGGGCCTCCAGACCTTCGCCCAGCAGCCCCTCGACCTCGTCATCTGCGACCTGCGCATGCCCCACATGGGCGGGCTCGAACTGATTCGCACCCTCAGCGAGCAGGCGCCGCAGTTGCCGGTGATCGTCGTCTCGGGCGCCGGTGTGATGACCGATGCGGTCGAAGCGTTGCGCCTGGGCGCTGCCGACTACCTGATCAAGCCGCTCGAAGACCTCGCCGTGCTCGAACTGTCGGTGCACCGGGCCCTGGAGCGCGCGCGCCTGCAGCAGGAAAACCTGCGCTACCGCGAGAAGCTGGAAACCGCCAACCGCGAGCTCGAAGCCAGCCTGCACCTGCTGCAGGAAGACCAGACCGCCGGGCGCCAGGTGCAGATGAACATGCTGCCGCAAAGCCCGTGGAGCGCGTCGGGCATTGCCTTCGAGCACCAGATCATTCCCTCGCTGTACCTGTCAGGGGATTTCGTCGACTACTTCCGGATCGACGAGACGCGCATTGCGTTCTACCTCGCCGATGTGTCCGGGCACGGTGCCTCTTCGGCGTTCGTCACCGTACTGCTGAAGTTCATGACCACCCGCCTGATGTTCGAATTCAAGCGCAACAGCAGCCTGCGCGAGTTCAAGCCGTCCGATGTGCTCGGCCACATCAACCGCGGCCTGATCAACTGCAAGCTGGGCAAGCACGTGACCATGGTCGGTGGCATCATCGACGAAGACACCGGCCTGCTGACCTACGCGGTCGGCGGCCACCTGCCGCTGCCGGTGCTGTACAGCCCTGGCCAGGCCCGTTACCTGGAAGGGCGCGGGCTGCCGGTGGGGCTGTTCGAAGAGGCGACCTATCAGGACCATGTGCTGGAACTGCCACCGCAATTCAGCCTGACCCTGATGTCTGACGGCATCCTGGACCTTTTGCCCGGCAGTACCCTCAAAGAGAAAGAAGCTGGCTTGCCCGAGGTGGTCAAGGCAGCCGGGGGCAGCCTGGATGGCCTGCGCCAACGATTCGGATTGGCTACGCTTGGGGAGATGCCGGATGATATCGCCCTATTGGTGTTGAGCAGGAACCTTCAATGAGTACTGGAAGAATCCAGTTTGCAGAAGAAGCCGGCACGTTTGTGCTGAAGTTCGTCGGTGAAGTGCGTCTGACCTTGTGCACCGCGTTGGATGCCACGATCGAGAAGATCTTCAGCACGCGCAGCTTCTCCAACATCGTCATCGATCTCACCGAAACCGAGAGCATGGACAGCACGACCCTGGGCCTGCTGGCCAAGCTGTCGATCCTCTCGCGCCAACAGATCGGCCTGCTGCCGACCGTGGTCACCACCCACCCCGACATCTCGCGCCTGCTGCAGTCGATGGGCTTCGAGCAGGTGTTCAACATCGTCGATCACCCGCTACCCTGCCCGGAATGCCTCGATGACCTGCCGCCGCAGGACCAGAGCGAAGACGTGGTGCGCGCCAAGGTGCTCGAAGCACACCGCATTCTGATGGGCTTGAACGAGTCGAATCGCGAGGCGTTTCGGGATCTGGTGAATGCGCTGGAGCGCAGCTGAAGCGTCTGAAAAGCGGCTTGATCCGGTTTCCTCAGCACGCGTCCACGATCGGTCTAAATTCAGCCCTGCTTCCGGCCAGTCCATGGTCGGTGTAGGAGCGGCTTCAGCCGCGATGGGCGGCGCAGCCGCCCCAACTCAGACAACCCATACCGCCAGGCAAAAACGCGATTCCAGCCATTAGGGCTGCTGCGCAGCCCATCGCGACTAAAGTCGCTCCTACCCGGACCGCGTTTCTGTGTTCAAAGGCCTGATCCGACCGTTGGTTAGCCCCGTGTGAAAGACAGTGGCCCCTACAGATGTGCGTGAGCCGAAACAAATCTTTCGTGCACTCACGCCCTCACTATGGCAACTCAACCGCAAAGCGCCGCACAGCACGCATTCACGCCTTACCCACAAACTCCGTCCTCTCCCGCCCATCCGAATTCAACTGAAACACCCGCGCCGGCCGCCCATCCTCATCGAAAAACACCTGCCCCAACCCCGCGCTGTTCCACAGCCGTTCCCCCGCCTGCCGGCTGCTCGGCGTGCGCGGCTCCACCTGCATCTCGCGGCGCTTGGTAAAGCCATTGAGCGGCGAGCGCGGTGAATACAGCCAGCGATTGAGCCGGTCCAGCACATCCAGCAAGCGCTTGGGAAACTGGTTCTTGATCCCGCTGCTGGTCACCTGCCACACATGCGGGCTGTGCTGACGCTGGCGAATCAGTACCTCATACACGAACGAGTAATGCACATCCCCCGACAGAATCACGTAATGCCCCGGCGTGCGCGAATGCCGGAAGATATTCAGAATCGTCCGCGCGCCCTCGCGATGGGCCATCCAGTTCTCCGCATCTACCAGCAGCGGATACCCCAGCCAACTGAACACCCGCTGCACCGCCTCGATCAGCTTCACCCCGAAAATCGGTGCCGGCGAAACGATGATCGCCGACGGATGATCCAGCAGCGCCTGCTGCAACTCGCACAAACCCTCCCAGTCCAGCAGCCCCGATGGTTTGTGCGGTTGGTCCTCGTTGCGCCAGCGCCGTGTGCGCGTGTCGAGCACCAGCAGCGGCGGGTCGCTGGCCAGCGAGTAGTGCCAGCCCTGAAAGTGCAGCAGGCGCTCGATCAACGCATCATGGCGCTCAGCATTTAGCGTCGGCTGACCCTTCAGCAGCTCGACGGCCGCCTCGACAAGCCCGGCACAGCGATCCGGATCATTGCCCCAGCCCTGACACAACAAATACCCGAACAGCGCATTACCAAGAATCTGCCGCGAGAACGGATGACCATAAGCGGTCTGTTCCCACAGCAGTGACAGGTTCCAGTCATCGGTCACATCATGGTCGTCGAAGATCATCAGGCAACTCAGGTGCGCCATCACCCGCGCCACCCGATCCAACCCACGGGCAAAGCCCTCGATGTGTGGCAGTTCCTCGCCGTAGCGCTGCTGATGCTCCGGCGCCAGCCCTGCGGGCATCTGCAGATCGACCAGCGTCCACGGCACCGGCGACCACACCAGCAGGTACATCGCCATCACCTCGGCAAAGCTCACCAGGTGGTTGTCCGCATTGGCCGAGGAAAAGATCGGCTTGCGCTTGCCACCGAAGAACCGCCGCTTCAACCCCTCGGTCCCCGCATGGCTGGGCAGCAGCTCCGCACGGCGGTAGTAGTAGGCAGTGTCGCCATGCAGCGCCTGGGTGTGATCGATGCAGGCGTCCTCCAACGTCTCATCGAACAGCCCCAGCCGCTCGATGAGCTGGTGGATGGCCCGCAACATGGGCCCGGCCACATCATCGGCATACACCTGATCGCCCGTCATCAACAGCGCAGCTGGCCGATCCTGCGGCGCCTCGCAACCCAGCAGCAGCTCATCCGCGCACAGCAGACCATCACGCGCCGGGTGGTGCGGCTTGCGACAGGACCCATGCAAAAGATGATCGAAGCGCCCGCGCAACACCAGAGTCGGTTGCGACTCACCCGGGTAGAGCAGGTGCGCCGCCCAGTCCTGCACGCCACCCAGACCAGGAATCTGCACGTCGTACGCCAACACGGTATCCACCGGCAAAGGCGCCGCGAACCGCACGTCCAGCAAATGCACGAACGCCTCGCGCCCAACCGGGACCACGGTGCAGGTGGTCTCACAGGCCTGGCCTGCCATCGTGAACGCCGGCGCAAGCGGCCGCGTGGACACCAGCCAGATCGCCAGCCGAGAAGGTTCGAGACGCCGCAGTACAGGGCCGGCGAGGATAGAGGGCAGGGGAGAGGTCATTGGGATTCAGAGGTCGGAAGAGGAATAGGACAGTTGATTCAAAGACAGTTTGCAAAACCGTGATGGCCGTAGTGATGGTGGCCGTTTAGCGACCCACCATGTCTGACCCGAGCGCCTGAACAGCCGCTGCAACAGGTCAGAGATGTTTGTTAGATCCACGGTGCGGTGTTGTTAGATCGGCCGCTCCAACAAGATCGGGATGGCTGTCCATGGCTACCCCAGCAGAAAAAACAGCCCCTGTAGGAGCGGCTTCAGCCGCGATGGCCGGCATAGCCGGCCTCATTCAGTCGCCGCGTACTGTTAGACAAAACCCGATCGCAGCCATTGGGTCTCCTACGCAGCCCATCGCGACTGACCAGGACGCCGGACAGTCCGCTTCAACAGGGACCAAGCCAGGTCCCGTCCTCTCAATAGGCGTAAGCCACCCGGCGTAGGAGCGGCTTCAGCCGCGATGGGCTGCAAAGCAGCCCCAACCGACCCCACCCACCTCAACGGATCAGCACCACTCCCCAAACCCACCACTCACTTCTTAGCCATCACCGCCTCAAGCTTCTCCTGATCCCGCGCAAACTGACGAATCCCTTCCGCCAGCTTCTCAGTCCCCATCGCATCTTCATTGTGCGCCCAGCGGAACTGGCTCTCAGTCAACTGCTGCTTCGCCTCACCGGCATTCCCCGGCTTCAGCACACGCGGCAACTCGCCTTCATCTTCACCCAGCTTCTGCAACAGCTCCGGGCTGATGGTCAGGCGATCACACCCCGCCAGTTGCTCGATCTGATTCAGATTACGGAAGCTCGCACCCATCACCACGGTCTTGTAACCGTTGGTTTTGTAGTAATCGTAAATACGCGTCACCGACTGCACACCCGGATCATCAGCCCCGGTGTATTCCTTGCCCGTGCTCTTCTTGTACCAATCGTAGATACGGCCCACGAACGGCGAAATCAGGAACACCCCCGCATCGGCACAGGCCTGCGCCTGCGCGAAGGAGAACAGCAGCGTCAGGTTGGTCTGAATGCCTTCCTTCTCCAGCTTCTCCGCCGCGCGGATACCTTCCCAAGTCGACGCCAGCTTGATCAGCACACGATCACGCCCAACACCGGCTTTGTCATACAGCTCGATCAGGTGACGCGCCTTGTTCAGCAACGCCGCCTCATCGAACGACAAACGCGCATCCACCTCAGTGGAAATACGCCCCGGAATCGCCTTCAGAATCCCACTGCCCACCGCCACCGCGAACTGATCGCAAGCGAGGTCGACGTTACCCTTGGCATCGCCCTTGACCTTGCCCAGCAAGTCCGCGTACCCCGCGATGTCGGCCGCTTTCAGCAGCAGCGACGGGTTGGTGGTGGCATCGACCGGCTTCAGCCGAGTGATTGCATCCAGGTCGCCCGTGTCGGCAACCACAGTGGTGAATTGCTTGAGTTGTTCCAGCTTGGAGGTCATGGCGTGCTCTTTCCTTTGCGAGTGCTCGACAGTACCCGACGCCTCGGTTCCGCTCAAGGCGGTAGGGCAAGTCGGATCAGACTGTAGGCTTCGAGTCAGAGCGCCCGATCAGGTTCACTTCACCGGCCTGCTAACAGCTCAGCGGCCTGATCCAGCACCATCAACGGCTCAGGATGCTTGTGAATGTCCGACGACAACAACTGCCGAAACCGCCGCGCCCCCGGAAAGCCCTGACCCAGCCCCAGAATGTGCCGCGTCACATGGTGCATCGCGCCACCGCTTTCGATGTGCGCCACGATGTACGGCCGCAACTGCGCCAACGCCTCCGCCCGCGTGATCACCGGCGCCGCACTGCCAAACAGCCGCTGATCCACCTCGGCCAGCAGGTATGGGTTGTGATACGCCTCACGCCCCAGCATCACCCCATCGAAGGTCTGCAAGTGCGCCTCGCACGCGTCCAGCGTCTTGATGCCGCCGTTCAGCACGATCTCCAGGTCCGGGAAGTCAGCCTTCAGCTGCGCCGCCACGTCATAGCGCAGCGGCGGCACTTCACGGTTTTCCTTCGGCGACAGCCCCTCAAGGATCGCGATACGCGCATGCACGGTGAAGCTGCGGCAACCGGCGTCGCGCACCTGACCGACGAAATCGCACAGTTCTGCGTAGCTGTCACGGCCGTTGATGCCAATGCGGTGCTTGACCGTGACCGGCGTGGCAACCGCATCGCGCATGGCCTTCACGCAGTCAGCGACCAGCGCCGGATGCGCCATGAGGCAGGCACCGATCATGTTGTTCTGCACCCGGTCGCTCGGGCAACCGACGTTGAGGTTGACCTCGTCGTAGCCGGCCGCTTCGGCCAGCTTGGCGCAGGCAGCGAGGTCCGCCGGGGTGCTGCCGCCGAGTTGCAGGGCCAGGGGGTGTTCGGTTTCGTGGTGCTGGAGGAAACGGTGGGCGTCGTTGTGGAGCAGGGCGCCGGTGGTGACCATTTCGGTGTAGAGGAGGGTGTGCTTGGAGAGGATGCGCAGGAAGAAGCGGCAGTGGCGGTCGGTCCAGTCCATCATGGGGGCGACGGAGAAGCGGCGGGAGGGCTCAGGACGTGTGGTTGCTGGCTGTGATTCGGTATTTGAGGGCATTGTGGGTTACGCGGTTATGTACCAATTTCCAGATTCGTTGGGCGGTTCAGGTGTGACAGTGGTGAGCTGTGTCACCATAAACTGCGCTTGTACCACTGGAAGTCTTGGTAACGATCAGAGCGGGGGAAAGACTGACGATACGGTTAGCTACACCGTACAGATCAGCCTCGAGAAAAATGGTGTTGTAGTCTAGCAAGAAGGCTAGATCTTCGCCCGAGAGAGGAGTGTCCAGGCGTGGATCAAGCGTCGTGAAATCGTGCTGTCCGAGCTTGGCGCCGTTGATTGAGCCACGCGTCAGGGGCTAACGGTTAGATACATGATCGAGCGCTATCTGTTGAAGGTTGAGAGAGCTCGGTCACTCGGTGAGAGCAAGCAGAGCATGGTTGAAGCCATCCAGACCAGTCTACTGGGTGACGTGTTCAACTCAGATATTTTGCAGAAGGTTCGTCTCCGGCTGAAAGCCTGGGAAGCCCAAAATCCCACATCCCGAGGGACAAAATTTTGTAAAGTTTGAAGCCAATCTGGGGAAAGAATTTAGTGATGGCCATGCCAAAGGATCTGTCAGATGAAGCATGGAATGTGATCGCGGATCTCTTCATCTCAACCCATGCCAGAGGCAGGCCGCGATCAAATGACCGCTTGATGCTCAATGGCGTGCTATGCCCACGCCGCCTATGAGCCATCGATTGGCCTAAAATACTGCTCCCGTTTAGCCATCATTGTCGATAATCGAGTACCATATCGATACGAGAAGCTTGGTGAGATCCAGCTGAGTATATTGTTGTGTGTATGTATTGATCCTCACTGAATAACCAATAGTGAAACTTCTTCAAAATCGGCTATCAGTGACGCCTGGTTCATTAATAAAATCTCGATGGCGTCTGCGATAGTGGCGTCTTTATTGTTCACGAGGTTCTCGATTTACAATCGGCTAAGTGAGTTAGGTCAAGGATATGTCATAAATTTTAAGTTTCATATGTGATTAGGCTTATTTGCGTTGATCTGGAAGGCGCATATACAATATACAATTGCTTCAAGGGTTTTTGTAGATATGGAGCTGTTTGGGATGGGGTAATACCAAGCAGCTCTAGTTTAAGCTGTGGTGCTATCGTTTTCTTGCAGGTTTTGCAGGTTGTTTCGCAATTTTGGATTTTTCGAGATAAGCTAAGAAAGCTATTCCTAATGGAGTTACATAGCTGCGCCGATATCGCACGCCTGGAACTTTCTCGTTATCCACCAAGCCGTGTATTTGAAGTTTAGGGCTGAGATTGAAGAAGACAAACTGATCGGTGTCAGACATATCCATGTCGTTAGTCACTCCTGTAATTAATTCGTCTTTAGCTATATCGAATGCTTTTAATAGAGTAATTTCCATATTTTCTTCACCCTTAGTCAAATTTTTGGGCAGGTTGATTAGGGTGTTTTGAAGCAACGTTTTCAATTCGCTAAAGTCTGGGTTGTTAACTTTATTCTCTAGATTTTTGGTTTGGGGTAGATTCTCCAGATGGATTATTTTGTCTTTCAGTGCGGCATTTTCGGCAGATAGTTTGTTGACTTCCTCAATCAGTGGTTTAGAGTCAACAATCTCATTTCCTGAGACCCATCCAGAAAGATCTCTGTTTGCCGCATAATCAGCCATAGTTTCATGAACACACAGCCTAATATCTTTGGTGTCTTCAAAAAATGAGGATATTCGGCTAAGCACTTTTGTACGGAAGAGTCTCAACTCTTTAGGGTTTTCTTTCTCGGAAAAGCTAGTTCCTTGGGTTTTAATCTTATTCTCAAGAGCATCATCCTTAATGACTACTGAAAACATTGGTTTCTTCTGGGATGCGGCGTAATCGAACTCCAGCTCTGTGTAGCTTACGTTTGATGTTGGCTCTACTGCTCCGTATCGACCACCGAGTATAAGCATGTATACATCGGATTCATCTATCCATGAATTTATAGTTTCTAGTTGAGAACGATCCCCCGCCGTAAATAGCTCCATGCCAGCTGGGATATGTCCTGCTTTCAGAATTGCGCTTACTGCTGCTTGACGTTCCTCAATCAAATCGATGTAAGTGCTCGAGATGAAAACTTGAAGTTTACGCTTCATGCTTATTCCAATAAGTCTATAGGTCTTTACGGGGATTTAATTTGCAGCATGTTAATAGAAACTTGAGACAAAGAAAAATCACGGGTTGCAATGAGGTGGTTCATGTCTTTTAAATTGAGAATTTAAATATTGATTTAAGGGGTGGAACGATTTGCAATTCATCAGTTCTTGGATTCTGAGTTTTGAGGCTATTTTCTTATTGTGAATGGTGTTTATATAAGTTTTTTTAGAGTATCTTTTTACGAGCTTTTGTAACTGTTCTTTTGGTGACTTTATTTTTTCAGAGGGCCCTAGTGGCTTTATTTTTTTCTGGATTGAAAAGATCTCTTTGATTGCCTCCATGTCAGAAAGCAACCAGCTTTCGAGCTCTTCGACAGGGATAACGATTAGCGTATTTTTGAAACCAGTAAGCTCTATCTTTGCAGAAAGTTCCTTGCGAAGAGTATGTTCATCATATCTATCGAGATCATGAAATATCAAAATATGCTCGCAACCCATTGCGACAAGATTAGTCGTCCATGCAGCACATTTTGCTCTTAGCTTTCCACATCCCTTGCCGACAAATTTCTTTGTACCAAAATTATTAGCAGGAATATAAATTCCAAGAATTTCTTTAATGACGTCCACATCACTTTCATCTTCAGCGATTATTCCTATTTTCGTAGCCATTCATAGCTCTCCGTGCTTCCAGTATTGGCCAAGGCCGCCCTCGTGCTTTAAATAATTTTTTAGCGCAGTAAGTTCGTTAGGGCCCATGTCTTTTTGGATGTTAGTAACATTTGTTGTTTCGTCAGATCGGGTGGTTTTAAATACGCATTCGACTGATATGTAATCCAATACTTGGTCTGAGTGCGTAGATATCACGATCTGCTTTTCATGGCTATAGGTTTTTAGTAGTTCAATTATGCTTGATAGCAGTCCATGGTGTACGCAAACCTCGGGCTCCTCAATTAGTAGCATCGAGCCGTGATTAGTCATGATGTAAAAGATTAGGGCAAGAGCTTTAAATGTTCCCTCGGATAGCTGGCTTGGAGATAATGAGTTTTCGTAGATAATGAAATTCGGAATAATTAGATTATTAGTTTTTTCGCGTGTTGTGATGCGTCCTCCCACAGCAACTTTGTAAACGGAGGATGATGTTTCTATTGAGTGGAAATCAATTTTATCCACTAGGTTTAGACCTTGAGCACCAACGATCGCGCAATAATCCTGGTAGTCTTCTGTATTGTCTCGGTAGGCTGCATAGAGATCAAAAAGAAATTTTCTGTGACCGGAAGCTGCAGCTGCTCTTCTAACCATTGTTTCTTCGACTTCGAATGAAATAGGTGAGCTTGCAGGGTTTGTGAACATTGACGCGCTGTAGTAGCTTATCGTTGAAATAAATTGAGAGATCGCACCTAGCGCTTCCATGACTTGAGGTGATGCATTTTCATTTCCAATGCTGTGCGTTATGTACCCCAGAATAGAGTCGCGGAAGGATTTTTCCGAGTAACGAGATTCCTCACTAAGCGCACTTATCGGAATTTGTAACTTTTTCCGGTTCCCACTTATCGATGGAAATGTCCAAGACTCACTTGCTGCAACTATTTCGTCTTCATTACGCTCATTGTTTACTAGGCTGATTTGTGCCTGATAATGAACGGTTTTTCCCTTCCACTTAAATGAAGCCTTGATAAGGCTATCTGAGGAATGAGATTCTGAGTTCCGTCTGCGATGATAATTAGATTGTAATTTCTGAAGAAGCTGGATTGCGGAAAGCACTGTTGTCTTTCCGCTTCCGTTGGGCCCTATCAGGGCAGAAAGTGTTCGTGTGGGCTCAAACGTTGTAGAAACGCAAGAACGATAGTTTGTTATATCTATTTTTATGATCTGAACCTGTTGCATAAAACTTCCTGTTATAAAAAATTTTCAGATTGAGCCTGCCATTTTTACCCAATGAAGCAGTGCACTAGTAATGCTGTCGATATCGGAGCGTTCTTTGAGTTAAGTGTAGTGCCGCATCCAAGTATGAGTCAGCTGCTGAGTTGGACGGATGTCTCTTTTTCTAGTCCAAGAGATCAGAATTTTCAAACCACAGCACGGCGCGACCTGACCCCGAAAAGCGTGCAGACAGGCATGCGCCTGCTGGCAAGGTTCCATCGATGTGGCTAATTATCGAACGCTCCGTTGCTTCGTAAACGATCCAGCAACTCCACCTTCATCTCGCCGGTATAGTCACCCATCCTGACGCTTCCGATTCCAAGAAGCTCTGCCGATGATGCGCCCTGGCTGGAGAACCGAAAAGTCTTCCTCTACCCGGTACTTGAAGGGGCGATCAGTGCGAGAGGCTAGAGAAATCAATGGTCTTGAGAAAGATAGGCCCAATCCATCATCGGATCACCCCCGTCCACGATTTAGCCTCAAACGCATTAAGCCTCCGAGGACACACCACAAAAACCTCGTCCTTTTCCTATACCTTGTAGTCCATTTCCCAAACATACTCCCCCGCACATCAAATCCTTGCGGCCACTTTTCCCGCGCCTTAGTCTCCCCCCGTCGCTCCCCAAAAGCGACCGGTTGTGACAGGCCGAGGAAAAAAGGACCGCAACAGCTACCCGTAATGGTGGCTGTGCGTGGGGCACCTCGGTGCGCCGGTTTTTTTCCTTATTCACCGGTCTGTCAACCCGCGTACAGCCGCCACCTTTCGTTTGACAGCGAAGACGTGGCCGGTCCGTCCAAGAATAAGGAGATCCAATGCTGAAGATTGTCCCCGATCCACCGCCGACCGTTTTATCACCCTCCCTGCGCACTGTCCTGCTGCGCCCCCCTCACCGAACGGCCTTCCGCTGTCGCTACCCAGGCTCTCGACCGACCCTCAGAACTCACCGCCATCTGCGATGTGAGCGGCCTCCGGCGCTGGATTTCGTTTAGAGACCAAGCAGCCAACCCTTCCAAGAACGGTCTAAGCCAGGGTGGCCTACACTCGCCAGGTCATCCCGGCACTGAGCAGGGACGTCATACATGAATAACCCGTCTTCCAGTTCTTTAAGCCCAACCACCGAATCCATCGGCTCAGCCACTTTCGGCGAAGGCGCACAAGGCCTCAGCTCGCACCGCCTGTTCAAAGTCCAACCCGGCCACGATCATCAATACCTACTGGAACAATCCAGCATTCTGATGAACTGCGTTTACCGCATGACCCTCGAAGCCAGCCTTGAGCGAAACGAGACCTTGATCGTCGCGGCCCATCACTTGAGTGGCATGGCAAAAGCGCTGATCGAAGATATCGTCATGGCACAGATGCTCGCGCCAACTGCAAGCGCATGATCCTGTAGCGGCTCGCCATCACTCAGTCGATTCAGCGTCGCCGTTCATTTGCCTCACTGGGTCCAGCACCAACCGGGCTGGACCCAGGACTGCAATGAATCAAGTCGGAGCATGCCGTACGTCCAATCAGCCCGCACCTCACGCGAAGTCCGGTCCACCAAAGAACGCCATCACGCCAACCCCACCCAAGCCTCAATCAAACCCCTTACTGCCCCTCAACCGAAACCTGCTTCGCCTCAATCTTCAACTCACTCAACCGCTTCAACAGCGTCGAGATATTCGTCCGCACCGACCCTTCATTCGCCAAGCGCAGCCGCTTGATGCCGGCGAATGCATCACTCACGCCCGCAGTAAACGGTGCTCTCACGATTTCGCGCCACAGCACTTGATTGGTGGTTGTTTGCAGCAGGGTGTATTCCACTTCGCTGGTGACCGTGAACGAAAAACCAAATACCGGCTTTTCGACACGCAGCAGATTGGCACGCAAGCTATAGGGGGCAGACGCGCCGCCGAGCAACTGCGCATTCGTCAGTGACTGTTTGAGCGCAGCCGCGAAGTCAGGGCCGTCGACGTCTGAGGTCCACATTGGGTTGGTCTTGTTGCCACCGTTCACTTCGGCCACTTGCACGCGTTGGTGCAGATCGGTGCTGTAGGTGTTGGCGCGGGCCTGGTCGGCCGGGACGGTCATGTTGGCGACTTGCGCGGGGGAGGCGCAGCCGGTGCACACGGCGATGAACGCCGAAACGAGGAGAAGACGGAGGTAGGTCACGCAGCAAGTCCTTTTGCGAATAATCTAAACGGCATGGAGGATAGCGCAACGCCATCAGGGTAGGAATGCTTTCCTGCATGAATTTGATGCATCCCGTTAAATGGCGGGCAGTGGCTCCAAACACACGTGTCAATGAGTGCCAGGCGCTATTGGGGGGTCCGCCTGAACTCCGTACGACGCGTGCAAATCTCATGCGGTAGGTTGCTGGCAACAGTACGGCCAAAAAACTAGGCTTTGTATGAGAAGCCGGCTCACAAATGTAGAGCGTTGTTCTGTAGAGAGCTCGCTCACGATCGGCTGCGAAGCAGGCGTTGAACCAGCGGTTGCGGTGTGTCAGACATCCATGAGTGGGGGCTTTTTTTGCGACGACTTCGCCGCCCATCGCGACTGAAGTCGCTCCTACATGTTCCGCGCTAGCCGTACAAAATTTTTCGGAAAGTGTCTCAGGCTTATCCGGCCTTAAAGCTTGGTCAGCGACGTTGACCAGCCGTAGCCCTTACATCCGTTCAACGAACCGCCAACGCCCCATCCGAGGAGACCCGCATGCCCCGCACCCGCGCCGACAGCAACACCCAACTCGCGGCCATCTTCGATCAACTCCTGGCCCTGCGCGAAAGCGTACATGCACTGCACGTCACCGAACAGGACCGCGCCATCTCCTTGCGCGGCCACCAGACAGTGGACGACGATGAAGCGCTGGACCTGGCCTTCGCCAAGCTCCAGGACGACATTGCCGGTATCGAAGAGGGCCTGGCCACCATCGCTGAGGCCATGGGCGATATTCCGAAGCTGTGAACCACATCCGAGAATCCCACACCCGTCCGTCTACCGAGCGCTCATCGGCTTGGCGCTAACCCGCACGAGCATGGTCTGAACTGCTTGCCTCCAAGCCCGTGCAAACACGGTCTGAACTGCTTGCCTCCAAGCCCGTGCAAGCACGGTCTGAACTGCTTGCCTCCAAACCCGTGCGTGCACGGTGTGAACTGCTTGCCCCATGCTTCGCCCAGCGCGCATCAACCGCCAGGCCCGCCATTCCCCACCGACGACAGGAGTCGACCGTGACCGCTTCCACCGCTAAACCCTCCCTGCGCCGCGCCATCACGGGCCCGATGTTGTTTCTCTTCATCCTCGGCGATGTGCTCGGCGCCGGTGTGTACGCGCTCGCTGGCACCATTGCGGGGGAGGTGGGTGGGGCGATCTGGGTGCCGTTGCTGATTGCGCTGTTCTTCGCGATGCTCACGGCGGGGTCCTACGCGGAGCTGGTGACCAAGTATCCGCACGCAGGTGCGGCCTCGGTGTTTGCGGAGAAGGCCTTCAAGTCACCGCTGCTGTCGTTTCTGGTGGGCTTCTGCATGCTCGCGGCGGCCGTCACCAGTGCGGCGGGGTTGTCGCTGGCGTTTGCCGGGGATTACCTGAGCGCGTTCATGGATGTCTCGCCTTACCTGGCGGCGACCGTCTTTCTCCTGGTGATCGCCGCGCTGAATGCGCGGGGCATCAAGGAGTCCTTGGGGGCGAACCTGGTGATGACGCTCATCGAGCTCTCAGGCCTGCTGCTGGTGGTGGTTGCCGCTGCCTGGTATTTGCGCACGGGCGACGCCGACCTGGGGCGCACGCTGGCGTTCAAGCCGGGCGTCAACCCGATGCTGGCGGTGCTCGGCGCGGCGTTGCTGGCGTTCTATTCCTTCGTGGGTTTCGAGACCTCAGCCAACCTGGCCGAGGAAATCAAGGATGTGCGCCGGATCTACCCGCGCGCCTTGTTCGCGGCGTTGCTCACGGCGGGGGTGGTGTACATGGCGGTGGGGGTGGCGGCGTCGAGCGTGCTGCCGACCGACAAGCTCGTGGCCACTTCGGCGCCGCTGCTGGAAGTGGTGCGCGCGTCGGGCCTGAACATTCCGCCCATGCTGTTTGCCTTCATCGCCTTGGTGGCGGTGGCCAACGGCGCGCTGCTGACCATGATCATGGCCAGCCGGCTCACCTATGGCATGGCCAATCTGCGCCTGCTGCCGGGCGTGCTGGGCGCGGTGCTGCCGGCGCGGCGCACGCCGTGGGTGGCGATCGTCGCCACCACGCTGGTGGCGATTGCCCTGACGCTCACCGGCACCTTGGCCACTTTGGCGCAGACGGTGGTGTTGCTGTTGCTGTTCGTGTTCCTCAGCACCAACGTCGCGGTGCTGGTGTTGCGCCGTGACGCCGTTGCCGAGGCGCATTTTCGTGTGCCGACGTGGGTGCCGGTGCTGGCGATCGTGTCGTGTCTGTTGCTGCTCAGTCAGCAGGGCTGGGACACCTGGCTGCGGGCGGGCGGTTTGATGCTGGTGGGGGTGTTGCTCTACCTCTGCACGCGTGGCCAGCGGCTGGCGACGCCCAAGCCCGATTGAAGGGCTGACGCAGGTGTGAACCGCCAGGCGAGGATGACTACGGGTACTTTGCAATCCGCTCTCAGGCATCGCGCTCGCTGGGCCTGATGAAGACCGGGAAGTCCGACTCACGGGCGGACACACCGGCAAGCCTTCAGGCAGGAATTGCATGCTGGCACTTTGCTGTCCGTCATCAGGCCACCCGCTCGCTGCGCAGTGCTCCCTCACTAGTGAAACCGCCGCCCCAACGCATCCAACCGCACCGCAATCGGCGACACCTGCTCACTGCTCCTGGCCAGCATCTCCACATCCTGCGCGGTGTTCTGCGCGATGCTCTGCACCGATTGCAGTCGCCCGACGATCTCCACGTTCGCCGTGGACTGCTCACGGGTGGTCGAGACGATCCGCCCATTGAGCTGATCGATCTGCGAGATGTCATTGCCCACCGCCTGCAGCATCGCCACCGCCAGTTGGCTGTCCTCCACGCAGCGCTCCACGCCCTGGCGGCTCTCGTGCATGGCGTCGACGGCTTGCCGGCTGCCGTGTTGCAGGCCTTCGATGATCGTCTTTATCTCCTGGGTCGACACCGCCGTGCGCTGTGCCAGGCTGCGCACTTCATCGGCGACCACGGCAAAGCCGCGGCCTTGCTCGCCGGCGCGGGCGGCTTCGATGGCGGCGTTGAGGGCCAGCAGGTTGGTCTGGTTGGCGATGCTGCTGATCACTTCCAGCACCGAGCCGATGTGTTCGGCGTGCACGGCCAGGCCCTGGACCGTCTCGTTGGTGTCGTGCAGGCGGGTGGCGAGCTGGGTGATTTCCTGTTGCGCGCGGCCGACGCTTTCCTGGCCACGGATCACTTGCTGGCTGGCTTGCCCGGCGTGTTCGACGGCGTGCTCGACGTGCACGGTGATGTGGCCCATGGCGTCTTCCATGCGTTGCATGGCGTCGGTCATCTGGGCGATTTCCGCGAGCTGGTGGCGTGCGCCTTGTTCCAGCGTGCCGCTGGCGTGGGCCAGCTCCTGGCCGAGCTGTCCGAGGCCGTGTGAGTCATGGGCCACGCCGTCGACCAGGGCGGTGAGCTGGGTCAGGAAGTGGTCGAAACGCGTCGCCAGTGATACGTGGACAGTGCCTGGGCCGCCCTTGACCGCCTCACCGCTGAACTGGGTGGTGACGGCGAGCATCTTTTCCAGCATCTCCTGGCTTTCCACCGCTTCTTTATGGCTATGTACCGCGAGGTAGAGCAGGGCGATGGTTTCCATCACCACGTAGAACGCGTGGACGAAAATCATGCTCCAGCCGCCGTGATGGTCCATCACGAACACCGGGAAACCCTGGTGCTGCAAGGCATGAAACACCACGTGATGCACCGCGATGGTGACGGCGGCCACCAGAATCGGCAGCCAGTCGCGGTAGAACGTCAGCACTGCCAGCAGCGCGAAAATGCCGAAGTGCGATTCGATGGCGCCCTGGGCCTGGTTGATGTGCAGCGCCGCCATCACCATCAGCCCGACCCCCAGCGCACAGCGCATCAGGCGTGTGCCGCCGATCACGCGATAGGCGAGGGTCAGCACCACACTGGTGCCGCCGCCGATGATCAGCGCTTGCAGCAGCGTGTCGTGCCAGAACGCCAGGCCCACGGAGAACAGCGTCATCAGCCAGATCAGGGCGAGCATGATGCGGTCGGCTTTGCGGTAGTGCTCGATGAAACGGACGTGCGCAGGCATTCACTCGTACTCCATGTGGGCTGGGCAGGGTCAGGCAAGCATGCGACGTGCCAGACGGGCATGCGGGCGGTGAATCGGGTGCACGGGGGTGGTAGGAGGCTATCGGCGTTTTTGGGTGGGGCTTTAGGCTCGAAGCGGGAGTGGCGATCATCGGTTGATGAGGGGCTTTGGGGCGGCTCAACTGTCAGTCAGTTCAGCGGCAAAAGAGAGTGGGCGTGAGGTCGATGCCGACCGGTTGAGTGACTGGGGGCGCTTTGCGGCCCATCGCGGCTGAAGCCGCTCCCACAGGGTTTCTATTGTGGTCGGCATGGGTGTTTCTTCAGAAAAATGCGGGCCTGTGGGAGCGGCCGGTTCGGCGCTCCGGTTAGCCGCGATGGGCTGCAAAGCAGGGTAACCGGCTGGTTTCACGTGCCAGTGGCATCATCTCTATCCACCTGCGCAGAAGTGGATCGGGGCAACGCCAGCCGCATCTGGATCAGCCCTGCATACGTGCTCGTTCAAGGGCCGACGCCATGGCCCGTTGATCCTGGCTGAACACCTCTTGACTCGCACCCCGCGCCGCCACTTCCCCGATCACCAGCACCGCCGGCGCCTTCAGCGCAAACCCCACCGCCGCGTCATACATCCCCGTCAGGTCGCTGTAGCGCGCCCGCTGCTGCGGCAACGAGGCGTTTTCGATCATCGCCACTGGCGTGGATGGCGCCATGCCCCCGGCCAGCAACTCCCGCCGCACGTCCTCCAGTTTCGCCACGCCCATGTACACCACCAGCGTGGTGCCGCTCTGCGCCAGGGCCTGCCAGTTCAACGCGCTGTCGTCTTCAGTGTGCGCCGTCACCAGGGTCACGCCGCGTGCCACGCCGCGCAGGGTCAGGGGGATGTCGCACTGCGTGGCGCCAGCCAGGCCTGCGGTGATGCCGTTGACCAGCTCGACCTCGACGCCGTGGGCGCGCAGCCAGTCGGCCTCTTCGCTGCCACGGCCAAAGATGCACGGGTCACCGCCCTTGAGGCGTACCACACACTTGCCCTGGCGGGCGTAGCGCAGCATCAGGCGCTGGATGAACGCCTGGGGCGTGGAGCGGCAGCCGCCGCGTTTGCCAACGCCGATGACGTTGGCGTTGGGGCAGTGCTCGAGCACGGCGGGGTTGACGAGGCTGTCGATCATCACCACGTCGGCACCGCGCAGGGCACGTACGGCCTTGAGGGTGAGCAGTTCCGGGTCGCCGGGGCCGGCGCCTACCAGCCAGACTTTTGCATTCATGGGCGTTTCCTCATCAGGGGTGTGGGGGCCGTCGGGCGCGGTCCCTCATCAGGGTCGTCTTGTGTGCTTCAGCCAGATTGGCGGCGGCGCATCAACAGCACAGAGCGCGTACGAACGTGTTCAGGTGGGTCCTTATCCATGCAGCAGCCAGATCAGCAGCAGTCCATTCATCAACAGTGAAAGCAGCGCAAGCGTGCGCCAGACCTTCACCGTTTCACGCGCCAGCAGCGGGCGAAACCGCGCGCTGGGCTGTTGCTCGCCATTCTCCAGTGCCAAGCGCCACTGCTCTGCGGTTTCGAAGCGCTCGGCCGGGTCGGTGGCGAGGGCTTTGTCGAGGTTGTGTACCAGCCATTCCGGCAGGTCGGGGCGGTAGCGGCTGGCGGGCACGGGGGTGCCGAAGCGGGGGCGTTGAAAGGCTTCGATCTCGCCGTGGGGGTAGTGGCCGGTGAGCAGGACGTACAGGGTCACGCCTGCGCTGTAGAGGTCCTGGGCCGTGCTGGGCAGGGCGCCGGCGTAGGCTTCCGGTGCGATGTAGTTGGGTGTGCCGGGCAGTTCGCCGGTTACCTGCGCAGACAGCCCCGGGCAATAGGCCAGGCCGAAATCCAGCAGGCGCAGTTCGCCGTTCTCGCCCAGCAGCAGATTGGCCGGATTGACGTCGCGATGCACGATGTTGCGCCGGTGCAGCATGCCCAGCGCCCGCAACAGCGACGCGGCGATGTCGAGCGCTTGGGTCAGGCTCAGCAGGCCGTGCTGGCGCTGGTGCTCGGCGAGGGTGAGACCGGGGTGCTCGCGCATCAGGTAGTAGAGATGCTGCCGCTCGCTGGCAGCGTGCACGTCCGGGAAGAAGCGCCCGGCCACGCGGCGCAGGAACCACTCTTCCTGGAGCAGGCGCTGGCCGGCTTCGTTGTCGCCTTCGCAGCGGGCGGGCAAGGTTTTCAGCAACCAGCGCTGTTGCTGCGCGTCGCGCACGCGGTAGAGCACCGATTGCCGGGTTTGGCTCAGCAGCGTCTCGACCTGCCAGCCCTCGAAGTGTTGGCCTGGTTTCAAGGCCGGTGGTACAGGCCACTGCTGCGCCTGGCCGAGCGCATCGGCAAGGCTGGCGTCGCCGGTCTCATCGACCCGCACCAGCACGGCGCTGGCGTTATCCTGGCTGCCGGCCAGGTGCGCGGCGCACACCAGCGCATCGGCGGCCTTCTGCAGGTCGGGCTGGTCGCGCAGCACGCCGGCGATGGCAGCATCGCCCAGGGTGGCCCAGACGCCATCGCTGACCAGCAGGAAGCACTCGCCGAGGCGCAGCTCGCCGTCGCGATAGTCCACCACCAGATGCTGCTCCAACCCCATCGCGCGCTTGAGC
>NZ_DAMCCR010000023.1:0-49205 GCF_032058845.1 Pseudomonas sp. | reverse complement strand
GCTGCGCGCGCGGGTAACGAGCGGGGGCGCACGCAGCCGCTGTATCGCTTGCAGGGGATCAAGGCCCTGGCCGCCACGACCTGGTGCCTGCTGGTGTTCGCCTGCGCGTTCGTGATCCCGCTGCTGCAGCTGCTGGCCTGGTTCTGGCAGCGCGGCCGGCACGACCTGGACGAGCGTTACCTGGGCCTGGTGCTGCACACACTGACACTCGGCGGGACGGCTGCGTTGGTCACGGTCAGCGTGGCGCTGTGCCTGGCCTTCGCCCGGCGCCAGGCGCCCACCTCGATGATCCGCAGCGGGGTGGGGCTGGCCAACCTGGGCTATGCCTTGCCGGGCTCGGTGCTGGCCGTGTCGCTGATGCTCGCCTTCAGCTACCTCGACAACCGCCTGGTCATCCCGCTGTCGCAGTGGCTGGGCGGCGCTGGCAAACCGCTGCTGCTGGGCAGCCTGTGGGCCTTGCTGCTGGCCTACCTGGTGCGTTTCATGGCGGTCGCCTACGGCCCGCTGGAAAGCACGCTGGCGCGTATCCGGCCATCGTTGCCCGAGGCGTCGCGCAGCCTGGGGGTCGGCGGCGCAGGGCTGTTCATCAGGGTCTACCTGCCGTTGCTGGTGCCCGGCACCCTGAGCGCGGCGTTGCTGGTGTTCGTCGACGTGATCAAGGAAATGCCGGCAACGCTGCTGATGCGCCCGTTCGGTTGGGACACCCTGGCGGTGCGGGTTTTCGAGATGACCAGTGAAGGTGAATGGGCGCGTG
This sequence comes from Pseudomonas sp., assembly GCF_032058845.1. Taxonomy (GTDB): domain Bacteria; phylum Pseudomonadota; class Gammaproteobacteria; order Pseudomonadales; family Pseudomonadaceae; genus Aquipseudomonas. Next base: position 48,451 of record NZ_DAMCCR010000023.1, on the reverse strand, counting down.
CCTCGCTCCCGGCGCTGACGCTGGTGCTGGTCGGCCTCGTGCCGGTGATCGGCTTGATCCGACGGTCCGCACGGGCGCCAGGGGCAACCCGCTAAGGGTGCCAGCCTGCCCCCATGCGGCTACAATGCGCGGCATTCGCAGCGGCGCGTCCTACAAAAGTGGCTAACGATTCAACGTCACCACGCGCCGTTGCCTCGCCACGCCCGCAAGGAGAAACCCATGGGACAGCGTACACCCCTGTATGACCTGCACTTGGCCCTCGGCGCCAAGATGGTCGACTTCGGTGGCTGGGACATGCCCCTGCACTACGGTTCGCAAGTGGAGGAGCACCATCAGGTTCGCAGTGATTGCGGTGTGTTCGACGTCTCGCACATGACCGTGGTCGATGTCGACGGTGTCGATGCCATGGCCTGCCTGCAGCACCTGATGGCCAACGACGTTGCGCGCCTGGAAGCGCCCGGCAATGCCCTGTACAGCCCCATGCTCAATGAGCAGGGCGCTGTGATCGACGACCTCATCATCTACCGCACTGCCGGCGGCTACCGTCTGGTGGCCAATGCCGCCACCCGCGAAAAGGTCATCGCCTGGCTCAACCGGCACAGCGGAACCTTCGACGTGCAGATCCAGCCACGTCCGGAGCTGGCCATCCTGGCGATTCAGGGGCCACATGCCCGCGACAAGGTCGCCGAATTGCTGAGCACCGCGCGCGCCAACCTGATCCGGCAATTGCGTCCGTTCCAGGGCGTGGCCGATGGCGACTGGTTCATCGCGCGCACCGGCTACACCGGCGAAGACGGGCTCGAGCTGATGTTGCCAGCCGCCCAGGCCCCCGGCTTCTTCTACGATCTGGTCGGCGCGGGCATCGCCCCCAGCGGCCTGGGCGCTCGCGACACGCTGCGCCTGGAAGCCGGCATGAACCTCTATGGCCAGGACATCGACGAGACGCACACGCCGCTTACCTCCAACCTTGACGCCAGCATTGCCTGGGAGCCGGCCAGCCGCGACTTCATCGGCCGCGCCGGGCTGCTGGCGGAAATCGACCGGGGCGTGCAGGAAAAACTCGTCGGTCTGGTGCTCGAAGAGCGCGGCGTACTGCGCGCGCATCAGGTGGTTCGTGTCGCAGGGGTTGGCGAAGGGGAGATCACCAGTGGTAGTTTCTCCCCTACGTTGAGCAAGTCCATTGCCCTGGCTCGGCTGCCCATCGCCACCGGCGAGCGTGCCGAGGTCGAAATCCGCGGCAAGTGGTACCCGGTACGCGTGGTCAAGCCGACCTTCGTGCGCCATGGCAAGATCCTGATCTGAACACAACCACGGCGGACCCACCGCCGAGCCTAATCGAGGAACACACACGATGAGCAATATCCCTGCTGATTTACGTTTTGCCGAAAGTCACGAGTGGGCACGTCTGGAGGCCGATGGCACGGTCACCGTGGGTATCAGTGACCACGCTCAGGAAGCGCTGGGGGATGTGGTGTTCGTGGAGCTGGCCGAGGTAGGCAAAGTGTTCGCGGCGGGCGATGCGGCAGGTGTGGTCGAATCGGTGAAGGCGGCTTCGGATATCTACTCGCCGGTTGCCGGGGAAGTCATTGCGGTCAACGAAACGCTGGCCGACAGCCCTGAGCAGCTCAACGAAACCCCTTACGAGGCCTGGATCTTCAAGCTCAAGCCGAGCGGTAGCGTGGATCTCGGCACGCTGCTCGATGCCGAGGGCTACAAGGCGGCAATCGGGGAATAAGACAGGCCGCGTTCTTTTTTCTGAACAGGCTATTGTCCTATACCCCGGCAGCCGCTTAGCATTCGTTTGAGATTTCAAACGCCCGATGCTCCGCATTGGGCGTTTTTTCCACAATCAACAATCCGGGAAGTCGACATGCAGCTCAAAGACGCTCAGTTGTTCCGTCAGCAGGCCTTCATCAATGGTCAGTGGCTGGATGCGGACAATGGCCAGACCCTCAACGTGACCAACCCGGCGACCGGTGAAGTCATCGGCACCGTGCCGAAGATGGGCACCGCCGAAACCCGCCGCGCCATCGAGGCCGCCGACAAGGCGCTGCCCGCCTGGCGTGCACTGACGGCCAAAGAGCGTTCCAACAAGCTGCGTCGCTGGTTCGAACTGATGATCGAGAACCAGGACGACCTGGCTCGCCTGATGACCACCGAGCAAGGCAAGCCGCTGGCCGAAGCCAAAGGCGAAATCGCCTACGCCGCTTCGTTCATCGAATGGTTCGCCGAAGAAGCCAAGCGCGTCTACGGCGACACCATTCCGGGCCACCAGCCCGACAAGCGCCTGATCGTCATCAAGCAGCCGATCGGCGTTACTGCGGCCATCACCCCGTGGAACTTCCCGGCCGCGATGATCACCCGTAAAGCCGGTCCGGCCCTGGCCGCCGGTTGCACCATGGTGCTCAAGCCTGCCTCGCAAACCCCGTTCTCGGCGTTGGCGCTGGTTGAACTGGCCACCCGTGCCGGCATCCCTGAGGGTGTGCTGAGCGTGGTCACCGGCAGTGCGGGCGAAGTCGGCGGCGAGCTGACCAGCAACAGCCTGGTGCGCAAGCTGTCCTTCACCGGCTCGACCGAAATCGGTCGTCAGCTGATGCAGGAATGCGCCAAGGACATCAAGAAGGTTTCCCTGGAGCTGGGCGGCAACGCGCCGTTCATCGTGTTCGACGACGCCGACCTGGATAAGGCCGTCGAAGGCGCGATCATCTCCAAGTACCGCAACAATGGTCAGACCTGCGTCTGCGCCAACCGTATCTACGTGCAGGATGGCGTCTACGACGCCTTCGCCGAGAAGCTCAAGGTTGCCGTGGGCAAGCTGAAGATCGGCAACGGTCTGGAAGAAGGCACCACCACCGGCCCGTTGATCGACCACAAAGCCGTGGCCAAGGTCCAGGAACACATCGAAGATGCGGTCTCCAAGGGCGCCAAGGTGCTGTCGGGCGGCAAGCTGATCGAAGGCAACTTCTTCGAGCCGACCATTCTGGTCGACGTGCCGAAAACAGCAGCCGTGGCCAAGGAAGAAACCTTCGGCCCACTGGCGCCGCTGTTCCGCTTCAAAGACGAAGCCGAAGTCATCGCCATGTCCAACGACACCGAGTTCGGTCTGGCCTCGTACTTCTACGCCCGTGACATGAGCCGTGTGTTCCGTGTCGCCGAGGCGCTGGAATACGGCATGGTGGGTATCAACACCGGTCTGATTTCCAACGAAGTGGCGCCGTTCGGCGGCATCAAGGCCTCGGGCCTGGGCCGCGAAGGCTCCAAGTACGGCATCGAGGACTACCTCGAAATCAAGTACCTGTGCCTCAGCATCTGATGCACTGAAAGCATTACCTCTGCCAGCGGGGCGCGAGAGCGACGCCTCGCTGGCTTTTTTGACCGTGCAGTACCTGGTGGCCAGGGCGCATGCGACAGTCGATCAACGAATACTGTTCGCCGCTGCCTGAGCCTCCCCCGATACGCGCCCCCTGAATTGGGCGCCAAAGAGGGCATTATGAGCAAGACCAACGAATCCTTGATGCAACGTCGTGTCGCCGCCGTCCCACGTGGCGTTGGCCAGATTCACCCGATCTTCGTGGAAAGCGCGAAGAACGCTACCGTGATCGACGTTGAAGGCCGCGAACTGATCGACTTCGCTGGCGGCATCGCCGTACTCAACACCGGCCACCTGCACCCTAAAGTTGTTGCCGCCGTTCAGGAACAGCTGACCAAGGTCAGTCACACCTGCTTCCAGGTCCTGGCCTACGAGCCCTACGTGGAAGTGTGCGAGAAGATCAACGCGCTGGTTCCGGGTGACTTCGCCAAGAAGACCCTGCTGGTTTCCACCGGCTCCGAAGCCGTCGAAAACGCCGTGAAGATCGCCCGTGCCGCCACTGGCCGCGCTGGCGTGATTGCCTTCACCGGCGCCTACCACGGTCGCACCATGATGACCCTGGGCCTGACCGGCAAAGTCGTGCCGTACTCCGCAGGCATGGGCCTGATGCCAGGCGGCGTGTTCCGCGCGCTGTTCCCCAACGAGCTGCACGGCGTGAGCGTCGATGAAGCCATCGCGTCGGTCGAGCGCATCTTCAAGAACGATGCCGAGCCTAAAGACATCGCTGCCATCATCCTGGAGCCGGTCCAAGGCGAAGGCGGCTTCCTGCCAGCGCCTGTCGAGCTGATGAAGCGCCTGCGCGCGCTGTGCGACCAGCACGGCATCCTGCTGATCGCTGACGAAGTGCAGACCGGCGCTGGCCGTACCGGCACCTTCTTCGCCATGGAACAGATGGGCGTCGCGCCTGACCTGACCACCTTCGCCAAATCCATCGCCGGCGGCTTCCCGCTGGCCGGTGTGTGCGGCAAGGCCGAGTACATGGACGCCATCGCCCCAGGTGGCCTGGGCGGCACCTACGCCGGCTCGCCAATCGCCTGTGCCGCGGCCCTGGCCGTGATCGAAGTGTTCGAGGAAGAGAAGTTGCTGGAGCGCAGCAAGGCTGTGGGCGAGCACCTGACCACTGCCCTGCGCGCCATGCAGCAGAAGCACCCGATCATCGGTGATGTCCGTGGTCTGGGTTCGATGATCGCCGTGGAAGTGTTCGAGAAAGGCACTCACACGCCGAACGCTGCTGCGGTCGCCCAAGTGGTCGCCAAGGCGCGTGACAAGGGCCTGATCCTGCTGTCGTGCGGCACCTACGGCAACGTCCTGCGGATCCTGGTTCCGCTGACCGCCGAAGATGCGCTGCTGGACAAAGGCCTGGCCATCATCGAAGAGTGCTTCGCTGAACTCGCCTGAACCCGGTAACGCGTAACGAACGAAAACCCGCCTCGGCGGGTTTTTGTTTGGGCGCACTGTGGGTGAGCAAGCCGCACGCGGCGCTTCGAACGCGGCTGGCGATCTGGCTGTAGCCATGGCAAATGGGCTGGGATGATAACTGTCTGAGCCGCTGACGGGGCGGGGCGCTAGCCCTGCACGATCTGGTTCTTGCCCTGACGCTTTGCCTGATACATCGCCTCGTCGGCGCGGGCGAACAAGGTGTCCAGCACCTCATCACTCTCGACCCGGCCAGTGAGCCCCTGGCTGACGGTCACCCGATACATCTTCTGGCCATGGTTGAAGCTCAGGCGCTGGATTTCCCGTTGCAGACGCTCGGCGATCTGTTCGGCGACCTCGGCAGTGCAGCCAGGAAACACGGCCGCAAACTCTTCGCCACCAATGCGCCCGAACAGGTCCCCGCGGCGCAGCGCGTTCTTGCCGCTGTCGGCGATGCGTTGCAGCACCTGGTCGCCTTCCTGGTGCCCGTAGCTGTCGTTGATCTGCTTGAAGTCGTCGATGTCGAGCAGCAGGAATGACAGCGGTGTGTCATCGGCGCAGGCCTCTTCAAAGGCCTGGTGAGCACACTCGAAGAAGTGCCGGCGGTTGCTGCTCTGGGTCAGCACATCGATGGTTGCCAAACGCTGCAGCTCGCTTTCGAGCTGCTTCTTCTCGGTGATGTCTTCGGCAATGCCGACGATGATGACCCGCTGATCGCCTTCGCTCGGTTGCTTGAGGAAGCACTTGTCGCTGAGCCAGCGCACCTCGCCTGCGGCGTTGATGATGCGGTACTCGCGGTCTTCCACGGCGCCGGTCAGCAACACGTCGCCCAGGCTGCGTTCGGCGTAGGCCAGGTCATCGGGGTAGACGGCGTCGCGCCACTCGCTGAAGTCCGCCATGACCAGGGCTGGCGAACGACCGAAGATGCGTTCGTAAGCCGGGCTCACATAGAGCACCCGACGGGTCTCCCAGTCGAACGCCCAGAGTGCGGCATTGACGCTTTCGAGCAGTGTGCTGAACAGTTGATCGCGCTCGCTCAGCCGGGCAACTTCGGCTTGGGCATGGAGCAAGGCGAGCAGGGTTTGGGCAGTGTCTGGCGAGGAGGTATCGAACGGCGGCGAGTCGGAATTCTTGGTCATCGGTACGGATCGTCGGGTTGCGATGAGCGTGCGGCGCAACCCGGCCCGCCACTGAAGCGATGTGAATATGTGAGTAATTTGCTTGGAATTAGTTCAAGTATGCAAAGAACGTTCGCCTGTTAAAAAAAGCGGCCGGCGCTTCCCTGCAAGCAGCCATGAAAGCGTTGTGCCTTTATACTGCCGCTTCATTCAATTTGGTCTGACTCACCCGTTATGTCTGTTTCTGCTCGCGACGCCTTGCGCATGGCTGCGCTGTATGTGGTGCTCTCGATTCTCTGGCTGGTCGTGGCCGGGCGGGTGCTGGAGCACCTGTTCGATGATCCGGTGGCCATGGCCATGGGTCGCCAACTGAGTGCGCTGGTCTGGGTCCTGGCAAGCGCTGTGCTGATCTTCGTCACCCGGGCCCGGTTGCTCGGTTTCATCGGGGTGGGCACGCGCCGGCGCCAGCAGGACCGCGAGCGTCTGCGCATGGCCGAGGCGGTCTTCGACACCACCCTGGAAGGGGTGCTGGTCACCGATCGCCATGGCCTGATCGTGCACGTCAACCGGGCCTTCATGCGCATCACCGGTTATCGGCAGGACGAAGTGCTCGGCCAGCGGCCCAGCAAGTTCAAGTCTGGCCATCACGGGCCGGATTTCTATCGGCAGATCTACACCTCGCTGTCGCAGACCGGCGAGTGGAGCGGCGAAATCTGGAACCGGCGCAAGCGCGGCGAAATCTATCCGCAGTGGCAGACCATCCGCGCCATCCAGGATGACCAGGGCGAGGTCAGCCACTATGTGGCGGTGTTCAGTGACATCAGCGCCATCAAGCACTCCGAGCAGGAACTGGCCTACCTGGCCCACCACGATCCGCTCACCGGGCTGCCCAATCGCCTGCTGTTCAATGACCGTGTCGAACAGGCGCTGAGCACCGCGCAATCTCACAAGCGCGGTTGCGCACTGCTGTTGATGGACCTCGATCATTTCCAGAGTATCAACGACGGCCTGGGGCATACCCTCGGCGATCAGTTGCTCAAGCGCGTCGCTGAACGCCTGAGCCACTGGCTGGGTGCCGGGGTGACCCTGGCGCGCCTGGGCGGCGATGAGTTCGGCGTGTTGCTCGAACGCTGCCCGCACGTCGGCGAGGCTGCCAGCCTGGCCCGAGACGTCATCGAGCACATGAAGGAGCCCTTCACCTTCGAAGGCCACCGCCTGTTCATCAGTGTCAGCATCGGCATCAGCCTGTTCCCCAACGACGCGCAGACCGGCGAGCAATTGCTGCGCAATGCCGATTCGGCGCTGTTCAAGGCCAAGGCCAATGGCCGTGCCGACTACGCGCTGTATACCGAAGAGCTCACGGCGCATGCCCAGCACCGGGTGGAAACGGCGGGCGAGCTGCGCAGGGCGCTTGAGCAGAATGAACTGCGCGTGTACTTCCAGCCGGTGCACGACCTGGCCAGCGGCATGATGGTGGGGGTGGAAACCCTGGTCCGCTGGGAGCATCCCGAGCGCGGCCTGGTGCCGCCGGGCGAGTTCATTCCCATTGCCGAACGCACGGGCCTGATCGGTGAAATCGACCTCTGGGTGCTGCGCCAGGCCTGCAGTCAGATGATGCGCTGGCAGGCTGAAGGCCGCGCGCTGGCGTTCGTGGCGGTGAACATCTCCAGCCGACTGTTCAGCCAGCGCGGCCTGTACCTGGACGTCGCCCAGGTGCTGGCCGAGACCGGCATGGACCCGGCCTTGCTTGAAGTGGAAGTCACGGAAAGCGCGGTGATGGACGACCCGGAAGTCTCGCTCGAGCAACTGCACCGGTTGCGCGAGCTGGGCCTGCGCCTGGCGATCGATGATTTCGGCACCGGCTATTCCTCGCTGCTACGGCTCAAGCGGCTGCCGGTGCAGAAGCTGAAAATCGACCAGGGCTTCGTCGCCGGGTTGCCGGATGACGACGATGACATCGCCATCGTTCGCGTGATCATCGCCCTGGCCCGCAGCATGGGCATGCAGGTGCACGCCGAGGGTATCGAGCAGGCCGAGCAAGCTCGGTTCCTGCTGGAGCAAGGCTGCCAGCTGGGCCAGGGCTACTGGTTCGGGCGGCCGGTGCCGGCTGACGCGTTGGCGTGGGGGTGACCGGAGCGCCGGACCGGCCGCTCCGACACCGACCACGCTTTTCTACACTTCGGCAGCCCAACGCACCCCCTGTAGGAGTGGCCGGTCCGGCGCTCCGGTTAGCCGCGATGGGCTGCGCAGCAGCCCCAAGGCTGCAGCCTCCATTTACCTGCTATTGCGCGGCGCCTGGATCGGGCCGGCTTTGCCGGCCATCGCGACTGAAGTCGCTCCTACATCGACCGCGCTTTTCTACACTTCGGCAGCCCAACGCACCCCCTGTGGAGCGGCCCACCTCAGCGCTTGTTCAGCCCCCTCGCCAGGCGATCTCCACCCAGCTGGATCACCGCCACCAATACCACCAGCATGGCGATCACGGTGAGCATGATCTGGCTGTCGAAGCGCTGGTACCCATACCGATAGGCGATGTCGCCCAGCCCCCCGGCGCCAATCGCTCCGGCCATGGCCGAGGAGTTGATCAGCGTCACCAGGGTGATGGTGAAGCCGCCGACGATCCCTGGCAGCGCTTCAGGCAGCAGCACATGCCAGACGATGTGCCAGCGCCGGCAGCCCATGGCCTGCGCCGCCTCCACCAGCCCGTGATCGACCTCGCGCAAGCTGACCTCGGCAATGCGCGCAAAGAACGGTGTGGCAGCGATGGTCAGCGGCACCACGGCCGCCCACACCCCGTAGGTGGTGCCCACCACCAGGCGCGTGAAGGGGATCAGCGCCACCATCAGGATGAGGAACGGTATCGAGCGGAACAGGTTGACGAAGGCGCCCAGCACCCGGTTGAGCAACGGCGCGGCAAAGATCCCGCCCTTGTCACTGGTGACCAGCAGCACGGCCATCGGCACGCCCAGCAGCAACGCGATCAGCGAGGACACACCGACCATCAGCAGGGTGTCGAGCAAGCCTTGCAGCAAGCGATCAAACCACATGGCCAAGCACCTCCACCTGTTCGGCCCAGCGGCCGGCGCGTTCCAGCAGTTGCGCGGTATCGTGTGGCGCGCCTTGCACCGAAAGGATCAACTGCCCCAGCGCGTGCTCGCCGATGGTCTCTACACCGCCCTGCAGCAGCCGTACGCGTCCGCCGAGGTCGGCGAACAGCTCCGACAGCGCCGGTTCACCCAGCACCGTGAGCTTGAGCACCACGGCGCTGTTGCGGCTGATCGGGCTGGCCCGCAGTGTGGCTTGCAGTGCGTCCGGCAGCCGGGCCTGCAACGGTGCCAGCAGGGTCCGGGTCACCGCATGGCGTGGCGTGCCGAACACCCGCCAGACCTCGCCCTGTTCCACGATCTCACCCCGCTCGAGCACCACCACCCGGTGGCAGATATCCCGGATCACTGCCATCTCGTGGGTGATCAGCACCACGGTCAGGCCCAGGCGTCGATTGATGTCGCGCAGCAGTTCGAGGATCGATGCCGTGGTCTCCGGGTCCAGCGCCGAGGTGGCTTCGTCGCACAGCAAGACCTGCGGATCATGCACCAGTGCGCGCGCAATGCCGACCCGCTGCTTCTGCCCGCCCGACAACTGCGCCGGGTACACAGGGTGCTTATCCTCGAGGCCGACCAGTGCGAGCAACTCGCGCACCTTGCGCTGGCGCTCGGCCTTGGCCACGCCGGCGACCTTCAGCGGCAGCTCGACGTTCTGCCAGACGGTCTTGGCGGACATCAGGTTGAAGTGCTGGAAGATCATGCCGATGCGTCGGCGCAGCGCAACCAGCTGGTCTTCATCGAACGGCGCGATGTCGACCTGATCGATGAGCACCCGGCCGTGGCTGGGTTGCTCCAGGCGGTTGATGGTGCGCAGCAGCGACGACTTGCCGGCGCCGCTGCGGCCGATGATGCCGAAGATCTCGCCGCGGCGGATGCTCAGGTCGATGCCGTGCAGCGCCGGGTGTGCCTGGCCGGGGTAGGTCTTGCCCAGGCCGAGGAAATGGATATGCGCGGGGCGGTCGCCTGGGTGCGTGGCCGGCTCGTCGGCCCGCGCAGGAGAAGGAGGTACGAGGGGCGCCTTGAGCGCCGTGGCCTTGCTCATGTCAGCCCTCCCAACCGGCTTGGTACAGGCTGCCGTGGGCCTTGTTCAGCGCGGCGCGCACGGCAGGCGAGTGCTGGTAGATGTCGACGAACCTGGCCAGGCGCGGGTCATCCCTGGTTTGCGGGCGGATGACGAACTGGATCACGTACTCCTTGTTCTCCAGCCCATCGAACAGCAGCGCCGAGGTGGCATCGAAGCTGTTGGCCAGGCGGATGTACGCCGGGTAGCCCTGCACCAGGTCCGCGTCGTCGTAGGCGCGCACCAGTTGCACGGCCTCGACCTGGAGGATTTTCAGCTTTTTCGGGTTGGCGATGATGTCGTCTTCGCTGGCCTTGTAGCCGACGCCCGGCTTGAGAGTGATCAGGCCCGCCCTGGCCAGCAGTTGCAGGCCGCGACCGCTGTTGATCGGGTCGTTGGCAATGGCCACGGTTGCGCCTTCGGGCAGCGCATCGAAGGTGCGGTAGTGCTTGGAGTACAGGCCGACGTTGTTGATGATCCCCGGCGCATAAGGCGTCAGGTCGAAGCCGGCGGCGGCCTTGGCGTTTTCCAGGAACGGCACGTGCTGGAAGTAGTTCACGTCGATGTCGCCGCTGTTGAGGCTGACGTTGGGCGCGATCCAGTCACTGAACTCGATCAGTTTCACTTCAAGGCCCTGCTTGTGCGCCTCTTCAACGGCGGCTTCCAGCGGGATGGCGAAGGCGGCCGTGGTGCCGACCTTCAAGGGTTCTGCACCCAGCGCGTTGGTGGACAGGCCGAGGGCCAGGGCAATGGCCGCGACGGGCCGGATCAGTTTTTCACGCATGGCGCAGGACTCCAGTCGGGGCAGGGGTGTGGCGATAGGCCGAGCCGGGATGGTCGGCGGGCAAGTGCGGGTGCTCGGTGTCGAACAGCTTTTCGCGCAACGTGCCCTCGGCGTAGGCGGTCTTGTAGCGCCCGCGCTGCTGCAGTTGCGGGACGACCAGGTCGATGAAGTCCTCGTAGCTTTCCGGGGTGACCGTGCGGGTCAGGTTGAAACCGTCCAGGCCGGTGTCGTCGATCCAGGCGATCAGTTGCTCGGCAACCTGCTCGGGGTCACCGACCACTGTGACGTAGCGCCCGCCCAGCGCGTGCTGCTGCAACAGGCGACGCCGGGTCCAGGCGTTGTCCTGCAGCTGGCGCGTGGCGGACTGGATCGCATTGCCAGGGCCGGCTGCGATGGGCTGGTCCAGTTCATAGGCAGCGAAGTCGATGCCGGTGGAGGCGGCAAAATGCGCCACGCCCGCTTCCGGGCTGGCATGGCGCAAGTACTCGGCGTGCTTGGCCTGGGCCTGCTGCTCGGTGGCTGCGACGACCACGGTGATGCCGATGAACACCTTCACCGCCTGTGGGTCACGCCCGGCAGCCTGGGCAGCGGCGCGAATGTTGTCGACCTGGGCGCGCACGGCGCTCTTGTCCTGGCCGCCGATGAACACGCACTCGGCATGGCTGCCAGCGAACGCCAGGCCGCGTGAAGACGTGCCGGCCTGGTACAGCACCGGCGTGCGCTGCGGCGAGGGCTCGCACAGGTGATAGCCGTGCACTGTGTAGAACTCGCCTTGATGGTGCACCTTGCGCACCTTGGCGGGGTCGGCATACACCCGCTGCTCCCGGTCGTTGACCACTGCGTCGTCCGCCCAGCTGCCTTCGAGCAGCTTGTACAGCACCTGCAGGTATTCATCGGCCTGGTCATAGCGCCGGTCGTGCGCCGGCTGCTGCGTCAGGCCCATGGCCTGGGCGGCACTGTCGAGGTAGCCGGTGACGATGTTCCAGCCGACCCGACCGTTGCTCAGGTGGTCGAGGGTCGAAAGTCTGCGGGCGAACAGGTACGGCGGCTCGTAGGTGAGGTTGGCGGTGAGGCCGAAGCCCAGGTGGCGGGTCACGGCGGCCATGGCCGAGACCAGCAGCAGCGGGTCGTTGACAGGCAGCTGGATCGCTTCCTTGAGCGGCACGTCCACCGAACGGCCGTAGACGTCGTAGGTGCCGACGATGTCCGCGATGAACAGCCCGTCGAACAATCCGCGCTCCAGCAGGCGAGCGAGGTCGGTCCAGTAGGCGAGGGTCTTGTACTGGGTCGAGGTGTCCCGAGGATGTGTCCACAGGCCGTGGTTGATGTGGCCGATGCAGTTCATGTTGAAGGCGTTGAGCAGGATGTGCCTGGCCATCAGATCGTCCCCCGGCGCGGCGGCAGCTCGTCGTTGAGGTAGTAGTTGCCGATGGCGTGGTATTTCCAGCGCACCGGGTCATGCAGGGTGTGCACGCGGGCGTTGCGCCAGTGGCGGTCGAGGTTGTGCTCGGCCAGGGTGGCCTGGCTGCCGGCCAGCTCGAACAGCGTGGTGCCAGCGGCCAGGGAGATTTCAGTGCTCAGGGCACGGGCTTCGGCAACGGCGATGGAGGCGGCTGCGACGGTTTCGGCCGTGCTCTGCACCTGGGCGCGGTCGAGGGCTTCGCCGGCCCGTTCCAGCAGTGCTTCGGCAGCGTGCAGACGAATCGCCAGGTGGCCGATGCTTTTCAAGGTCAGGGGGTCGTCGCTGGCCTTGTCGACCTGGGAATCGATCCAGGGACGGCTGCGCGTGCGGATGAACTGCCGAGCGTCCTCGAAGGCGGCGCGGGCGATGCCGGTATCGATGGCCGCATGAAGAATCTGCGCCAGCGGGCCGACGGGGGTCGGCCGCTCGAAGGCGCTCTGGAATGGCACCACGTCGTCGGCGTCGATGTAGACGTGCTCGAACTGCACCGAGCCGCTGCCGGTGGTGCGCTGGCCAAAGCCGCTCCAGTCGTCGATCACCTGCAGGCCCAAGCTGTCGGCCGGGACGAAGGCCAGTTGCTGCTGGCCTTGCTCATCGATCACCGAGGTAGGAATACGTTGGGCATACAGCGCGCCGGTGGCGTAGAACTTGCGGCCATCGATGCGGTAGCCGGCGCCGTCGCGGGTGAGGCGGGTGGTACGGTCATGGGCGGTCTTGGTGCCCAGCTCGGCCAGGGCGTTGCCGAAGCGCCGACCGGCCAGGACCTCGGCATACAGGCGCTGTTGCTGCGCTTGGGTGCCGTTGATACGCAGCACCTCCAGGGCATAGAAATGGTTCTGCGGGATCTGCCCGAGCGAGGCATCGGCCTGGGCGATGCGGGCAATGACCTGCGCCAGGGTGACGTTGGACACGCCTGCACCGCCAAAGGCCTTGGGCACGCTGATGGCCCACAGGCCGGAGCGGCTGAACTGCGCCAGCTCGGCATGCGGCAGGCGGCGTTCGCGATCGCGCTCGGCGCTGCCGGTGTGCAGCTGCTGGGCGATGTGTTCAGCGACGTCCAAGGCCTGGCGGTCGCTGGTGATGATCGATGTGGTCATGGTGTTTCTCCAGCGGCTTGGACGCTGCCTATGAATGTGGATTGCGATGAAGCCCATTGCATGCAGGCCTGGGGTGGCCTTTGCGGCTGACTGGAGCGGCGAAGCGGTCGCGCCCTCACTCAACCCGTGCTGTGCGCGACAGCGCGACGCCGTGTGGCAGACGCCTGCCGGGTGTCGTGCTGAGGCATCGGCGAAGCGCTGCGAGCGAGGTTTTGAAAACGGCCCTGATCGCCACCAACGCCACAGCCACGTCCCTCAAATCCAGGAATGTCGGGCAGGTAGTGCGCCGTTCAGGTAATAGGCGCCCACCGCGTGGTACTTCCAGCGCACGGGGTCATGCAGGGTGTGCACCCGGGCATTGCGCCAGTGCCGGTCGAGGTTGAACTCGGCCAGGGTCGCGCGGCTGCCGGCCAGCTCGAACAGCTTCTCGCTGGCCTGCAGGGCGATCTCGGTGGTCAGCACCTTGGCCTCTGCCACGGCAATCGAGGCCCGCGCTGCGGCGGTGGCATCGATGGGGGCACGGTTGACCTCATCGAGCACCCGCGCAGCCTTGCGCAGCAGCGCCTGGGCGGCGTGCAGCTCCAGCTTCAGGCGACCGACGTCGGCGATCACGTAAGGGTCGTCGCTGGCGCGCTGCACATTGGCGTCGATCCACGGTCGGGATTTCTCACGCACGAAGGTGATGGCCTCGTCGATGGCCGCTTCGGCGATACCGGCATCGATGGCGGCCTGAATCAGCTGCGAGGCGGCGCCCTGGATGTTCGGCACCTCGCGCTGGCGACCGGTGTCGATGACCCGTTCGGCGTCCACCGGCACCTCATCCAGCAACACCGTGCCGCTGGCCGTGGTGCGCTGGCCGAAGCCTGACCAGTCATCGACGATGCGCAACCCAGGGCTGCCACGGCGCACAAACGCGAGGCGCGTATGGCCCTGTTCATCCAGCGCCTTCACCGCGACCCAATGGGCGAACAAGGCGCCGGTGGAATAGAACTTTTCACCGCTCAGGCGATAGCTCTCGCCCTGCCGGGTAATGCGCGCCTTGAGCGTAAGGGTGTCCTTGGTGCCGCGCTCTGGGCCGGCGTTACCGATGCGCGCACCGTCCAGCACGCTGCGGAACACCAGTGCCTGCTGGGCGGGCGTGGCGGTCAGGCGAAGCAGTTGAAGGATGCCGAACTGGTTCTGTGGAATCTGCCCCAAGGCAGGGTCAGCCGCGCTGATCACCCGAAACACTTCGGCAATCGCGGCGAAGGAAACGTCCGGACCGCCGTACTGTTTCGGCACGCTGATGCTACCCAGACCGCTGGCCGTGAAGTGCTCGATTTCAGCCCAGGGCAGAGCGCGTTGGCGGTCGCGAGAAGCGGCCTGTACGCGAGCCACCGCAGCGAGCTCGTGCGCTGCCTGCACGGCCTCGGCATCATCTCGCAGTACCTTGGCCGGCAGCAGCGGCGGGGAAACGTCATGTTCCACGTGGAACGAAGTGCTTGCTTGGCTGGACATCAGTGCCGCTCCGTAGCTGCACGCGATGCCCCGGCGGTGTGCGCAGGGAAGACCGGAACCATGGCGTACCTCACAAATTGGATAAGTCGCTTCGAGTGAAGACGACAAACGTTTGCTGGTCCGGTGGTCCGGTCCATATACCTTAATGTGTTGTTAAATGTTTATGAAATAGCTTTTTTGAATATGAATAGAAGCCGGCGCTCAGGCTCGCCGGCGCGTTATTCCGAAGCCGCCGTACCCAGAAACTTGCGCAGAAACTGCCGGGTCCGTTCTTCTTTCGGGTTGGCGAACAGCGCTTTTGCCTCACCCTGTTCGACGATCACGCCCTTGTCGAAAAAGACCACGCGGTTCGCGACATCGCGAGCAAAGCTCATTTCATGCGTCACGATGATCAAGGTGCGCTGCTCCTCGGCAAGGCTGCGAATGGTGGCCAATACCTCACCTACCAGTTCGGGGTCCAGCGCCGAAGTGGGCTCGTCGAACAGCATCACCTGCGGCTCCATCGCCAGCGCCCGGGCTATCGCCACACGTTGTTGCTGCCCCCCTGACAACCGGCGCGGGTAGGCACTTTCCTTACCCGCCAGGCCGACCTTGGCCAACAGCGCCTGGCCCAACTTCAGCGCCTGCTCGCGGGGCATCTTCTTCACCACCAACGGCCCCTCGATGACGTTTTCCAGGGCCGTGCGGTGTGGGAACAGGTTGAAGTTCTGGAACACGAAACCGGCCTGCTGGCGCAACTGACGAATCGCAGCCTGTTGCTTGTTCAGCGGGCGGTCGGCATCGATGCTGATCGAACCGATGCGCACCTTGCCCGCGTCTGGGGTTTCCAGCAGGTTCAGGCAGCGCAGGAAGGTGGTTTTGCCCGAGCCGCTTGGCCCGATGATGGCAACCACTTCGCCAGCGTTGACGTGCAGGTCGATGCCTTCGAGCACCGTCTGGCCGTTGAAACGCTTGGTCAGGCCTTCGACGACGATCATGCTCATGGCTCCAGGTCATGGCGGTTGGCCCGTGCTTCAAGGCGGTTCTGCAGGTGTGCCAGAAGGCTGGCCAGGACCCAGTAGATCAGCGCAGCGGCCAGGTACATCGTGAACACCTCGAAGGTGCGGGCGGTGATGAGTTGGGCCTGGCGAAACAGCTCCGGGACCTGAATGGTGGCCGCCAGGGCGGTGTCCTTGACCAGTGAGATGAAGCTGTTGCCCAGCGGCGGCAGGGCGGTGCGCATGGCCTGCGGCAGGATCGCCCGGCGCAGCGCCTGGGCGCGCGTCATGCCGATGCTGGCGCAGGCTTCCCATTGGCCCTTGTCGATCGAACCGATGGCCGCGCGCAGGATTTCACAGGCATAGGCCGCCATGTTCAGCGAGAAACCGATCAGCGCGGCGGGCACCGGGTCCAGCTCGATGCCGACCTGGGGCAGGCCGTAGTAGATCAAGAACAGCTGCACCAGCAGGGGCGTGCCGCGAAAGAACGACACGTACAGGCGCGCCAGCCAGCTGACCGGCCACAGCCGCGACAGGCGCATCAGTGCCAGCGCAAAACCCAGGATCAGTCCGAAGAACATCCCGCCCACACTGAGGATGACCGTGAAGTACGCGCCCTTGAGCAGGAACGGCAGCGAGTCGAGGGCCAGTTGCAGGCTGCTCTCGATCATTGCGTGACGTCAGCCCCGAAGTATTTCTGTGACAACGCGGTCAAGGTGCCGTCGGCCTTCAGTGCAGCCAGCGCCTTGTTCACGGCTTCGAGCAATTCAGGCTCGCCCTTGCGGATGGCAATGCCCGATTCCAGTCGCGAGAACGCTTCGCCGGCCAGGGCGGTGTCGGGCGCTTTGCGGGTGTATTCCAGCGCGGCCAGGCGATCGATCAGAATGGCGTCGATACGGCCGACTTTCAGGTCCTGAAATTTCACTGGATCGTCGTTGTAGGTGCGCACATCTGCGGTGGGCACTTCCTTGCGCAACCACTGTTCATAGTTGGTGCCCAGACCGACCCCGACCTTTTTCCCGCCCAGGTCAGCAGCGTGGTTGATGGCAAGCTTGTCGAGGTTCTTCTTCAGCACCAGCGCCTGGATGCCGGAAATGGTGTACGGCGTGGAGAAGTCATACTTGTTCCTGCGCTCGTCCGAAATGGTCACCTGATTGACCACCACGTCCAGTCGCCTGGAGTCCAGCGCGGCAAGAATGCCGTCCCAGGGCGTAGGTTGCAGCTTGACCTTCACGCCGAGCTGCTTGGCCAGGGCTTCGGACAGCTCCACCTCGAAGCCGCTCAGCTTGCCGCTCTCGTCGGCGAAGCTGAACGGCGGGTAGGTGCCTTCGAGCCCGACCTTGAGCTCGCCTTTTTCCTGAAGGGTCTTGAGCTGGTCGCCTGCCCAGGCCTGGCCGAGCAAGCCAGCGCCCAGCAGCAGGGCGAGCGAAGCGGTAAGAAACGGTTTGGCGAGTCTGATCATGGGAAGCCCTGCGTGATGGAGGTGAGTATGGCGGGCGACGATACAGCGCTGGGTACGAAAGCCGGAAAAACGCAATGGGTCTTTGCTTATGCCCGAACGAGGCCTGTCCAATCGCCAATGCTGCTTAGCGTAGGCCAGGAAACGCTGCCCCGTGCGTTCGCCAGGTGCTGGCTGAGCCTGTTGGCGATGAAGGTCAGGCTGGGCGCCCCCGGTTAAGCCTTCGCGCCAGGCGCCGCCACCTGTTTTCCAGAGACCGGCTGAACGGGTCGCTCGGCTGTTCAGGCAGAGCCTGATGGCGCATCGCCCACAGGCGCGCACATCAGCGCTTCTGTGACGGTGCAGGATTGCCGTAGAGTAAATGCCAGCATTCGCCCTTTCCCCCGATCCGACCTGTGGCAGGAGACCCCCGTGAGCCAACACCCTTCGACCAGCCAGTGGCAGCTGCCGGCCATCGTCAGTGGCCTGCGCGGCGCCCGCGAGCAATGGCGTACCCAGAACGGCCGCAGCAGCGGCGAGAAAGGCGGGCGTGAGCTGCCCTCGCGTGAAGCCATTGGCGAGGTGTTCGCGCTGCTCTGTGGCGCGCTGTTCCCCATGCGTCTTGGGCCGGTCGACTTGCGTGAAGAAAGCGAAGACTTCTACGTCGGCCACACCCTCGATACCGCGCTGACGGCGCTGCTGACCCAGGCGCGCCTGGAACTGCGCTACGCCGCGCGGCATGAAAATGCCGACGTCGCCACCACCGATGCCCATGCACTGGCGCTGATTCAGGCATTCGCCGCCGAGCTGCCGCACTTGCGTGTGCTGCTCGACACCGACGTACTGGCGGCCTACCACGGTGATCCGGCGGCGCGCAGCGTCGACGAGGTGCTGCTGTGCTACCCGGGCATTCTGGCGATCATCCATCACCGCCTGGCCCACCACCTGTACCGTGCCGGGCTGCCATTACTGGCACGCATCGGTTCGGAGCTGGCGCACTCGGCTACCGGCATCGACATTCACCCAGGTGCGCAGATCGGCTCGGGCTTCTTCATCGACCACGGCACGGGTGTGGTGATCGGCGAGACGGCCATCATCGGCGAACGGGTGCGCATCTATCAGGCCGTGACCCTGGGCGCCAAGCGCTTCACGGCCGATGAGTCGGGCACCTTGCACAAGGGCCAACCGCGCCACCCGATCGTCGAAGACGACGTGGTGATCTATGCCGGCGCCACGATCCTGGGGCGCATCACCATCGGCCAGGGTTCGATCATCGGCGGCAACGTCTGGCTGACCCGCAGCGTGCCGCCTGAGAGCAACATCACCCAGGCCAACCTGCAGCTCGACTGCGACAGCACCCGCTAAGCCGCTTCAGCCCACTGCAGGCCCTGTGTGACGGGGTCTGCAGGGGCGCTCATGCAGCACGGAACTTGCCCGACAACGCACCTCTCTGAAGCACACATCAAGCCGCGAATCCGCCATGCCGTTCGGCCCGGCTGGTTCGCAATGACCTGCGATCCATGTTTAACTTGAACGTGTGTTCAATATAAAAACGCTGGTCTGTTGCTGGTGTTCAACGGGAGGATTGCCTTTGCTGAACCTGTCTACTACGAACGTTCCAAGCCCTTGCGTGGTGCACCTGTGATGAGTGCATCAGTGCCTGATTCCGCGCCTGAAAAAGCCCGCATGAACCCGCCGGTGTTCTACTTTGCGGCAAGCGTCATTCTGCTGTTCGGCCTGACGGTCATCAGCTTTCCGGAGGCTGCCGGCAACTGGTTGCTGGCAGCGCAGAACTGGGCGGCCAATACGGTCGGCTGGTACTACATGCTGGCCATGACGCTGTATCTGGTCTTCGTGGTGGTCACCGCCTTGTCGGGCTACGGCAAGATCAAGCTCGGTGCCGACCACGACGAACCCGAATTCAGCTACCTGTCCTGGGCGGGCATGCTGTTTGCCGCCGGCATCAGCATCACCCTGTTCTTCTTCTGTGTCTCCGAACCGCTGACCCACATGCTGATGCCGCCGCAAGGCGAGGGCGGCACGGTGGAAGCCGGGCGCCAGGCGATGCAGATCCTGTTCCTGCACTGGGGTTTTCATGGCTGGGGCGTATTCGCCTTCGTCGGCATGGCCCTGGCGTATTTCGCCTACCGGCACAACCTGCCACTGGCCTTGCGCTCGGCGTTGTACCCGCTGATCGGCAAGCGCATCAACGGCCCCATCGGTTATGCGGTGGATGGCTTCGGCATCATCGCCACGGTGTTCGGCCTGGGCGCCGACATGGGCTTTGGCGTCCTGCACCTGAACTCCGGGCTCGACTACCTGTTCGGCATCAGCCATAGCCAGTGGGTGCAGGTGGCGTTGATCGTGCTGATGATGGGCGCCGCCGTGGCCGTGGCCGTGGCGGGTGTGGAGAAGGGCGTGCGGGTGATGTCGGACATCAACCTGTTCCTGGCCTGCGCGTTGCTGCTGTTCGTACTGTTCGCCGGCCCCACCCAGCACCTGTTCAATACCCTGATCCAGAACGTCGGTGATTACCTCGGTGCCTTGCCAAGCAAGAGCTTCGACGTTTATGCCTATGGCGAGAACCGCGACTGGCTGGGCGGCTGGACGGTGTTCTACTGGGCCTGGTGGATTGCCTGGTCGCCGTTCGTGGGGCTGTTCATCGCGCGCATTTCCCGTGGCCGTACCATCCGCGAGTTCGTCTTCGGCGTGCTGCTGATCCCGCTCGGTTTCACCCTGGCGTGGATGTCGATCTTCGGCAACAGCGCGCTGGACCAGGTGATCAACCACGGCATGACAGCCCTGGGCCAGTCGGCCCTGGACAACCCGTCGATGAGCCTCTATCTGCTGCTGGAAACCTACCCCTGGAGCAAGACGGTGATCGCCGTCACGGTGTTCATCAGCTTCGTGTTCTTCGTCACCTCGGCCGACTCCGGCACCGTGGTGCTCTCGACCCTGTCCGCCAAGGGCGGCGATGCCGACGAAGACGGCCCGAACTGGCTGCGCATCTTCTGGGGCGCGATGACCGCGCTGGTGACCATCAGCCTGCTGTTCGCCGGCAGCATCGACTCGCTGAAATCGGCGGTGGTGCTGACCTCGCTGCCGTTCTCGCTGATCCTGCTGTGCATGATGTGGGGGCTGCACAAGGCCTTCCACCTCGAATCGCAGCGGCGTATCGCGCAGTTGCATTCGCTGGCACCGTTTGCCCAGTCCCGCCGCGGTCGCGGCGGCTGGCGCCAGCGCTTGAGCCAGGTGGTGCACTTCCCGTCGCGCGATGAGGTGTACCGCTTCATGGATGACGTGGTGCGCCCGGCGATCGAGGAGGTGACCGAGGTATTCGAGCAGAAAGGCCTGGTGCTGATCACCCAGGACGACCCGGCGCATGACAATGTCAGCCTCAAGGTGGGCCATGGCGAGGAACAGCCGTTCATCTATCAGGTGCAGATGCGCGGTTACTTCACCCCGTCCTTCGCCCTGGGCGGCATTGGCTCGCAAGAGCTGAAGAACCGCCGTTACTACCGCGCCGAGGTGCACTTGTCCGAAGGCAGCCAGGACTACGACCTGGTCGGCTACAGCAAGGAGCAGATCATCAACGACATCCTCGACCAGTACGAACGGCACATGCAGTTCCTGCACATGGTGCGCTAGCGTGCCGCCCAGGCCCGTCACCCGACGGCCTGGGCACCTCCCTGCGCCGGCTCAGAACGGCGCATCCCCCAGAATCGTCGCGCGGTGCATCACCCGGCGCTGCGGCCGGTAGTCATCGACCGCATAGTGCTGGGTGACGCGGTTATCCCAGAAGGCCACGTCGTTGGCCTGCCAGCGCCAGCGGATGCTGAACTCGGGACGGGTGGCGTGGGCGAACAGCAGCTTCAGCAGCGCTTCGCTTTCATAGGCTTGCAGCTCGTTGATGCGCGTAGTGAACCCTTCATTGACGAACAACGCCTTGCGCCCGCTGACCGGGTGCGTGCGCACCACCGGATGGGACAGCGGCGGGTAGTCGCGGCGGGTCGCCTCCCAGCGCGCCAGGTCCTCGGCGGTGCTGCCGAAGCGCTCCAGCGGAAACGAGTGAGTGAAGTCGTGGGTCGCCGTCAGGCCTTCGAGCATCGCCCGTAGCGGCGCCGACAACGCCTCGAACGCGGCGATGCCGCTGGCCCACAGCGTGTCGCCGCCATAGGCCGGCACCTGTTTGGCGGTGAGCACGGCGCCGAGCGCGGGGGTGGGCAGGAAGGTCACGTCGGTGTGCCAGATGGCGTTGTCGCGCACATCGGTGACGGCGGTGTCGAGGATCAGCACCTGCGGGACGTCGGCGACTTTCGGATAGATGGGATGAACGTGCAGATCACCGAACTGCGCGGCGAAGCGTGCTTGCTCGGTGGGCGTCAGCGGCTGATCACGGAAGAACAGCACCTGATGGTTCAACAGCGCCTGCTCGATGGCCTCACGCTGGGTAGCGCCGAGGGGCTGGGCCAGGTCGATGCCGCTGATGTGCGCGCCCAGGGCCGGTGCCAGGGGGGTGATGGTCAGGCTCATGAAAGTCTCCAGGGTCGGTGGTGGACGGTGATTCAGCGCAGGTTGCCGTGCCAGGGCACCAGCCGCCGTTGCAGGGCCCGCAGGCCCATTTCCAAGGCAAACGCGATCGCCGCGATCAGCACGATGCCCAGCACCACCACATCGGTGACCAGGAACTGCGCGGCCGACTGCACCATGAAGCCCAGCCCGCGGGTGGCGGCGATCAGCTCGGCAGCCACCAGCGTCGACCAGCCGACACCCAGGCCAATGCGAATGCCGGTCAGAATGTCGGGCAGGGCGCTGGGCAGAATCACGTGGCGGATCAGTTGCCCGCGCGTGGCGCCCAGCGACTGCGCGGCCCGGAGCCGGACCGGATCGACACTGCGCACGCCCGTGGCGGTGGCAATGGCGATGGGGGCGAAGATGGCGAGGTAGATCAGCAATACCTTGGACAGCTCGCCGATGCCGCACCAGATGACGATCAATGGCAGGTAGGCCAGGGGTGGAATGGGCCGGTAGAACTCGATCAACGGGTCGAGAATGCCTCGTGCCACACGGTTGTGACCGATGGCCAGGCCCACCGGGATCGCCGTCAGCGTGGCCAGCAGCAAGGCCACGCCGATGCGCCCGAGGCTCGCGCCCAGGTGCTGCCACAGGCTGGCCTCCATGTAGCCTTGGCCGAGCACCTGTCGGGCTGCGCTCAGCACTTCACCCGGGGAGGGCAGGAACAGCGGTTCCACCCAGCCCGCCGCGGTCACTAGCCACCAGGCCAGCAGCAGGCTGGCCAGGGTCAGGACACTGATCCAGCGGGTGGGCAGGGCGCGGCGCGAGCGCAGCGCCGGGGTCGATCGGGTCGCGAGATGGCTGCGCAGCGGCAGGTCGAGGCTGTTCATGCAGGCTCCTGTTGCCGGGTGGCCAGGCGTTGTTCGAATACCCGCGCCAGGACGTGTTCGCGGGTGGCAATGAAGGCCGGGTCGGACTTGATCGCGCGGGCCGGCTCGCCGGCCGCGTAGCGCTGGCCGAAGTCCAGTTGCAGGCGCTCGACGATGCGCCCGGGTTCAGGCGCCAGCAGCAGCAGATCGGTGGCCAGGAACACCGCTTCCTCGATGTCGTGGGTGATCAGGAAGATCGGCTTTGCGCTGCGCTGCCAGATCTGCAGCAACAGCTCCTGGACCTGCTCACGGGTGAAGGCGTCCAACGCACCGAACGGTTCGTCCATCAGCAGCAGCCGAGGGTCTGCGGCCAATGCGCGGGCCAGGCCGACGCGCTGTTGCTGCCCGCCCGACAACTGCCAGATACGCCGTTCGGCGAACCCAGCCAGATCGACCAACGCCAGCATCTCCCGCGCCTTGGCCTCGCGCTCGGCGCGCGGCACGCCGGCCAGCGCCAGGCCGAAGGCCACGTTGCCGAGCACATCTTGCCAGGGCAGCAGGCCGTGGGCCTGAAACACCACCCCGCGTTCGGCGCCCGGCCCCGTGATCGGCACGTCATCCAGGGTGATGCGCCCTGCACTGGGGGCGACGAAACCGGCGATCAGGTTCAGCAGCGAGGTCTTGCCGCTGCCTGACGGGCCAAGGGCGACCAACAACTGGCGCGGCCCCAGGCTCAGGTTGATGTCGGCCAGCACCGGCGTGCCGGCTTGTGAGTAGCGGGCGCTGACGTGCGCCAGTTCAAGCAAGGCCATGGTCGGCTCCGGTCGGTGGGTGGATCAGCGCGGCAGGAACCGGGCGCTGACGTAGGGCGAGTAATCCGGTAGTACTGCGGCCACCTTGCCCTGCTCCTTGAGGAAGGTGGCGGTGTCGGTCAGCGCTTGCGTGGTCGGTGCGCCCAGGGCCGTGGCCTGATCGGCGGCCAGCGGATAGACGTTGCCTTCGAGCAGCACGGGGATGTCCGCCGGCTTGGCGCCGGACAGCCGCGCCACCTTGCTGATGTTGTCGGGCTTGGCCAGCCAGGCCTTGGGGTCCTGGCGGTAGTCGGCATAGGCGTCGAGGGTGACTTTGGCGAACGCCTTGACCACCTCGGGGTGTTTGGCCGCGAAGTCCTTGCGCACGATCCACGCGTCGAAGGTCGGCGCGCCCTGGCTGGCCAGCTCACCCGAGGTGATCAGCACCTTGCCGTTTTCCTTGGCCACACCCAGGGCCGGGTCCCAGACGTAGGTGGCATCGATGTCACCGCGTTTCCATGCGGCAATGATGGCGGGCGGGGCCAGGTTGAGAATCTGCACCTTGGCCGGGTCGATGCCCCAGTGCTTCAGCGCCGCGAGCAGGCTGTAGTGGCCGGTGGACACGAACGGCACCGCGATTTTCTTGCCGATCAGCGCCTGCGGTGTGTCGATGCCGCTGCGTGCCACCAGGGCTTCGCCGGCGCCGATCTGAGTGGCAATGAGAAATGTCTCGATCGGCAGCTTGCGGGTGGCGGCGGCGGCCAGTGGGCTGGAGCCCAGGTAGCCAATCTGTACGTCGCCGGAGGCCACGGCGGTGATCACATCGGCGCCGTTATCGAACTTGCGCCAGTCGATGCTGGCGTGGCTGGCCTTTTCATAAGCGCCGTCGGCCTGGGCAGCCTTGGCCGGGTCGACGGTGGTCTGGTACGCCACGGTCAGGTCAGCCGCCTGCACCATCCAGCTGGCACTGGCCAAGGCAAGGGTGGCGAACAGGCGCAGTGGGCTAAAGGCGATCATGGGGTGTTCCTCATCAAGCAGGCGGGGGTGGAATGCTGATGAGGCTAAATGATCTAAGAAACTAAAAATAAATAACTTTTAGTCATTAGCTTAGGCGTGAAGTGTGTGTGAGACGGGACGGTGAGGGGACCTTTACCCGGGCCTGCAAGCGCCCGTTTCACATCTGCAGACGTCCCCGTGGTGGAAATTTTCTGGCATATAAAAAAGCTTGCTTAGTGCTGAATCGTCAAAGCGTTCCGACGTTATTCCAGAAAAATCTTACCCATTGTTCAAACAATCATTCTGGTTTTATCTGATTGTCATTATTCTGTAGTGCAATCGGCGTATTAGACCAAAGTCGCGAAACGATCTGTGACGATTGACTTCGCAGTCACGCTTTGGCGCTAATCGCCAACCGACGTGAGTCCGGCAGCAGACCGAGCCACTGAGAAGCACAAAAATTAGAACGTAGAGGAGCATTTCATGTACAAGTCCAGCCTGGCCATGGCCGTCGCCCTGGGGGTTTTCGCCCAACACGCAGCAGCTGCCGGTTTCGTTGAAGACAGCAAACTGTCTCTCAGCTCGCGCACCATGTATTTCGACAACAACAACCGTGAAGCTCACGGCGCCGTCCGTCCGGACCAGCGTGAGTCGGGTCAGGGCTTCAAGCTCGACTACATCTCGGGCTTCACCCAGGGCACCGTGGGTTTCGGCGTTGACGCCCAAGCGCTGTGGGGTATTCACCTCGATGGCGGCCGCGGCTACCACAAAGGTGGCTTCTTCCCGGACGATGGCGACGGTTCGGCCGATCAGTGGGCTCGCATCGGCGGCAACGCCAAGGCGCGTTTCTCCAAGACCGAAGCGCATTTCGGTAGCGCGCTGGCACCGAACCTGCCGATCCTCGTGTCGAACGACGGTCGTCTGCTGCCACAGACCTTCGAGGGTGCAACCATCCAGTCGAAGGAAATCGACAACCTGACCATCAACGCCGGTCAGCTGACCCACGCCATGGGCCGTGCGTCGAGCAACCACACCGGTCTGTCGGTCAACGGTGGTACCGAGGAAAGCAACAAGTTCCGCTACGGTGGTCTGGACTACAAGCTGACCAAAGACCTCACCCTGCAGTACTACTACTCGAACCTGGAAGACTTCTACAAACAGCACTTCCTGGGCGCGACCCACCTGTATCAGATCGACAAGGATCAGTCGTTCAAGACCGACCTGCGCTGGTTCAACAGCAGCAACGATGGCAAGAACGGTCAGGCCGGCTACCGCTTCAACAACAACGGCGGCTATGCCAGCACCCCGGGCCAGGTCGACAACAAGACCTGGTCGGCGATCTTCACCTACACCCTGGGCGGCAACTCGTTCCTGTTGGGCCACCAGCGCGTCAACGACGACGGCGGCTTTGTCTGGCTGAACCAGGGCAGCCTGGTCGGCGAAGGTGCGGGCGGCTCGAGCTTCTACCTGTTCACCGACAGCATGATCAACCAGTTCGCCAAGGCGGGTGAAAACACCACCTTCGGTCAATACGCCTACGACTTCGCCGGCTTGGGCGTTCCGGGCCTGAAGGCCTCGGTTTCGTACCTCAAGGGTGAAGACGGCAAGAACGCCAACGGCAACGGCACCTTCAGCGAGTGGGAGCGCGATGCGCGGATCGACTACGTGATCCAGCAAGGCCCGCTCAAAGGCCTGGGCACCAGCCTGCGTCATGGCGTGTACCGTGGCGCTGGCACCAGCTCGCTGGCTGACCAGGACCAGACACGTCTGATCTTCAACTACACCTACAACTTCCTGTAAGGCGTAGCTGAACCGAAAAGCCCTGCGTCATGCGCACTGCAGTTCACTTAAGCAACTGGGGCCGCTCCGCGGCCCATCGCGGCTAAAGCCGCTCCTACACCACCGCGATTACAGATATTACGCGGTCGGGTAGGAGCGGCTTCAGCCGCGATGGGCCGCAGAGCGGCCCCAACTGGTCTAACTGAGAGGCGCTACGCGTGATGCAGGGTTTTTTACGGGCCAAATTTTATATTTCTAAAAGCTATAAATAAATCATCATTGATTCTTTTTTATTTTATTCAGGTTCAGGCACAGTGAGTTCCATCTGGTAGAGATCAGCACAGGAACTGTACCCATGAGCCTAAAACTCGGCGACATCGCCCCCGATTTCGAGCAGGACTCCACCCTTGGCCCGCTGCGCTTTCACGAGTGGCTGGGCGACAGTTGGGGTGTGCTGTTTTCTCACCCGGCAGACTTCACCCCCGTCTGCACCACCGAACTGGGCCTGACCGCCAAGCTCAAGGATGA
Organism: Pseudomonas sp.; assembly: GCF_032058845.1. Classification (GTDB taxonomy): domain Bacteria; phylum Pseudomonadota; class Gammaproteobacteria; order Pseudomonadales; family Pseudomonadaceae; genus Aquipseudomonas. The sequence continues at coordinate 21,650 of NZ_DAMCCR010000023.1, read as the reverse complement.
ATTCGCCCAACGCGGGGTGAAGGCCATCGCCCTCTCGGTCGATCCGGCCGACTCCCATCACCGCTGGATCGATGACATCAACGAGACCCAGCACACGGTGGTGAATTTTCCGATCATCGCCGATGCCGACCGCAAGGTCTCCGATCTGTACGACCTGATCCACCCCAATGCCAGCGACACCCTGACGGTGCGCTCACTGTTCATCATCGATCCGCACAAGAAGGTGCGCCTGACCATCACCTACCCGGCCAGTACAGGGCGCAACTTCAACGAGATCCTGCGGGTGATCGATTCGTTGCAGCTTACCGACAGCCACAAGGTGGCCACACCGGGTAACTGGCAGCAGGGCGATGAGGTGGTGATCGTGCCGTCGTTGAAGGACGAAGACGAAATCAAGCGCCGTTTCCCCAAGGGTTACCGCGCCGTGAAGCCCTACCTGCGCCTGACCCCGCAGCCGGATCGCTGACCGAATCATCGTTGTACCTCGCATAGCCACACAGGGATTTCGGGCCGTTTCGACGGCCCTTTTTTTTGCCTGTCTGTCGGCCGTGCTGCGCCATGAGCGGACAAGCTCTCATAGTTCATAAAAGAATAACTAAATGAATAAATATGATTTCTAGATATATAAGGTAGCTGATAACGTTCTTCTCACCAGCACCCAAGGACACGTTGCCATGTTAGTTGTCGCCATCGGCGGAAGCCCCAGTACCCGTTCACGCTCCGGCCTGCTGCTCGATCATTCGCGCCAGTGGCTGCAGGAGCGTGGGGTGGAAGTGGTGACGTTCCAGGTGCGTGACTTCGCCGCCGAGGACCTGCTCCACGCGCGCTTCGACAGCCCGCAGGTCAAGCACTTCCAGGATGTCGTCGCCGAGGCTGACGGCGTGATCGTGGCAACGCCGGTGTACAAGGCCTCGTTCGCGGGCGGCCTGAAAACCCTGCTCGACCTGCTACCCGAACGCGCGCTGGAGCATCGCATCGTCTTGCCCATCGCCACCGGCGGCAGCATCGCGCACATGCTGGCCGTGGACTACGCGCTCAAGCCGGTGCTGTCGGCGCTCAAGGCGCAAGAGACCCTGCACGGGATCTTCGCCGATGACCGCCAGATCAGTTATCCACAGGGCGGCACGCCCGCCACCCTGGACACCGCGCTGCAAGCGCGTCTGCTCGACTCACTGGAAACGTTCCACCAAGCCCTGGCGCGCCGCCCTCGACCCGTGGCCCCAGGCGTACTCAATGAACGGCTGATCAGCGCTCGCTGGAGCATCTGAACAACCCTGCACCGATTTTCACCTTACTCGCCCGCCAACGGGCAAGCAGGTGCCACCCGAACCCTCATTCGTACAGGAGAGCGCTATGCGCACCGTCTTCTTGCGTCGTGGTCTGGTCGCCCTGTTTGTGGCGGCTGTGTCCTTCGGCGTCATCACCCAAGCCCAGGCCGATACCCTGCGCATCGGCTATCAGAAATACGGCACCCTGGTGCTGCTCAAGGCCAAGGGCACGCTGGAAAAGCGTCTGGCCGAGCAAGGCATCGACGTGAAGTGGACCGAGTTCCCCGGCGGGCCGCAGTTGCTCGAAGGCCTGAACGTGGGCTCCATCGATTTCGGTGTCACCGGCGAAACCCCGCCGGTCTTCGCCCAGGCCGCCGGGGCAGACCTGCTCTATGTGGCCTACGAGCCGCCTGCGCCGCAGAGCGAAGCGATCCTGGTGGCAAAAGACTCGCCCATTCAGTCGGTCAAAGACCTCAAGGGCAAGAAAGTCGCGCTGAACAAGGGCTCCAACGTGCATTACCTGTTGGTGCGCGCCCTGCAAGACGCCGGCCTGAAGTACAGCGATATCCAGCCGGTGTACCTGCCGCCGTCCGATGCCCGTGCCGCCTTCGAGCGCGGCAGTGTCGATGCCTGGGTGATCTGGGACCCGTACCAGGCCGCAGCCGAACAGCAGTTGCAGGCACGTACCCTGCGTGACGGCCAGGGCCTGGTGGACAACCACCAGTTCTACCTCGCCACCCGCAGCTACGCCGCCCAGCATCCGGCGGTGATCAGCGCTCTGGTCGAAGAGGTGAACCACGTCGGCCAATGGGCCAAGGCCAACCCTCAGGAAGTCACTGATCAGGTCGCCCCCCTGCTGGGCCTGCCTGCCGACATCACCCTGACCTCGATGAAGCGCCAGGGCTTCGGGGCCCAGCCGCTGACGCCGGAGGTGGTGGTCGCGCAGCAGAAGATTGCCGACGCCTTCCAGGCCCTGAAGCTGATTCCCAAGCCCTTGCTCATCAAGGACGTGATCTGGACCCCACCTGCCAAGGTCGCCACCGCGCCTTGATCGACCCCGCCCTGTCGGCCGCGCGCGGCAGGGCCCCTCTTGAGGAGACCGCTCCAATGAGCCTGAACATTTTCTGGTTCCTGCCCACCCACGGTGATGGCAAGTACCTGGGCACCTCCGAAGGCGCTCGCGCCGTCGACCATGGTTATCTGCAGCAGGTGGCGCAGGCCGCCGATCGCCTGGGGTTTGGCGGCGTGCTGATTCCCACCGGGCGTTCCTGCGAAGACTCCTGGCTGGTGGCCGCGTCGCTGATCCCGGTCACCCAGCACCTGAAGTTCCTGGTTGCGCTGCGCCCCGGGATCATTTCCCCGACGGTGGCTGCGCGCCAGGCGGCAACCCTCGACCGGCTGTCCAACGGCCGCGCCCTGTTCAACCTGGTGACCGGCGGTGACCCGGACGAGCTGGCCGGCGATGGCCTGCACCTGAACCATGAGGAGCGTTATGAGGCTTCGGTCGAGTTCACCCGCATCTGGCGCAAGGTGCTGGAAGGCGAAACGGTGGACTACGACGGCAAGCACATCCAGGTCAAAGGCGCCAAGTTGCTCTATCCGCCGATCCAGCAACCGCGACCACCGCTGTACTTTGGTGGCTCATCGGAGGCCGCGCAGGACCTGGCCGCCGAGCAGGTCGAGCTGTACCTGACCTGGGGCGAGCCGCCGGCTGCAGTGGCGGAAAAGATCGCCCAGGTGCGTGAGAAGGCGGCCGCGCAAGGCCGGGAAGTGCGCTTTGGCATTCGCCTGCACGTGATCGTGCGCGAAACCAATGCCGAAGCCTGGGCCGCAGCGGATCGCCTGATTTCCCATCTGGACGACGACACCATCGCCCGTGCCCAGGCCTCGTTGGCTCGTTTCGATTCGGTCGGCCAGCAGCGCATGGCCGCACTGCACGGCGGCAATCGCGACCGTCTGGAGGTCAGCCCCAACCTGTGGGCGGGCGTCGGCCTGGTACGCGGCGGTGCCGGCACTGCGCTGGTCGGCGATGGCCCGACCGTGGCGGCACGGGTCAAGGAGTATGCCGAGCTGGGCATCGATACCTTCATCTTCTCGGGCTATCCACACCTCGAAGAGTCGTACCGGGTCGCTGAGCTGCTGTTCCCGCACCTGGACGTGCAGCGGCCGGAACAGCCCAAGGCCGCCGGCTATGTGAGCCCGTTTGGCGAGATGGTGGCCAACGACATCCTGCCCAAAGCCGTGTCGCAGAGCTGAGGAGCGGATCATGAGCCATGCCTCTTCCAACACCCTCGGCCAGCGCCTGGCACCCTGGGCCTTGCCCGTCCTGCTGCTGGTGCTGTGGCAGCTGGCGGTGAGTGCCGGCTGGTTGTCGACGCGCATTCTGCCCGCGCCCAGCGCCGTGATCAGCGCCGGCGTCGAGCTGGTGCGCAGCGGCGAGATCTGGACCCACCTGGCCATCAGTGGCTGGCGCGCCGGGCTGGGCTTCGTCATCGGCGGCAGTATCGGCCTGGTCCTGGGCTTCATCACCGGGTTGTCGAACTGGGGCGAGCGCCTGCTCGACAGCTCGGTGCAGATGATCCGCAACGTGCCGCACCTGGCGCTGATTCCGCTGGTGATCCTGTGGTTCGGCATCGACGAGTCAGCGAAGATTTTCCTGGTGGCGCTGGGCACCCTGTTCCCGATCTACCTGAACACCTACCACGGCATCCGCAACGTCGATCCGGCACTGGTGGAAATGGCGCGCAGCTATGGGCTGTCGGGCTTTGCGCTGTTTCGCCAGGTGATTCTGCCCGGCGCCTTGCCGTCGATTCTGGTGGGCGTGCGTTTCGCCCTGGGCTTCATGTGGCTGACCTTGATCGTGGCGGAAACCATCTCGGCCAATGCCGGCATCGGTTATCTGGCGATGAACGCCCGTGAATTCCTGCAAACCGATGTGGTGGTGCTGGCCATCGTGCTCTACGCGGTGCTCGGCAAGCTCGCCGACCTGGCCGCGCGCGGCCTGGAGCGTGCCTGGCTGCGCTGGCACCCGGCTTACCAAGTGAAGAAGGAGGGCGCATGACCGTGCTCGAGTCCCAATCGCCGCACCTGCTGCGCGGCATTCCGCTGACGGTGGAGCACCTGCGCAAGACCTTTGGCCAGCGAGACGTGCTGCAAGGCATCGACCTGCAGATTCCAGCCGGGCAGTTCGTGGCCATCGTCGGGCGCAGCGGCTGTGGCAAGAGCACCTTGCTGCGCCTGCTGGCCGGCCTCGACCAACCCTCGGCGGGCCAACTGCTGGCGGGCGCTGCACCGCTGGCCCAGGCTCGCGAAGAAACCCGATTGATGTTCCAGGACGCGCGCCTGCTGCCCTGGAAGAAGGTGATCGACAACGTCGGCCTGGGCCTGTCCGGGGATTGGCGGGCGCAAGCCCTGCATGCCCTGCAGGCGGTTGGCCTGGAAGAACGTGCCAATGAATGGCCAGCCGCCCTGTCGGGCGGCCAGAAACAACGTGTGGCCCTGGCCCGTGCACTGATCCACAAGCCGCGCCTGCTGCTGCTCGATGAGCCGCTGGGCGCGCTGGATGCCCTGACCCGCATCGAGATGCAGCAACTGATCGAACGACTCTGGGGCGAACACGGCTTCACCGTGCTGCTGGTCACCCACGATGTGCACGAGGCCGTCGCGGTGGCCGACCGGGTGATCCTCATCGAAGACGGCGAAGTCGGCCTGGACCTGCAGGTCGATCTGACCCGCCCCAGGCTGCATGGCTCGCCGCTTCTGGCCGAGCTGGAAAGCCAGGTGCTCAACCGCGTCATGGCCATACCGGGTGCCGAACCCGCCGCAGAACCTGTTGCACCCCTGCCCACGCAATTGCGCTGGGCGCTCTGAACCCACCTGCTGTTCTTATCGACTCAAAGGAATCTCGACATGACCATCAAAGCGATCAACGTCCGTAACCAGTTCAAAGGCACCGTGAAAGAAATCCTCGAAGGCCCGGTACTGTCGGAAATCGACGTGCAGACGGCCTCCGGCGTCGTCACCTCGGTGATCACCACCCGCTCGGTCCGCGAGCTGGAATTGCATGTGGGGAGTGAGGTGATTGCGTTCGTGAAATCGACCGAGGTGTCGATCGCGAAGTTGTAAACACTGGCCGCGCCGGGCTGGCCAACGGCCACGGCGCGGAGTTTGTCTCGATGTCAGCGCTTTGCCAGATAGGCCGGCAGGTACAACCCCAGGTACGCCTCGAACACCCGCATCCCTTCCTCAGCCATGCGTGGCGTAATGCTGTCGTGCAGCTGCACCGACCGCGCATACACCCTGTCGCTCAGCGCCATGGCCAGGGCAAACACATCCACATCCTCAGGCAGGGCCGGCAGGTGAAAGTGCTGGTCGAACAGCGCGCGCATCAGGCTGTCCAGCTCCAGGTCGTGCTGGCGGTCGGCGCGGGTGACTTCGTTCAGCCCGTGCTGGGCCAGGATCAGCTGGCGCGCCGCGGCATCCTCGCGGTAGATGGCCTGGGTGCGCTGCTCGACCAGCCGCGCCAGGTCGTGCCAGGTGCGCAGCGTGCTGCTGTCGACGGGGGCTTGCAGGGCGGCGCGAAAAGCGTGATGGATGTCGGCGGTCAATGCTTCGAGCAGGGCCGGCACGCTGGCGAAGAAGTGGTACACCGAAGACGGCGGGATCTGCGCCCGTTCGGCCACGCTGTAGATCGACAGCCCGGCCACGCCGTGCTCAGGCAGCAGGGCGCGGGCCGCAGCGAGAATCGCCTCGATCCGCGCCTGGCTGCTGGCGCGAGGCCGGCGCGGGCCGGGCGTGCGGCTCATCAGGTGCTGATGGCCAGGATGCTGGCCTGGTAGGCCCCGACGAACAGGTCGAAATCACCCACTTCTTCCTGCTCCAGGCGGGTCTGCGCCACCAGCGATTCACGTGCCTGCGCTTCGAACGCCTGCTGTTGCTCATTGCTCAGCGGCGCGCTACGCAGCGTTTCGGCATGGGCCAGGCTCTGGCGCATGGAGAAGGCGGCAAAGCCTTCCTGGTTCTGCTGCATGCTCGCCAGCACCCGCGCCGACGGCGTCAACGACGGATCCTCGACCCTGGCGCGTTGCTGGTCCAGGGCATTGCCATGGGCCTCGCCGCCATGGGCCAGATCCAGCAGATCAGCGAAGGGGGCAATGCGGTCGAGCAGGTCGGTGGCCCAATCGCTCAGGCTGATCGCCCGGCCACTGCGGCTGAGTTCCAGGCCTGGGCGGCGTCCTTCCTTGACCACGGCCAGGAAGTTGCTGGTGCATTCGCCACACTCGGCGTTGTCGAGCTGTGGGCTGTCGTCCAGCGCGCAGAGCAGCAGGAAGGCATCGAGAAAGCGCGATTGCGCAAGATCGATGCCCACCGGCAGGAACGGATTGATGTCCAGGCAACGCACTTCGACGTACTGCACGCCCCGGGCGACCAGGGCCTGGATCGGCCGCTCGCCGGTATAGGTGACGCGTTTGGGGCGGATGTTGGAGTAGTACTCGTTTTCGATCTGCAGCACGTTGGTGTTGAGCTGCACCCACTCGCCGTCCTTGTGCGTGCCCACCTCGACATACGCCGGATACGGCGTGGCCACCGCGCGGCGCAGGCTGTCGGTGTAGCTGGCCAGGTCGTTGTAGCAGGGCGTGAGGCCGGCTTGCGCGTTGCTCTGGTAGCCCAGATCGCTCATGCGCAGGCTGGTGGCGTAGGGCAGGTACAGGGTATTGGCGTCGAACTGCTCCAGCTGATGCGCACGGCCGCGCAGGAAACCCGCATCCAGCGCAGGCGAGGCGCCGAACAGGTACATCAGCAGCCAGCTGTAGCGGCGGAAATTGCGGATCAGGCCGATGTACATCTTCGACTGGAAGTCGCGCTCGCTGTCCTGGCTGCCTTCGGCGTCACGCAGCAATGGCCACAGGGCTTCGGGCAGGGAAAAATTGTAATGGATGCCGGCGATGCACTGCATGGTGCGGCCATAGCGCAGCGCCAGGCCCTTGCGGTACACGTGCTTGAGCTTGCCGATGTTCGAGGTGCCGTACTCGGCGATGGGAATGTCTTCCTCGGCCGGCAGCGGGCAGGGCATCGAGGGGCTCCACAGGTACTCGTCGCCGAGCCCGGTGTAGACGAAACGGTGAATCTCTTCGAGGTTCTCCAGCACCTTGGCCGGGTCGGCCAGGGCAGGGGTGATGAACTCGAGCAGGGATTCGGAATAGTCGGTGGTGATCTGCTCGTTGGTCAGCGCCGATCCCAGGGTATGCGGATGCGGCGTCTGGGCCAGGCGACCTTCGGCGGTCACGCGAAGGCATTCACGTTCAATGCCGTGCAGGCACTGCGCGAGCAGAGGAAGATTGGCGCCGAGCAGGCTCAGGCGGCGGTTGAGGAGGTCACTCAAGTTGGATTCCTTCACGCGTCAGTCGGCCCAATATGGGGGTAGGAATGACGGTCTACAAGGGTAGGAAAAAAGGAACTGGCGTTGTCGCCTGTTTTCCGCGGGTCCGGCAGTGCCTGCGCACCCTGGAAAAGTACCGCAGATACCCGTTGGTGAGCTAGCAGGGGGAGAAGGTTCCGTGGGTGTTGCCGACGTGCCAGTCGCCTGTGGACACGTCGGCGTCGAGGCTTACTTCTTCTTCAGCTGCTTGGCGTTGGCGAACAGCGAGGCCATGGCGTTGTTGGCCGGCGCGGCGGTGCTGGTTTCACGTGGGCGAGGCGCCTGCTGCGGGCGATTGCCGCCTTGGCCACGACCGCCATTGCGCTGGCCTTCGACCTTCTCGCCAGGGGTGTCGCTCATGCGCATCGACAGGCCCACCCGCTTGCGCGGGATGTCTACTTCCATGACTTTCACTTTGACCACGTCCCCCGCCTTCACGGCCTCACGCGGGTCTTTGACGAACTTCTCCGACAGGGCAGAAATGTGCACCAGGCCGTCCTGGTGCACGCCGATGTCGACGAAAGCGCCGAAGTTGGTGACGTTGGTTACCACGCCTTCTAGGATCATGCCGGGCTCCAGGTCCTTGAGGTCTTCCACGCCATCCTGGAACGAGGCGGTCTTGAACTCGGGGCGCGGGTCACGGCCGGGCTTGTCCAGCTCTTGCAGGATGTCGGTGACGGTGGGCAGGCCGAAGGTTTCGTCGGTGAAGCGTTTGGGGTCCAGGCGCTTGAGGAAGGCGCTGTCGCCGATCAGCGAGCGGATGTCGCGATCGGTGTTGGCGGCGATGCGCTGCACCAGCGGGTAGGCCTCGGGGTGCACGGCGGAAGCATCGAGTGGGTTGTCGCCGCTCATCACGCGCAGGAAGCCGGCCGCCTGTTCGAAGGTTTTCTCGCCCAGGCGGCTGACTTTCTTCAATGCCGCGCGGGTGGCGAACGGGCCGTTGGCGTCGCGGTGGGCGACGATGTTCTGCGCCAGCGTGGCATTGAGGCCGGAAATCCGCGTCAGCAGCGCCACCGACGCGGTATTGACGTCGACGCCCACGGCGTTCACACAGTCTTCCACCACCGCATCCAGGCCGCGCGCCAGCTTCACCTGGGACACGTCGTGCTGGTACTGGCCGACACCAATCGATTTCGGGTCGATCTTCACCAGCTCGGCGAGCGGATCCTGCAGGCGGCGGGCGATCGACACGGCGCCGCGGATCGACACGTCCAGGTCGGGGAACTCGCGGGCGGCCAGCTCCGAGGCCGAGTACACCGAAGCGCCGGCTTCCGAGACCATGACCTTGGTCATTTTCAGTGCCGGGTAGAGCTTGATCAGGTCAGCGGCCAGCTTGTCGGTTTCACGGCTGGCGGTGCCGTTGCCGATGGCCAGCAGCTCCACCGAGTGCTTGGCGCACAGGGCGGCCAGCACGGCGATGGTGCGGTCCCAGTCGTTGCGCGGCACGTGCGGGTAGACTGTGGCGGTGTCGAGCACCTTGCCGGTGGCATCGACCACCGCGACCTTGCAGCCGGTGCGCAGGCCCGGGTCCAGACCCAGGGTCGTGCGCGGGCCGGCGGGTGCTGCCAGCAGCAGGTCGTGCAGGTTGTGCGCGAAGACGTTGATCGCCTCGCTTTCCGCCGCTTCGCGCAGCTCGCCGAGCAGGTCGGTTTCCAGGTGGGTGTAGAGCTTGACCTTCCAGGTCCAGCGCACCACTTCGCCCAGCCACTTGTCGGCGGCGCGGCCCTGATTGGTGATGCCGAAACGCTCGGCGATCATGCCTTCGCACGGGTGCAGGGTGCCGGGCAGCTCCTCGCCGACCTTGAGGCTGGCGCTGAGGATGCCCTCGTTGCGGCCGCGGAAAATCGCCAGGGCGCGGTGCGACGGGGCGCCCTTGAGCTTTTCGTCATGCTCGAAGTAGTCGCGGAACTTGGCGCCTTCGTTTTCCTTGCCGGAGATTACCCGGGCACTCAGGGTGGCGTTGTCCTTGAGGTAGCCGCGCAGGTTGCTGAGCAGGCTGGCGTCTTCGGCGAAGCGCTCCATGAGGATGTACTTGGCGCCTTCGAGCACCGCCTTGGTGTCGGCGAAGCCCTTCTCGGCATCGATGAACCGTGCCGCTTCAGTCTCCGGCGTCAGGTTCGGATCATTGAACAGTGCGTCGGCCAGTTCGCCGAGGCCGGCTTCCAGGGCGATCTGGCCCTTGGTGCGGCGTTTCTGCTTGTACGGCAGGTAGAGGTCTTCGAGGCGGGTCTTGGTGTCGGCCAGGTTGATGTCGCGGGTCAGCTCCGGGGTCAGCTTGCCCTGTTCCTGGATGCTCGCCAGGATGCTGGCGCGGCGCTCGTCGAGTTCGCGCAGGTAACGCAGGCGCTCGTCGAGGTGGCGCAACTGGGTGTCGTCCAGGCTACCAGTGACTTCTTTGCGGTAACGGGCGATGAAAGGCACCGTCGAGCCTTCGTCCAACAAGGCCACGGCCGCCTCGACCTGCTGTGGGCGAACGCCCAGTTCCTCGGCGATACGGCTGTTGATGCTGTCCATGAAAACCACCTGACAAAATTGTGAGTACTGAAGACCGCATGAGGCGCCCGCAACGGGCTGCCGCGATGGAAAGCCGCGCATTATACCCATCGCGCCCAGCGTGCGGTGATAGCTCCAGGCCAGCCCTGAGGACCGGGAAGTGGCACCCCGGGAAAAATCTGTTAACAATGCACAGGGCACGCGGCTCAGCGGCTACGCCATAATGCGTGCCGACATCAGAGGAGCTATTCATGAGCAGCACTGCAAACAACGTTGAAGGCGAGAAGATTCTCATCGTCGATGACGATCCCGGGCTGAGCAGCCTGCTCGAGCGTTTCTTCACCAGCAAAGGCTATCGCGCCCGTGCGGTGCCCAATGCCGAGCACATGGACCGCCTGCTGGCGCGTGAAGTCTTCAACCTCGTGGTGCTCGACCTGATGCTGCCCGGCGAAGACGGCCTGTCTGCCTGCCGCCGGCTACGTGCCGCGAACAACCGGATCCCGATCATCATGCTCACCGCCAAGGGCGATGAGCTGAGCCGCATCAAGGGCCTGGAGCTGGGCGCCGATGACTACCTGGCCAAACCCTTCAACCCCGATGAACTGGTCGCCCGCGTCAAGGCCGTGCTGCGCCGCCAGTCGCCGAGCGTGCCGGGCGCGCCAGGCAGCGAAGACGAAACCGTCACCTTTGGCGACTACGAGCTGTCCCTGGCCACCCGCGAGCTCAAGCGTGGCGAGGAAGTCCACATGCTCACCACCGGCGAGTTCGCCGTGCTTAAAGCACTGGTCATGCACGCCCGCGAGCCGCTGACCCGAGACAAGCTGATGAGCCTGGCCCGTGGCCGCGAGTGGGACGCGCTGGAGCGCTCCATCGACGTGCAGATTTCCCGCCTGCGCCGCATGATCGAGCCCGACCCTTCCAAACCGCGCTATATCCAGACGGTCTGGGGCGTGGGTTATGTCTTCGTGCCGGATGGCAACGCCAGTAAATGAAGTGCCGTTTGCAGGGCGCCGCTGAGGCTGCAGGGCGATCCTTCGGGGTCGCCCTGCTTGCGTCTGTAACGCTCGCGCAGTTCCGTCCTGCCCTTGCCACACAGTAGTCATGCCATGAAAACCCCCCTCTGGTTCCCGCAAAGCTTCTTCTCCCGCACCTTGTGGCTGGTGCTGATCGTCGTGCTGTTCTCCAAGGCGCTGACCCTGGTGTACCTGCTGATGAACGAAGACGTGCTGGTCGATCGCCAGTACAGCCACGGCGTGGCCCTGACCCTGCGTGCGTACTGGGCAGCTGACGAAGAGAACCGCGAGCAGATCGCCGAAGCTGCAGGGCTGATCCGGGTCACCGGCTCCGGGGTGCCAGAGGGTGAACAGCATTGGCCCTACAGCGAGATCTACCAGCGCCAGATGCAGGCCGAGCTCGGCGAGGACACCGAGGTGCGCTTGCGTATCCACGCCCCGCCGGCGCTGTGGGTCAATGCGCCGAGCCTGGGGCCGGGCTGGTTGAAGGTGCCGTTGTACCCGCATCCGTTGCGCGGCCAGAAAATCTGGAACGTGCTGGGCTGGTTCCTGGCCATTGGCCTGCTGTCCACCGCTTCGGCCTGGATTTTCGTGCGCCAGCTCAACCAGCCGCTCAAGCGCCTGGTGTTCGCCGCTCGGCAGCTGGGCCAGGGGCGCAGCGTGCGGCTGCCGATCAGCGATACCCCCAGCGAAATGGCCGAGGTGTACCGCTCCTTCAACCAGATGGCCGAAGACGTCGAACAGGCTGGCCGCGAGCGAGAACTCATGCTGGCCGGGGTTTCCCACGACTTGCGCACGCCGCTGACGCGGTTGCGGCTGTCGTTGTCATTGATGGGCTCGGAAAACGACCTGACCGATGACATGGTCCGCGACATCGAAGACATGGATGCCATTCTCGATCAGTTCCTGGCGTTCATCCGCGATGGCCGCGACGAGCCGGTGGAAGATATCGACCTCACGGCGCTGATCGGTGAAGTGGTAGCGCCCTACAACCAGCCGCAAGAGCGTGTGCGTTTGTGCCTCGAGCCGATCCCGCCGTTTCCGCTGCGCCGGATATCGATCAAGCGAATGCTCGACAACCTGATCGGCAACGCCCTGCACCATGCCGGGGAGGGGGTGGAAGTGGCGGCCTATGTGTCGGGGGACCACAGCGCGCCTTATGTGGTACTGAGCGTGCTGGATCGAGGGGTAGGGATCGACGAGTCTGAGCTGCAGAGCATCTTCAACCCGTTCATTCGCGGTGACCGGGCCCGCGGCGGCAAGGGCACCGGTCTGGGCCTTGCGATCGTCAAGCGGATTGCCGCCCAACATGGCGGCAATGTCGAGCTGCGTAACCGTTCGGGTGGAGGGATAGAGGCCCGCGTCAGGCTGCCACTGGGCTTGATGCTGCCGCGCAATGCGGTCTGATCGGCGCGGTATGAAACGTCTGCGCTGAGTCGGCCTTGGAGAGTCGGGCCAAGCCGGTAGGGCCACGTTGGTCGGCCCACGTTGGTCGGGCCACGCCGGTCGACCCACGCAGGCCAGTGCTCTCGATGTACAGCCCCTTCACGTCAGGCCCGATGCACACGTACAGTGCACCGGGCCTGACTGCGTTCAGCCCTTGCCCTTGGTCCGCGTCTGGTTAGGGCCGCCGTGCTTTTCCAGGTGTTCGATGATCATGCCTGCCACGTCCTTGCTGGTAGTGACTTCGATCCCTTCCAGGCCCGGCGAGGAGTTCACCTCCATGACCAGGGGGCCGTGGTTGGAGCGCAGGATATCCACGCCCGCCACGCTCAAGCCCATGACCTTGGCCGCACGGATGGCCGTCATGCGTTCTTCGGGGGTGATCTTGATCAGGCTGGCAACGCCGCCGCGGTGCAGGTTGGAGCGGAACTCGCCGGGCTTGGCCTGGCGCTTCATCGAGGCAATGACCTTGTCGCCCACTACGAAACAGCGGATATCGGCGCCCCCGGCCTCCTTGATGTATTCCTGGACCATGATGTTCTGCTTCAGGCCCATGAACGCCTCGATCACCGATTCTGCGGCCTTGGCGGTTTCACACAGCACCACGCCGATCCCCTGGGTGCCTTCGAGCACCTTGATCACCAGGGGGGCGCCGCTGACCATGTCGATGAGGTCGGGGATGTCGTCAGGCGAGTGCGCAAACCCTGTGACCGGCAGACCGATACCGCGTCGCGACAGCAGCTGCAGCGAGCGCAGCTTGTCGCGCGAGCGTGCGATCGCCACCGATTCGTTCAGTGGGTACACACCCATCATCTCGAACTGGCGCAGCACCGCGCAGCCGTAGAACGTCACCGAGGCACCGATGCGTGGAATGACCGCGTCGAAACCCTCCAGCGGCTTGCCGCGGTAATGGATCTGCGGTTTGTGACTGGCAATGTTCATGTACGCCCGAAGCGTATCGATGACGACCATCTCATGGCCACGCTGGGTGCCAGCCTCGACCAGGCGGCGGGTGGAATACAAACGCGGATTACGCGAAAGCACGGCGATCTTCATGCGGCACCTGTTGCGGGAAAAATGATTGCCGGATAGGCCGGTTTGTCCTGTACGTATTTCAATCCTGGGTTCACTACCAGTTGACCGTGAACAAGTGCTTTCGAGCCAATCAAAAGTCGATAGCGCATGCGTTTTCTACAGGCCAGGGTGAACTCGACTTCCCAGACCCGATCACCCAGTGCCAGCGGCGTTCGGATCACGTAGCGGGTTTGCGCGTGCCCATTGGAGCTTCTGACCCGTTTGATCGAGACCAGAGGTGCTTCGCCGGGGTGATGGCGCAGCTGCTGGAGGCTGCCCAGGTGAGCGATGAAACGCACCCAGGGCTGGCCGTCGCGCTCGAACAGTTCGATGTCGGTGGCATGCAGGCTGGAGGTGCTGGCGCCGGTGTCGATCTTGGCCCGCAGCCCGGCAACACCCAGGCCTGGCAAGGCGACCCACTCGCGCAGGCCGATCACACTCAGATGGTCAAATGTCTTCACTAAACGCACCCTGCGGATAAGGTGGTGCACTGTAAGCACCGCACGGATTTTTTGCATCCGCAAGTGAAGGTAGTACAGTTCCTTGAACGAAAGAATTCGAGGGAAACAGATGGCAGGCAAGGCGGAAGATGACGACAAGGTTCGCCTCGACAAGTGGCTCTGGGCGGCCCGGTTCTACAAGACGCGTGCCTTGGCCAAGGCGGCCATCGAGAGCGGCAAGGTGCACTGTCGTGGTGAACGCTGCAAACCTGGCAAGGAGCCGCGGCTCGGCGACCAGTTCGTGCTGCGCATGGGGTTTGACGAGAAGACCGTGTTGGTCAAGGCGCTGTCCAGCGTGCGCCGCGGCGCGCCTGAAGCGCAAACCCTGTACGAGGAAACCGAAGAGAGCATTCGTCAGCGCGAGAAAGCGGCCGAGTTGCGCAAGGCAGGCGCCTTGGGCATGACCACCGACGGTCGACCGAACAAGAAACAGCGCCGGCAGATCCATCATCTGCACGGCAGTTTCGACTGATACCTGTGACGAACCTGCGCGGTGCAGGGCTCGGTTGCAGTGGGCGGCGCTCTGCCGCCCCGGTCAGACGGTCAGGCGCGACGCACCACACTCATGCGGTTGATCAGCGGCAGCTTGTGCAGGATGCGGAACAGCGGCGCCGTCCAGCGTACCAGTGCCGCGCTGGCCTTGGCCGCCAACGGGGTGTAGCAGCTCCAGCCCAGCGCGAGCACTGCCATCAGCAGGCCACCGATGTAGTCATCCTGGCCCCAGTGGGCGCCGGCCACCAGGCGCGGCAGCATGAACACCAGGGCCAGGGCCCAGATCGCGACATGGTGCAAGGCGCGGCGCGCGAACAGGCTCATGAACAGCGCCCAGATCAGCAGCACAGACGCGTGGTCACCCGGGAAACTCTTGCTCGAGCGGTCCTTGAGCTCCCAGGATTTTTCCAGGTTGGGGTAGTAGTCACTCAGGTGCACAGCGCTGTCGAAATTCATCGATGGGCTGGAATGCTGCCAGCCCATGGCATCGACCCACTTGGAAAACACGGCGCGAATCACCACTAAGAGAAGCAGCGCGACCAGAAAGCCGAAAAACGCTTCACGCACCTGGAAGGCCCTGAACACCCAGTCGCCCCGGATCAGCAGCGCCAGCATGATCAGCCCGACGACGATGTCGAAGGGGCGCAGGCTGCCCGCGGTCCAGATCAGCCGCCATGTGGTGTTTTCTGCCAGGGGGGCATTGAGGGCGTGGAACAGCCACTCGTCGAAAGTCAGGCACAGCATCTGGCCAATGGGCCATAACCAGAAACACAGTAGTGCAATGGGCAGAAGGGTGCAGACTGCCAAGGGGCCCCAACGCCACTCGGCTTGGAACAGGGGTTGATTGTCCATAAAATACCTTTGTCAGCAGCAAAAATGAGAGCGTTCAGACAGCGCTCGGCAGCGGGATATTCATCCTTTTCACATTATTTTGACATTATTTTCAGATAACAGAACCTATGAGCGACTTGCCCGACACCGATTTCACCCAACGTTTCATCTTCGACGACCGCGATATCCGCGGCGAGTGGGTGTCGCTGGATCACAGCTATGCCCAGGTCCTGTCCCGCCATGCCTACCCGGCCCCGGTCGCGACCTTGCTTGGCGAACTGATGGCGGCCACAGCGTTGCTGGTCGGCGCGTTGAAGTTCGACGGCCTGCTGATTCTGCAGGCGCGCTCGCAGGGCCCCATTCCTCTATTGATGGTGGAGTGCTCGGGTGAGCGTGAGATTCGCGGCGTGGCTCGCTATGAAGCCGATCAGATCAACGCTGACGCCACCCTGGCCGAGCTGATGCCCGATGGCCACCTGACGCTCACCATCGATCCGATCAAGGGCCAGCGCTACCAGGGCACCGTCGACCTCGACGGCGTCGACATCGCCCAGTGCTTCACAAACTATTTCATTCAATCGCAGCAGCTGAACACGCGCTTCTGGCTCGACGTCAGCGAAGGCAAGGCGCGTGGCCTGCTGCTGCAACAGCTGCCGGTCGACCGTGAGCCGGACGAAGACGAACGTGAGGAGAGCTGGCAGCATGTGCTGGCACTGGCCAGCACGTTGAAAGCCGAGGAGTGGGTCGAGAGCAACGAGACCTTGCTGCACCGTCTGTTCCACGAAGACGCGGTGCGCCTGTTCGACGGCCAGTCGCTGCGCTTTCACTGCAGCTGTTCGCGTGAGCGTTCCGGCAATGCTCTGGCCAGCCTCGGCGAAGCCGATGCCAAGGCGCTGGTCGAAGAATGTGGTGGGCAAGTGGAAGTGGATTGCCAGTTCTGCAATGAGCGATATGCCTTCGATGCCAGCGATATCGAGCAGTTGTTCAGCGGTGGCGGCACGGAGACGCCTTCAGAAACTCGCCACTGAAACGTTTAAGCTCGCGATAATCTCCTGTCGAATTGCGCTAAACCCCTGTTCTGACAGGAGGGGCCTACTTTTTTTGGGCGTTTCTGGCATAATCCCGCCACTTTTTTCCACTGTAGTAGTTTTTTACAGACAACTACAAAAACGTTCGGAGCACTCGGCCTCGGGCCGGATGAGGAACTCGCATGACGCAAGCCAATAACACCGTGCACACCGACCTGAGCGTCGATGAACTGGTAAAAGAAGCGCTGTCCCGCGGTGAAGGCGTGCTGGCCGATACAGGTGCGCTGGTTGTGGAAACCGGCCACCGCACAGGCCGTTCGCCGGCTGATCGTTTCATCGTCGAAGAATCCACTACTCAGGACGCCATCGCCTGGGGCCCGATCAACCGCAAGTTCCCAGCCGACAAGTTCGACGCGCTGTGGGATCGCGTGCAGGCCTTCAACGATGCCCAGGATCACTTCGTTTCCTACGTTCACGTAGGGGCCGCCGCCGAGCACTACCTGGCGGTCAAGATGACCACCCAGACCGCCTGGCAGAACCTGTTTGGCCGTTGCCTGTTCATCAATCCCGAGCAGTACAACCCAGCGGGCCGCGACGAGTGGCAAGTGCTCAACGTGGCCAACTTCGAGTGCGTGCCAGAGCGTGACGGCACCAACTCCGACGGCTGCGTGATCATCAACTTCGCGCAGAAGAAAGTCCTCATCGCAGGCATGCGTTATGCCGGCGAAATGAAGAAAGCCATGTTCTCGGTGCAGAACTTCCTGCTGCCGGCTGCCGACGTGCTGCCCATGCACTGCGCGGCCAACATTGGCGAAGAGGGCGACGTGACCCTGTTCTTCGGCCTGTCGGGCACTGGCAAGACCACCCTGTCGGCTGACGAAAGCCGCTACCTGATCGGCGACGACGAGCACGGCTGGGGCGAGGGCGTGGTGTTCAACATGGAAGGTGGTTGCTATGCCAAGTGCATCGACCTTTCCGAGAAGAACGAGCCGGTCATCTGGAAAGCCATCAAGCATGGCGCTGTGCTGGAAAACGTCATCATCGATGACGCCAAGCACGCCGACTACACCGATGTCAGCCTGACCCAGAACAGCCGCGCGGCCTACCCGCTGGAGCACGTTGCCAAGCGTTCGGAAGCGAACCTGGGCGGCGAACCCAATGCCGTGATCTTCCTGACCTGCGACCTGACCGGTGTACTGCCGCCGGTGTCGATCCTCAACAACGAACAGGCGGCCTACCACTTCCTGTCCGGTTACACCGCGCTGGTCGGTTCCACCGAAATGGGCTCGGGCGGCGGCATCAAGTCGACCTTCTCCACCTGCTTTGGCGCACCGTTCTTCCCGCGTCCGGCTGGCGAATACGCTGAGCTGCTGATCAAGCGCATCAATGGTTTCGGCTCGAAGGTCTACCTGGTCAACACCGGCTGGACCGGCGGTGGCTACGGCGTTGGCAAGCGCTTCAACATCCCGACCACGCGTGCGGTGATTGCTGCGATCCAGAGCGGTGCGCTGGTGGGTGCTGAAACCGAGCATGTTGGCGTGATCAACCTGGACGTGCCAAAAGCTGTGCCGGGCGTCGAGACTCAACTGCTCAACCCGCGCAACACCTGGGCTGACCAGGCGGCCTACGATGAAGCCGCCAAGGGTCTGGCCAAGCTGTTCGTCGAGAACTTCAAGAAGTTCGAGGTTTCCGACGCCATCGTTGCGGCAGGTCCTCAGCTGTAACGCCTCGCCGTCGATGATAAGAAGCCGCCCTCCAGGGCGGCTTTTTTGTGGTCGCCTGGCGCGCGAGCGAGCGAAGGCAACGATGCACCGATAATATTTTTGGTTATTAATAAATAGCCACTTATTCCTTTAAGTATCTAAACGCATCCTTATACTCTCCCGAAACGAACACGATTCTTCAGGGAGTTTCTCCATGCGCAACCAAACGATCCGCTACCTGATCGTGCCGGGCTGGCAAGGGTCGCCAGACAATCACTGGCAGAGCCACTGGCAGCGCACGTTGCCCAACAGTGCCCGGGTCGAGCAGCATGACTGGCTCGCCCCGCAACGGCTCGACTGGGTCGCAGCGCTGGAGCACGCCATCCTTGCAGCGCCTGGCCCTGTCATCCTCGTGGCCCATAGCCTGGGCTGCATCACC
Organism: Pseudomonas sp.; assembly: GCF_032058845.1. Lineage (GTDB taxonomy): Bacteria > Pseudomonadota > Gammaproteobacteria > Pseudomonadales > Pseudomonadaceae > Aquipseudomonas. The sequence goes on along the minus strand of NZ_DAMCCR010000023.1, from coordinate 2,948 downwards.
GTGGCGCACTGGGCGGCCCAGGCCGACACCGCGTTGCTCGAGCGCGTGCAGGGTGCCTTGCTGGTGGCGCCGGCGGATGTGGAACGGGCTGGCTGCTCGCCAGCGTTGCACAACTTCGCGTCGATTCCGATGCAGCGGCTGCCGTTCGCCAGCCACGTAGTGAGTTCCGATAACGACCCCGCCGTCAGTACCACGCGCGCCGTGCAACTGGCCCAGGCCTGGGGCGCTGAGGTGGCACTGCTGCCGGGCGCCGGGCACATCAACGTCAAGTCCGGGCATGAGCGCTGGGAGCAAGGTTTCGCCTTGCTCTACCGGCTGCAAGGGCAGGCCGAACAGCGCCTGCTGCGGCGCGCCTGATCCACCGGCATCAACGCAGCCGCCGAACAGGGCGGTCTGCTGGGAGTCCCCGATGAGCCTGCATCACCCCCTCGGTCAGCCGCTGCTGACCTTCCCCGAGCTGGACAAAAGCCCGCTGAGCATCCGCGCCAAGGCACTGGTGTTCGTCGATCCGCGCTCTCAGCGCCTGCGTCAGCAACTGGAACGCCTGGCGCCGCAACCGCTGCCGGTATTGATTCGTGGCGAGACCGGGACTGGCAAGGAGTTGCTGGCGCGCCAAGTGCATCGCGCCAGCGACCGCGGCGGCCTGTTCGTGTCGGTCAACTGCGCGGCCATCAGCCCCACTTACGCCGACGCCGAACTGTTCGGCTACAGCCCTGGCAGCCTGGGCGGCACGGCCAGTGGCCGCGCGGGTTGGTTCGGCTCGGCGAACGGCGGCACCTTGTACCTGGACGAAATCGCCGACCTGCCCCTGACCATCCAGGCCAAGCTGCTCGCGGCGTTGGAAAATCGTGAGGTGACGCGGGTTGGCGCGCAGCAGCCACACCCCGTGGACGTACGCCTGGTGGCCGCCTCCAGCATCGACCTGGCCGGCGCTGTGCGTGCCGGTCGATTCAACGACGGTTTGCACCGCTATCTACGCGAGGGCGAGCTGGTATTGCCCGCGTTGCGCGAGCGCGTGGGCGACATCCTGCCGTTGGCTGAATACTTCGTGGGCATCTACAGCGTTCGGCTCGAGCGCGCCGTGCCCCTGCTCAGCGAGGCGGCGCAGCTGGCGCTCCAGGCCCACAGCTGGCCTGGCAACACGCGGGAGCTGGAGAACGTCATTCATTTTGCGCTGCTCGTGAGCGGCAGTGATGAGGTGCAGGTCGAGGACCTTGGGCTACCCACACTCGATCCGATCCAGCAACTGGCGGCCCACGCAGCGCAGATTGCTCAGAGCCGTGAGCCGCAGACCCTGAATCGGCTCAGGCAAACCCTGAGCGAGGCGCTGTCGGCACTGGGCTTATCAGCATCATGAACCTGCCGTCGCGGGCGGTCCCGCCAATGGTTATAACGGTGTTCTTTTTTGGCATAAAAAGCATGATGAAAGAGATTGTTAAGGCATAAAGAATCCCGGTATCGTCCGCATCACGCCGGCTGGACTGCCCGCCGGCACCCGAACCTCGCCATCGCCGATGGTCATCGAACTCGAACAAGGAACACCATGAAAAAGACGTTGCTGACCACCGCCCTGGCCGCTGCGCTGTCGCTCTCGGGTTTTGCCAATGCCGCTGAAAAACTGATCGTCGCCGCAACCCCGGTGCCTCATGCCGAAATCCTCGAACTGATCAAACCGACCCTGGCCAAGGAAGGGGTGGACCTCGAGATCAAGGTGTTCACCGACTACGTGCAGCCCAACGTGCAGGTCGACCAGAAGCGTCTGGACGCCAACTACTTCCAGACCCTGCCGTACCTGAAGAGCTTCAACGAAGGCAAGGGCACCCATCTGGAAACCGTGATCGGTGTTCATGTCGAACCCTTCGGCGGCTACTCGAAGAAGGTCAAGAGCCTGGACGAGCTGAAAGACGGCGCCACCGTTGCCATTCCCAATGAGGGCAGCAACAGCGGCCGCGCGCTGTTGCTGCTGCAGAAAGCTGGCTTGATCACCCTGAAAGATCCGACCAACGCCCTGGCCACGCCCAAGGACATTGCCGAGAACAAGAAACACCTGAAATTCCGCGAGCTGGAATCGGCCATGCTGCCGCGCGTGCTCGATCAGGTCGACCTGGACATGATCAACACCAACTACGCGCTTGAGGCGGGCCTGAACCCGGCGAAGGACGCGCTGGTGATCGAAGGCAGCGACTCGCCTTACGTGAACTTCCTGGTCGCCCGCCCGGACAACAAGGACAGCGAGGCCGTGCAGAAACTGGCCAAGGCGCTGACCAGCCCGGAAGTGAAAGCCTTCATCGAGAAGAAATACCAGGGTGCAGTGCTGCCGGCGTTCTGATCGGCGCAGCCCAGCATCTCCAAGAAACCGGCGCCTGCGCCGGTTTTTTTTGCAGGCTTTTCCACGAAGGTTGGCCTGATAGTGGGGCACCACTGTCGCGCGCAGGGCACAGTTCACAGCGTGCCTCAGTGCGACCGGCCCGGCGCCGCGCTCAGCTGCGATGTGCCGCCCGGCAGCCATTACTGCGCAGCTTTCGGCACCTCTGAGCCTGTGCTCGGCAATAGCCGCAACGTGCTGCGCGCCGGAATCACCGCCATCTGCGCGCGGACATAAATGCCCTGGATGTAACCCTGCGCCTGATCGGCGTAGTGGCGGTCGAACGGCACCCCACTCTGGCCGACCGGGTTGCTGCTCAAGGCTTGGCCGGCATCGGCGAAGTCGATGATGCGTCGGGTCGACGGCCCATAGGTCACCGGCCATGGCGCCGGGCCGATCCTGGCGGAAAGGTTGTTCGGCACTTCGTGGGTGCCCGGCGCAGGGTAGGGGCCGACGTTGAGCAGCCAGTCCAGCGGCTTGCGCACGCCCAGCGGGTGGGCGTGGGTCAGGGTGTGGGCCTTGCCCCACTGCCAGCGGGCCGGGTCGGCGCCGAGGGTGTCGCGCAGGTGCGTGAGGCTGCGCT
>NZ_DAMCCR010000022.1:0-50409 GCF_032058845.1 Pseudomonas sp. | reverse complement strand
ACGGTGTACTTCTCGCCTTCGTTGATGTTGACGGTGATGTAGACGTGTTTCTTGTCTGGCGTGATGGACACCTGGGTGGAGGCGATGTCCATGTTGATGTAGCCGCGGTCGAGGTAGTACGAGCGCAGACGCTCGAGGTCACCGGACAGTTTTTCGCGGGCGTACTTGTCGTCGTTCTTGAAGAACGACAGCCAGTTGGTGGTTTTCAGCTCGAACAGGCCGTTCAGCTCGTCGTCGTCGAAGACGGTGTTGCCGACCACGTTGATGTGCTGAATCGCGGCAACGGTGCCTTCGTTGATCTTGATCTTCAGGCCAACGCGGTTGCGTGGCTCGGGCACCACCTCGGCATCGACCACGGCCGAATAGCGACCCTGGGCAACGTACTGGCGCTGCAGCTCGTTACGCACACCTTCCAGCGTGGCGCGCTGGAAGATCTCGCCTTCGGCCAGGCCCGATTGCTTGAGGCCCTTCATCAGGTCTTCGGTGCTGATGGCCTTGTTGCCTTCGATCTCGATGCTGGACACCGACGGGCGCTCGACCACGTTGATGATCAGGACATTGCCGTCGCGATTGAGCTCGATGTCCTGGAAGAAGCCAGTCTTGAACAACGAGCGCGTGGAATCGACCAGACGCCGGTCATCGGCCTGATCCCCGACATTGAGTGGCAACGCGCCAAACACGCTGCCGGCGGAAACCCGCTGCAGGCCGTTGACACGGATATCGGAGATGGTGAAGGACTCGGCGTGAACTTCAGTGATCATCAGTGCAGTGAGCACCGTGGTTAGCAGCAGACGTTTCATGAAGTCCTTTTATTCCAACTGGCAATAAACAACCCGCCACAACGAGGCAGCAGGTTTGCAATTGAGCTTGTGCGTTACAGTCGACCCAGATCGTTGATCAATGCGAGCAGCATGACGCCAATGACCAAACTGATACCGATCTGGACCCCCCAACCTTGCACCCGATCCGGCAGTGGGCGACCGCGCACCCATTCGATCAGGTAGAACAGCAAATGCCCCCCATCCAGTACCGGGATGGGCAGCAGGTTCAGAACCCCTAGGCTTATGCTCAGGTAGGCGAGGAAGTTAAGGAAGTCTCCCAAACCGGACTGGGCCGAAGCGCCCGCCACTTTAGCAATGGTTATCGGTCCGCTCAAGTTTTTTACCGAGAGCTCCCCGAACAACATTTTCTTCAACGATTCGAGGGTCAGCACGCTCATGTTCCAGGTGCGGGCAAGGCCTTCGGACAACCCCTCGAGTGGACCATAGCGCACCTCGCGCAGCATGCTGGCCGGCCATTCGCCGCCCTTCACGCCGGCGCCCAGATAGCCGCCAGCACCCGCGCCCTCGCCCTTGTGCGCCAGGGTCACCGGCAGTTCGATGAGCGCGCCGTCACGCTCGATGCGCAGTTGCACGCGGGTGTCGGCCCGGCTGCGTACGGCCTCCACGACCTGCTGCCAGTCGCTGAGGGAGACGCCGTCGAGCGCGACCAGCCGATCACCGGTCTGCAAGCCTGCGGCCGCCGCCGGCCCCTTGGGATCAAGCTCGGCCAGCACCGGCACGAGGGCCGGGCGCCACGGCCGCAGGCCAAGCGACTGGATAGGGTCTGGCTCATCGGCACCTTTGAGCCATTGCTCCAGCTTGATCTCGCGGGTTTTCTCGACGCTTGCGCCCTCCTCACGGACACCCACGCGCAGCGTGCCGCTTTCACCCAGACGCCTGACCAGCTGCAGATTGACCGCCGACCAACCGTTGGTCGGTTTGCCGTCGATCGAAACGATTTCTTCGCCGACGTTCAGCCCTGCATGAGCTGCGAGGCTGTCGGGCTCGACAGTCCCGATGACCGGCCTGATCTGCTGGCTGCCAAGCATGGCCACGCACCAGAAGAACAGGATCGCCAGCAGGAAGTTGGCAATCGGGCCCGCCGCCACGATGGCGATGCGCTTGAGCACCGGTTTACGGTTGAAGGATTGATCGGCCATGCTCGCAGGCACATCACCTTCGCGCTCATCGAGCATCTTCACGTAGCCGCCCAGCGGAATCGCCGCCACCACGAACTCCGTGCCTTGGCGATCATGCCAGCGCAGCAGCGGCGTGCCGAAGCCTACCGAAAACCGCAGGACCTTCACCCCGCAGCGGCGGGCCACCCAGAAGTGGCCGAACTCATGGAAGGTGACCAGCACACCCAACGCCACCAACGTGCCGACAATCATGTAAAGCGCAGACATAGCCGTCTCCGTGAGGGGCTCAGGGCAGAGCGATCGGATCAGTGCGCATGGCGAGCCAGCCACTGCCGGGCAAGCGCCCGAGCACGCTGATCGACCGCGAACACCGCGTCGAGCGATGGGAGCGCCACCACGGGTTCCTGATCCAGGACCTGCTCGATCATACGCGCGATATCGGGGAAGCGAATACGGCCCGCCAGGAACGCATCGACAGCCACTTCATTGGCGGCATTGAGTACCGCCGGGGCGCTGCGCCCCGCTTCGGCCGCCGCGCGTGCAATCCGCAGACACGGGAAGCGTTGCTCGTCAGGGGCCTGGAAGTCCAGGCGCGCAATGGCAAACAGGTCCAACGGCGCGACCCCGGAGTCGATCCGCTGCGGCCACGCCAGTGCATGGGCAATCGGCGTGCGCATGTCGGGGTTGCCCAGCTGGGCCAGCACCGAGCCGTCGATGTAATCCACCAGCGAATGAATCACGCTCTGTGGGTGTACCACGACCTCGACCCTGGCCGCCGGCGCGTCGAACAGCCAGCACGCCTCGATCAGCTCGAGGCCTTTGTTCATCATGCTCGCCGAGTCGACGGAAATCTTGCGCCCCATCGACCAGTTGGGATGAGCACACGCCTGCGCCGGGGTCACCTCGACCAGTTGCTCGATCGGCGTTTCGCGAAACGGCCCACCCGAGGCGGTCAACAGAATACGCCGCACACCGACTGCGCCAAGGCCACGGGCATAATCACCCGGCAGGCATTGGAAAATCGCATTGTGCTCGCTGTCGATCGGCAGCAGCACCGCACCACTGCGGCGTACCGCATCCATGAACAAGGCGCCGGACATCACCAGCGCTTCCTTGTTGGCCAGCAAGACCTTCTTGCCCGCCTCGACGGCCGCCAGGGTCGGCTTGAGACCCGCCGCGCCAACGATCGCCGCCATCACCGCGTCCACCTCGGGCGCACTGGCAATCTGCGCAAGGCCCGCTTCGCCTTCGAGCACTTCTGTCGCGCAACCCGCCGCCTGCAGGCCGGCGCGCAGCTGGGCCGCCGCTTGCGCGCCGGGCACGGCGGCATAGGCCGGACGATGACGCAGGCACAGCGCCAGCAGCTCTTCGAGGCGTGAATGACCGCTGAGCCCGAACACCTGGTACTGCTCGGGGTGACGCGCGATCACATCCAGGGTGCTGAGGCCGATCGAGCCGGTCGCGCCCAGGACGGTGATCTGCTGTGGGCGACTCACATCACACCCCATTCAGCCATCCAGAGCAGGACGGCAAACACCGGGATCGCCGCCGTGAGGCTGTCGATGCGATCGAGCACGCCACCATGCCCAGGCAGCAGATTGCTGCTGTCCTTGATCCCTTCGCGGCGCTTGAACATGCTTTCGGTGAGATCGCCGATGACCGAGGCCATCACCACGACCGCCGCACCCAGCAGGCCGAGCAGCAGGCTGGCAATGCTCCAGTCGCGGTACAGCGCCACTGCCAGGGTGATCAGCAGGCTGACTGCCAGGCCGCCATAGACGCCTTCCCAGCTCTTGCCAGGGCTGACCTGCGGGGCCAGCTTGCGCTTGCCGAATGCCCGGCCCGAGAAGTACGCACCGATGTCGGCCGCCCACACCAGGACCATCACCACCAGAATCAAACCATTGCCCATTGGCCAATGCTTGAGTAGCAGCAGTCCCTGCCAGGCAGGCAGGAGCACCAGCAGGCCGATCAGCAAGCGGCAGGCCGCACTGGCCCACAGTTCGCTGCTGCGCGGGTAGGTCAGCACCAGCCAGGTGGCCAGCGCCCACCAGATCACCGAAGCGCCCAACACCCAGGGCGCAAGGTCCTGCATGAGGTAGAGCATCATCAACGCCCCCGCCACGACCGCTGCATAGGCCAGGCGCAGTGGCTGAGCCACCAGACCGGCCAGACGCGCCCACTCCCAGGCGCCCACCGTCACCACCAGGCCGATGAACAATGCGAAGGCCGCACCCTCGAGCAGGAAAAAGCCGCACAGGGCGACGGGCAGCATTATCAATGCAGTCATGATGCGTTGTTTAAGCATTAAGCACGGGCTCCAGCCTCTACCTGCTCGCTGGTTTTCCCGAAGCGGCGCTGGCGCGAGGCGAAATCGGCCAGCGCAGTGCGCATGGCCTCGTGTTTGAAGTCCGGCCAGAAGAGGTCGGAGAAGTACAACTCGGCGTACGCCAGCTGCCACAGCAGGAAATTGCTGATGCGGTGCTCGCCGCCGGTGCGAATGCACAGATCGGGCAAGGGCTGGTCGCCGGTAGACAGACAGGTTTGCAGCAACCCGGGAGTGATGTCTTCGGGGCGCAGATGCCCTGCCTGGACGTCCCGAGCCAGGCGCTGGGCTGCCTGGGCAATGTCCCACTGGCCGCCATAGTTGGCAGCGACCTGCAGGATGAACTGGGTATTGCCTGCGGTCAGCGCTTCGGCCTCGCGCATGGCGGCCTGCAGCTCGGGATGAAAGCGCGAGCGATCACCGATGATGCGCAGGCTGATCTTGTTCTCGTTCAGGCGTCGGGCTTCGCGACGCAACGCCGAGAAGAACAGCTCCATCAAGGCGCCAACCTCATCGGCCGGGCGCTGCCAGTTCTCACTGGAAAAGGCGAACAGGGTCAGTACCTCGACCCCGGCCTTGGCGCAGACTTCGATCACCGCACGCACCGCATCGACGCCCGCCTTGTGCCCGGCAACGCCAGGCAGCAGGCGCTTCTTGGCCCAGCGATTATTGCCGTCCATGATGATCGCGACGTGACGCGGCACCGTTCCCGGTGCCGCCAGTTTGGTCTTTTCCATGAAGAGCCTCGGCCTTAAACAGCCATCAGGTCCTTTTCCTTGGCCTTCACAGCAACTTCGATCTCGGCAACGAACTTGTCGGTCAGCTTCTGGATGTCGTCAGCAGCACGACGCTCTTCGTCTTCGCTGATTTCCTTGTCCTTGACCAGGTCTTTGAGCTGGCTCATGGCATCACGACGGATGTTGCGCACCGCCACTCGGCCGTCTTCCGCAGCGTCCCGCGCCTGCTTGGTGAAGCCCTTGCGGGTTTCCTCGGTCAGGGCGGGCATGGTGATCAGCAGCAGCTCGCCGAGGTTGGTCGGATTCAGGTTCAGACCGGCACTCCCGATGGCCTTGTCTACCGCGCCGAGCATGTTGCGCTCGAAGGCCACGACCTGCAGGGTGCGCGAGTCCTTCACGGTGATGTTGGCGACTTGCTTGATCGGCGTATCGGCACCGTAGTACGGCACCATGACGCCTTCCAGCACGCTGGGGTGCGCCTGGCCGGTGCGGATGCGGCTGAACGCATGCTGGAGCGACTCCAGTGACTTGGTCATGCGCTCTTGGGTATCTTTCTTGATTTCGTTGATCATGCTTGGCCTTCCTCGATCAAGGTGCCTTCAGCGCCACCTACTACGATGTTGAGCAGGGAGCCAGGCTTGTTCATGTTGAATACGCGCAATGGCATCTTGTGGTCGCGGCACAGACAGATTGCGGTCAGGTCCATCACCCCGAGCTTGCGATCCAGCACTTCGTCGTAAGTGAGGTAATCGAACTTCTCGGCATGCGGATCCTTGAACGGGTCAGCGGTGTACACACCGTCGACCTTGGTCGCCTTCAGCACCACATCTGCATCGACTTCGATGCCACGCAGGCAGGCTGCGGAGTCGGTGGTGAAGAACGGGTTGCCGGTGCCGGCGGAGAAAATTACCACATCCCCGGATTGCAGGTGGCGAATTGCTTTTCGGCGATCGTAGTGGTCAGTGACGCCCGTCATGGAAATGGCCGACATGACCAGCGCGGTGATGTTCGAGCGCTCCAGGGCGTCGCGCATGGCCAGGGCATTCATGACCGTGGCGAGCATGCCCATGTGGTCACCGGTGACCCGATCCATGCCAGCGGCGCTCAGGGCCGCCCCGCGGAACAGGTTGCCACCGCCGATCACCAGGCCGACCTGAACACCGATACCGACCAGCTGGCCGACTTCCAGCGCCATGCGATCAAGCACCTTCGGGTCAATGCCGAAGTCTTCGGAGCCCATCAGGGCCTCGCCGCTAAGTTTGAGCAAAATGCGTTTATAGCGAGGTTGGCGACCACTCACCTGCTGAGCCATTGCGAGTCTCTCCTGCGGCGTACTGTAGAAAATTCGTGCGGGCTGTTTGCAGCCTGCTAACTGTAGCGTGGCACCGTTTTGGCGCCAGCGGCGGCAGCGTCGTGTAAACGCCTCGCCGCTTTGACAAAGAGGCTGCGCGCGTGAGCGGGCAGCCTCTTTGGGGCGACAGACGGGTCTGTCTTACTGCTTGGCAGCAGCCAGCTGTGCGGCAACTTCTTCAGCGAAGTTGTCGACTGGCTTCTCGATGCCTTCGCCGACCTTGAAGTAGGTGAAGGAAACGATTTCAGCACCGGCTTTCTTGGCCAGCTCGCCGACCTTGATTTCCGGGTTCATGACGAAAGCTTGCTCTTTCAGCGTGGCTTCGGCCTTGAACTTGGTGATACGGCCGTTGATCATGTTCTCGACGATGTTTTCCGGCTTGCCGGCGATCTTGTCAGCATTCAGCTGCAGGAACACCGCTTTCTCGCGCTCGATGGATTCGGCGGAGATTTCCGACGAATCAAGGAACTCGGGATTCGATGCCGCAACGTGCATGGCGATGTTTTTCGCCAGCTCCGCATCACCGCCTTTCAGAACGACGGCAACGCCGATCTTGTTGCCGTGCAGGTAGGCGCCAACAACGTCGCCTTCAACGCGCACCAGGCGACGGATATTGACGTTTTCGCCAACCTTGGCAACCAGCGCTTCACGAGCGGCTTCGCGCGAAGCGATCAGCGGCGCGGCGTCGGTCAGCTTCTGAGCGAAGGCTTCTTCGAGGCTTTCAGCGACGAAGTTCTTGAAGTCGTCTTGCAGCGCGAGGAAGTCGGTCTGCGAGTTGACTTCCAGCAGGACCGCGACCTTGCCGTCGGTCTTGACGGCGACAGCGCCTTCGGCAGCGACGTTGCCAGCTTTCTTGGCGGCCTTGATGGCGCCGGAAGCACGCATGTCATCAATCGCTTTTTCGATGTCGCCGTCAGCCTTTTCCAGGGCCTTCTTGCAATCCATCATGCCTTCGCCGGTACGCTCGCGCAGTTCTTTGACCAACGCTGCAGTAATTGCTGCCATTTCAAAATCCTCTTGGAAAGTTTTTCAACCATTCCACCCGTTCGTCACGGGCGTTCAATTCTGCTGATCCGCTGTCGGGCTCAGCATTCCCATGATGGGAGCCTGTTGCTGACAGCAGGATTTCAAGGTGGCAAAAAGGGGGCAGAGCCCCCTTTTTGCGTGCCAAGTCAGACGCCAGGCGTCACTTACTCAGCAGCAGGTGCAGCCGATTCTTCTACAAAGACTTCGGTGCCGCCAGCAACGTGGTTGCGGCCGCGGATGACAGCGTCAGCCATCGAAGTCATGTACAGCTCGATGGCGCGGATGGCGTCATCGTTACCTGGGATGATGTAGTCAACACCTTCCGGGCTGCTGTTGGTATCGACGATGCCGATAACCGGGATACCCAGTTTGTTGGCTTCGGTGATCGCGATGCGCTCGTGATCGACGTCGATGACGAACAGTGCGTCAGGCAGACCGCCCATGTCCTTGATACCACCCAGGCTGCGATCCAGCTTTTCAAGATCGCGCGAACGCATCAGCGCTTCTTTCTTGGTCAGCTTGGTGAAAGTGCCGTCTTCGGCCTGAGTTTCCAGGTCGCGCAGGCGCTTGATCGAGGCGCGGATGGTCTTGTAGTTGGTCAGCATGCCGCCCAACCAGCGGTGATCAACGTATGGCGAACCGCAACGAGCTGCTTGCTCGGCGACCAGCTTGCCGGCGGAACGCTTGGTGCCGACGAACATGATCTTGTTCTTGCCCTGGGACAGGCGCTCGACGAACGCCAGGGCGTCGTTGAACATCGGCAGGGTTTTTTCCAGGTTGATGATGTGGATCTTGTTGCGCGCACCGAAAATGTACTTGCCCATTTTCGGGTTCCAGTAACGGGTCTGGTGGCCGAAGTGCACACCGGCCTTCAGCATATCGCGCATGTTGACTTGGGACATGATAGTTCCTTGGTAAGTCGGGTTGGGCCTCCACGCATCCCAATGACCAACCCGCGAATCCAGTGGATTCGGGGCACCCAGGCCATCGTGTCGACACGTGTGTGGGTTAGTGCTTCCGGGGGTCCCCGAAAGCGGCGCATGTTATACCACAGCGCCGTCGGAAACGGAACTGCGACCTGACGCGCCCGTCAGGCTTTTTTGCACAGCCTCGGCATTGCGCCCAGAATGGTGCCTACCGAACCGTCGATTCACCGATTGCCCGGCTACTGCGCCGAGGCTCTGGTAGAATTTCGCGTTTTCCGTTTCCCGCGCCCAGCCTGCGCCGTAGAGAGCCTGTAATGACCGTAACCATCAAGACCGCAGAAGACATCGAGATGATGCGCATCGCCGGCCGCCTGGCCGCCGACGTCCTGGAAATGATCGAGCCGCACGTCAAGCCCGGTGTCACCACCGAAGAGCTCGACCGGCTCTGCCACGACTATATCGTCAACGTCCAGCAGGCCATCCCGGCACCGCTCGATTACAAGGGTTTTCCCAAGTCGATCTGCACCTCGATCAACCACGTGGTGTGCCACGGCATCCCCAACGACAAACCGCTGAAAAACGGTGACACGCTGAACATCGACGTCACCGTGATCAAGAACGGCTACCACGGCGACACCAGCCGCATGTTCCATGTCGGTACCGTGGCCCCCTGGGCCGAGCGCCTGTCGGCGATTACCCAGGAATGCCTGTACAAGGCCATCGAACTGGTCAAACCCGGCTGCCGCCTGGGCGACATCGGCGAAGTGATCCAGAAACATGCCGAGAAAAACGGCTTCTCGGTGGTCCGCGACTTCTGCGGCCATGGCATCGGCAAGGTGTTCCACGAAGAGCCGCAGATCGTGCACTACGGCAAGGCCGGCACCGGCATGGAGCTCAAGGAAGGCATGACCTTCACCATCGAGCCGATGATCAATCAGGGCAAGGCCGACACCAAGGTGCTGGGCGACGGCTGGACGGCGATCACCAAGGATCGCAAGCTCTCGGCGCAGTGGGAACACACCCTGGTGGTGACCGCGACCGGCTACGAGATCTTCACCTTGCGCAAGGACGACACCATCGCCCGCACCTCCGCCTGAGTACCGCCCGGGACACAGAACCAGGCGTACTGCCCGATGTGCAGCCAGGCCCTCAACAGCACAGGAAAGCGACTCGATGCCCCAGGTGGACCCAGAGCTGTTCGACCGCGGCCAGTTCCAGGCGGAACTGGCGCTCAAGGCGAGCCCCATCGCCGCCTTCAAGAAGGCCATCCGCCAGGCCAGCGAGGTGCTCGACAGGCGCTTTCGTGAAGGCCGCGACATCCGCCGGCTGATCGAGGATCGCGCCTGGCTGGTCGACAACATCCTGCAGCAGGCCTGGAACCAGTTCGACTGGGGCGACGATGCCACCATCGCCCTGGTCGCCGTTGGCGGTTATGGGCGTGGCGAACTGCACCCGCACTCGGACATCGACCTGCTGATCCTGCTCGGCGGCGCCGTGCACGAGCAGTACCGTGATTCGATCGAGCGCCTGCTCACCCTGCTCTGGGACATCGGCCTGGAAGTCGGGCAAAGCGTGCGCAGCGTCGAGGAGTGTGCCGAACAGGCCCGCGCCGACCTGACGATCATCACCAACCTCATGGAAAGCCGCACCATTGCCGGCCCCGAGGCACTGCGCCGGCGCATGCTCGAAGCCACCAGCACCGAGCACCTGTGGCCGAGCAAGGCGTTTTTCCTGGCCAAGCGCGGTGAGCTGCAGGCACGTCATCACAAGTACAACGACACCGAATACAACCTCGAGCCCAACGTGAAGGGCTCGCCGGGCGGGCTGCGCGACATCCAGACCGTGCTGTGGGTCGCCCGCCGCCAGTACGGCACGCTCAACCTGCATGCCCTGGCAGGCGAAGGTTTTTTGCTGGAAACCGAGAATGCCGTACTGGCCTCGTCCCAGGCCTTCTTGTGGAAGGTGCGCTACGCCCTGCACATGCTCGCCGGGCGTGCCGAAGACCGTTTGCTGTTCGACCATCAGCGCAGCGTCGCGGCCCTGCTTGGCTACACCGACGAGAACCCCAAGCGCGCCATCGAGCAGTTCATGCAGCAGTACTACCGGGTGGTGATGAGCATCAGCCAGCTCTGCGACCTGATCATCCAGCACTTCGAGGAAGTGATTCTCGCCGACGATGACAGCGGCACCACGCAACCGCTCAATTCGCGCTTCCGTCTGCACGATGGCTACATCGAGGCGGTGCATGCCGATATCTTCAAGCGCACGCCGTTCGCCATGCTGGAAATCTTCGTGCTCATGGCCCAGCACCCCGAGATCAAGGGTGTGCGCGCCGACACCGTGCGCCTGCTGCGCGAGCACCGCCACCTGATCGACGACAGTTTCCGCAGCGATCTACGCAATACCAGCCTGTTCATCGAGCTGTTCAAGTGCGAAGTCGGCATCCACCGCAACCTGCGGCGCATGAACCGCTATGGGATTCTCGGCCGCTACCTGCCCGAGTTCGGTTTCATCGTGGGGCAGATGCAGCACGACCTGTTCCACATCTATACCGTCGATGCGCACACGCTCAACCTCATCAAGCACCTGCGCAAGCTGCGCTACACACCCATTTCGGAGAAATTCCCGCTGGCCAGCAAGCTCATGGGCCGCTTGCCCAAGCCTGAGCTGATCTACCTGGCCGGGCTCTACCACGACATTGGCAAGGGCCGCCAAGGCGACCATTCCGACCTGGGCGCGATCGACGCGCAGGCCTTCGGCGAGCGCCACCATTTGCCGACCTGGGATACCCGGCTGATCGTCTGGCTGGTGCAGAACCACCTGATGATGTCCACCACCGCGCAGCGCAAGGACCTCTCCGACCCGCAGGTGATCCACGATTTCGCCCTGCTGGTGGGTGACGAAACCCGCCTGGAATACCTCTACGTGCTGACCGTGGCCGACATCAATGCGACCAACCCCAGCTTGTGGAACTCCTGGCGGGCAAGCTTGCTGCGTCAGCTCTACAGCGAAACCAAGCGGGCGTTGCGTCGCGGCCTGGAAAACCCGCTGGACCGCGAAGAGCTGATTCGCCAGACGCAGATTTCGGCTCTGGACACGCTGATCCGTAACGGCGCCGATTCCGACGACGTCGAGCAGTTGTGGTCGCAGCTGGGCGATGACTATTTCCTGCGCCACACCGCCTCCGACGTTGCCTGGCACACCGACGCCATTCTGCAGCAACCGGCCGACGGCGGCCCGCTGGTGCTGATCAAGGAAACCACGCAGCGCGAATTCGAGGGTGGCACGCAGATCTTCATCTATGCCCCCGACCAGCATGACTTTTTCGCCGTGACCGTGGCGGCCATGGCCCAGCTCAACCTGAACATCCATGACGCGCGGATCATCACCTCGAGCAGCCAGTTCACCCTCGACACCTACATCGTCCTGGACAACGACGGCGGCTCGATTGGCGACAATCCCCAGCGCGTGCGACAGATTCGTGATGGCCTGACCGACGCGCTGCGCCACCCCGAAGACTACCCGACCATCATTCAGCGGCGGGTGCCGCGCCAGCTCAAGCACTTCACCTTCGCTCCGCAGGTGACCATCCACAATGATGCCCAGCGCCCGGTGACGATTCTCGAGATCACGGCCCCTGACCGCCCAGGCCTGCTGGCCCGGTTGGGACGGATTTTCCTGAAATTCGACCTGTCGCTGCAGAACGCCAAGATTGCCACCCTGGGCGAGCGCGTCGAGGACGTGTTCTTCGTCACCGACGCCAACAACCAGCCGCTGTCCGACCCACAACTGTGCCTGCGCTTGCAGGAAGCCATCATCGAACAGTTGCAGGTCGGCCAGGCCGCCGATGCCAGCCCGACACGCCTGAACATCTAACGATTGCCGAGACCTTGCGCCGATGAATCCTGCCTTGACCCAGCTGCAGCCCTACCCCTTCGAGAAACTGCGCGCCCTGCTGGGCAGCGTCACGCCGACTGCTGACCGGCGCGCCATTGCCCTGTCGATTGGCGAGCCGAAGCACACCTCGCCGGCGTTCGTCGCCCAGGCGATGACCGACAACCTCGACAAGCTCGCGGTCTACCCCAGCACTGTCGGCCTGCCGGCCCTGCGCGAAGCCATCGGCCAGTGGTGCGAGCGTCGTTTCAGTGTTCCAGCGGGTTGGTTGAAAGCCGACCAGCACATCCTGCCGGTCAATGGCACCCGTGAGGCGCTGTTCGCCTTCACCCAGGCGGTGGTGGACCGGAGCGCCAATGGTCTGGTGGTCAGCCCGAACCCGTTCTACCAGATCTACGAAGGTGCAGCGTTGCTGGCCGGGGCCACCCCGCACTATCTGCCCTGCCTGGAAGACAACGGCTTCAACCCGGACTTCGATGCAGTGCCGGCCGAGACATGGCAGCGCTGCCAGATTCTTTTCCTCTGCTCCCCGGGCAACCCCACCGGCGCCCTGGTGCCGCTGGAGACGCTGAAAAAGCTGATCGCGCTGGCGGACCAGTACGATTTCGTGATTGCCTCGGACGAATGCTACAGCGAGCTGTACTTCGACGAAGACGCGCCGCCGCCGGGCCTGCTCACCGCCTGCGCCGAACTTGGCCGTGACGATTTCAAACGTTGCGTGGTGTTCCACAGCCTGTCCAAGCGTTCCAACCTGCCGGGGCTGCGCTCGGGGTTCGTGGCGGGCGATGCCGAGATCATCAAGCCGTTTCTGCTGTACCGCACCTATCACGGTTGCGCCATGCCCGTGCAGACCCAGTTGGCCAGCATCGCGGCGTGGCAGGACGAAGCGCACGTGCGCGCCAACCGTGACCAGTACCGCGCCAAGTACGACGCCGTGCTGGCGATTCTCCAGCCGGTGATGGACGTGCAGCGCCCCGATGGCAGCTTCTACCTGTGGGCCAAGGTGCCGGGCTGCGATGCCGACTTCACCCGCGACCTGTTCGCCACCGAGCACGTGACGGTGGTGCCGGGCTCGTACCTGTCGCGCGAAGTCGACGGCGTCAATCCGGGCGCCGGCCGGGTACGCATGGCGCTGGTTGCGCCGCTGGCCGAGTGCATAGAGGCGGCCGAGCGCATTCGCCGCTTCCTGCAAAGCCGCTGAACCGCCCGCTGGGCCCGGTCACTTGACCGGGCCGAGATTGGCCTCGCTCATGTCCAGCTCACCCAGCACCTGGCGCACCACTTCGTCGCCGATCTCCCGCCCGCGCAGCAGCCGGTACAGCTCCAGGCGCTGGGCACGCAGGGCATGCAAGCGCAAACGCCGTTCCAGGGCATCCATCTGCTGGGCGACCGCGCGGGCTTCGACGGTGTCTTCGTAACGGTCCAGTTCCGCGCGGTACTCGGCCATCAAGCGCGCCTTGAGTTCGGTCGCCAGGGTCGCCTGCGTGGCATCCTGCGGGGCAGCGGCGTCGACCACGTCTTCCCCTTCCAGCGCATGAATGGCCGCTTCTGCAGTGCGGCGCCAGGCGTCCTGAACTTCCTGATGCAGGCGCTCATCGGGGCTTTTGTCGACGCCGCGCAGGAGCAAGGGCAGGCTGATGCAGGCGCTCACCAGCGACAGCAGGATCACCCCGGCGGCGATGAAGATCAGCAGGTCGCGCTCAGGAAATGCCTGGCCGACGCCGATCAGCAACGGCACCGACATCACGCCCGCCAGAGTCACCGCGCCGCGCACGCCGCCCAGGGTCAGCAGCCAGCACGAGCGTGCACTGGGCACCATCACCAAGGCCGATTTGCCGCGCCAATGCCGCCAGGCGCCGATGGCCCGCCAGATGCTCTGCACCCAGATGAAGCGCAGCACCACCAGCACCACGAAGATCGCCAGCACGTCCAGGCAGCGGTAGGCCAAAGTCGGCCAGAGCGACGTCTCGTGGCTGGCGACCGCCTTGACGATGTCAGGCAACTGCAGGCCCAGCAGCAGGAAGATCAGGCCGTTGAAGGCAAACTCGAGCAGGGACCAGACGCTGCGGTTGAGCAGTCGGGTGCTGGTCTGGCGCGGCAGCAGGTCAAGCCAGCTCTGCATCATGCCGGCCGCTACCGCCGAGAGAATGCCGGAGGCGCCCAAGCGTTCTGCCAGTACGTAGGCCGCGAATGGCAGCAGCAACATGAACACCACGTGGGTGGCCGGGTCATCCCAGCCCTGGGCGATCATCCAGGCCCGCAACCGCCCCACCAACCAGCTCAACGCCACGCCCACGGCCAGGCCGCCGAGTGCGACCAGCACGAAGGTAACGCTGGCCTCGGCCAGCGAGAAGACCCCGGTGATGGCGGCGGCAAGGGCGAACTTGAACGTGACCAGGCCGGAGGCGTCGTTCATCAGCGCCTCGCCCTGCAGCATGTGCATCAGGGGCCGGGGCAGGCGGTCCTGGGTGATCGCCGACACCGCCACCGCATCGGTCGGGGACAGCACCGCCGCCAGGGCGAAGGCCACGGGCAGTGGAATGCTCGGCAACAGCCAATGGATGAAGTAGCCAGCGCCGACCACGGTGAACAGCACCAGGCCTACCGCCAGACCCACCACCGGCCCGCGCAGACGCCACAGCTCGCGCTTGGGCATGCGCCAGCCATCGGCGAACAGCAACGGCGGCAGGAACAGGAACAGGAACAGCTCGGGGTCAAGCGCCACGTGCAGCCCCAGCGTGGGCCAGGCCAGCAGCGCGCCAGCAGCGATCTGCAGCAAAGGCAGCGGAACCGGTAGCGGGATCATGCGTCCGAGCAGTTTCGACAGGCTCACCAGCGTCAGCAGGATGAGAACGGTGTAGGCGGACTGCATGGGACGGGGTTCCTTTGTCTGGGCGGGTGCACGGGGTGGCCGGGTGCTGGGCTCTGGATACGGGGCTTGGCCAGGCCAACAGTGTACGGGCAGCGCAGCGGGTTGCACGCTGCACCAAGGTCGTAGCGTGGGCCTGCGACATGGAGGGCAGCGGCGGGCGCAGAGTTCCGTTGGTTGCGTGTGCACGTGGCGCTAACCGACCCGTTGCCGCATAATCGCCGATCTATTTTTTCCCGGAGATCGAGGGAAAGCGCTGGTCCAGCCGGCACTGCCCTGAGCATTCAATGGCGTACACCCTTTACGGCATCAAAGCTTGCGACACCATGAAAAAGGCGCGCAGCTGGCTGGAACAACAGTCACTCGACTACCAGTTCCACGACTACAAGACCCAAGGCATCGACCGTGAACACCTGACCCGCTGGTGCGACGAGCACGGCTGGCAGGTGCTGCTCAACCGTGCCGGGACCACCTTCCGCAAGCTCGACGAGGCCAGCAAGGCCGACCTGGATCAGGCCAAGGCCGTCGAACTGATGCTTGCGCAACCGTCGATGATCAAGCGGCCGGTGCTTGACCTGGGTGATCGCACTCTGGTGGGTTTCAAGCCTGATACCTACGCCGCCGCGCTGGCCTGACCGCCGCCCTCCACCGCTTTTTCGCATGAGGTAACTGCATGTCCACTACCCTGTTCAGCCTGGCCTTTGGTGTCGGCACCCAGAACCGTCAGGAAAACTGGCTGGAAGTCTTCTACGCGCAACCGCTGGTCAATCCCAGCGCCGAGCTGGTCGCGGCCATCGCGCCGATCCTCGGGTACCAAGGTGGCAACCAGGCCATCACGTTCAGCACCGGCCAGGCCGCGCAACTGGCCGAAGCGGTCAAGCCGCTGGATGCCGTGCAAGGCCCCCTGCTCACCCGTCTGGCCGAAAGCCACAAGCCGCTGGTCGCCACGCTGCTGGCCGAAGACGGCGCGCTGAGCTCCACCCCTGAGGCGTACCTGAAGCTGCACCTGCTCTCGCACCGCCTGGTCAAGCCGCACGGCGTTTCGTTGGCCGGCATCTTCCCGCTGCTGCCGAACGTGGCCTGGACCAGCCAGGGCGTGATCGACCTCAGCGAGCTGGCCGAGCGCCAGCTCGAAGCGCGCCTGAAGGGCGAGCTGCTGGAGGTGTTCTCGGTCGATAAATTCCCGAAGATGACCGACTACGTGGTACCGAGCGGTGTGCGCATCGCCGACACCGCCCGTGTGCGCCTGGGCGCCTACATCGGCGAAGGCACCACGATCATGCACGAAGGCTTCGTCAACTTTAATGCCGGCACCGAAGGCCCTGGCATGATCGAAGGCCGCGTTTCAGCTGGCGTGTTCGTCGGCAAGGGTTCGGACCTGGGCGGCGGTTGCTCGACCATGGGCACCCTCTCGGGTGGCGGCAACATCATCATCACCGTGGGCGAAGGCTGCCTGATCGGCGCCAACGCCGGCATCGGCATCCCGCTGGGTGATCGCAGCATCGTCGAGGCCGGCCTGTACATCACTGCCGGCACCAAGGTGCAGTTGCTCGACGAGCAGAATCAGCTGGTCAAGGAGGTCAAGGCCCGTGACCTGGCCGGCCAGGCCGATCTGCTGTTCCGTCGCAATTCGGTCAGCGGCGCGGTGGAATGCAAGAGCCACAAGTCGGCGATCGAGCTGAACGAGGCGCTGCACGCGCACAACTGAGAACCGCTCGGTTCGAGGTGATAAGATCGGGTCTGGCACACTGCCAGACCCGTTTCTTTTTCCAGGCCACGCGATCATGTTGCAACCCTCCCCCTGGCGCGCCGATTTTCCGGCCATCGCCACCCTTCAAGGCCAGCACCAGACCTACCTGGACAGCGCCGCCACCAGCCAGAAACCCCAGGCCCTGCTCGACGCCCTGCAGCAGTACTACACCCAGGGTGCGGCCAACGTGCACCGTGCCCAGCACCTGCCGGGGGCCATGGCCACCGAAGCGTTCGAGCGCACACGCGACAAGCTCGCGGCCTGGCTCAACGCCGCCAGCGCCCAGCAGATCGTCTTCACCCACGGCGCCACCTCGGCCTTGAACCTGCTGGCCTATGGGCTGGAGCATGGTTTCCAGCCGGGTGACGAGATTGCCGTCAGCGCCCTGGAACACCACGCCAATCTGTTGCCCTGGCAGCAGCTGGCCAAGCGCCGGGGCCTGAAACTGGTGATCCTGCCGATGACCGAGCAGGGCCAGATCGATGTCGATGCCGCCTTGCAGTTGATCGGCCCGCGTACGCAGCTGGTCGCCGTCAGCCAGCTGTCCAATGTGCTCGGCACCTGGCAACCCTTGGCCCCCCTGCTGGCCCATGCCCGCGCACAGGGCGCGCTGACCGTGGTCGATGGCGCCCAGGGCGTGGTGCACGGCCGGCCGGACCTGCAGCAGCTGGGCTGCGATTTCTATGTGCTGTCGAGCCATAAGCTTTACGGGCCGGACGGCGTCGGCGTGCTCTATGGCCGAGCCAAGGCTCTGGCGCACGTGCGTCACTGGCAGTTCGGCGGCGAAATGGTGCATCTGGCCGAATACCAGCAGGCCAGCTTCCGCCACGCCCCGCTAGGCTTGGAGGCCGGCACGCCGCCGATCGCAGGCGTGATCGGGCTGGGCGCGACGTTGGATTACCTGGCGGGGCTGAACAGTGATGCGGTGGCTCTGCATGAGGCGCGCCTGCATGAACAGTTGCTCGCGGGGTTGCATGAGCGCCAGGGCGTACGCGTGCTGGGTGCCCCGCAGGCGGCGCTGGCAAGTTTCGTGGTCGAGGGCGTGCACAATGCCGACATCGCCCATGTCCTGACCGAGCAGGGCATCGCCGTGCGGGCCGGGCACCACTGCGCCATGCCACTGATGAACGGCCTGGGGCTGGACGGTGCCATCCGCGTATCGCTCGCGCTGTACAACGACAGCGACGACCTGCAACGCTTCTTCGACGCGCTGGACCAGGGCCTGGAGCTGCTGCGATGAGCGTGCCGGCCGAGGCGCACGCCGCGTTGGACAGTTTCGCTGCGGCACAAGGCTGGGAACAGCGGGCGCGCCTGTTGATGCACTGGGGCGATCGTCTGGAGCCCCTGGCGCAGACCGAGAAAACCGAGGCCAACCGCGTGCATGGCTGTGAAAGCCAGGTCTGGTTGGTGGTGCAGCGCGACGGTGCGCAGTGGCGGTTCAAGGCCAGCAGCGACGCGCGATTGTTGCGCGGGCTGCTGGCCTTGCTGCTGCTGCGGGTGCAAGGCCTGGACGGCAGCGCATTGGCTGCGCTCGATCTGCGAGGCTGGTTCACGCAGCTGGGCCTGGAGCGCCAGCTGTCGCCGTCGCGCAGCAACGGGTTGCATGCGGTGCTGCTGCGAATGGCGCAGTTGCTGAGCGAGGGTTGATAGCGCAGCGTAGTGATTGTCCTGCCATCGTGTTGGCCGACGATCGTTTTTTTCCAGGACGGAGGCGGTCTTGCAGGCGAACGACCCGGCGCTACGAGCCTGCCGCGATGGGCGGCGCAGCCGACCCAAGGCTGTCATCCCGGTTTTCCTGGCAGTGCGCGGTGGCTGGACTAGGCCGGCTGCGCCGGCCATCGCGACTGAAGTCGCTCCCACAGGGTGTATGCCAAACGTCTTCAAGCAAACGCTGACACCGGCCATTGTCACCGATCGATGCGCCGAACCGGGCGCCTCTACACGTCTGCAACCTGCACCACCCGCTCCGCCGGCCGACGCGCGCCTGCCACCAGTTTTTCGATGGCCTTGCTCGCCGCCACCATGCCGAAGGTGGCAGTGACCATCATCACCGCGCCAAAGCCACCAGAACAGTCCAGCCGCACCCCCTCGCCGACGAAACTCTTTTGCAGGCACACGCTGCCGTCACCCTTGGGGTAACGCAGCTGCTCGCTGGAAAATACGCACGGCACGCCGTAGTTGCGGCTGACGTTGCGCGAGAAGTTGTAGTCCCGGCGCAGGGTCGAGCGTACCCGCGAAGCGAGCGGGTCATTGAAGGTCTTGTTGAGGTCGGCGATCTGGATCTGCGTCGGGTCGATCTGCCCGCCTGCGCCACCGGTGGTGACCACGGCAATCTTGCGCCGACGGCACCAGGCGATCAGCGCCGCCTTGGCCATCACGCTGTCGATACAGTCGATCACGCAATCGAACTGTTCGGTGATGTGCTCGGCCATGCTGTCGCGGGTGACGAAGTCCGCCACCGCATGCACCTGGCAGGCCGGATTGATCGCGCGCAAGCGTTCGGCGGTGACCTCGACCTTCGAACGGCCGATCTGCCCTTGCAGCGCATGGGCCTGGCGATTGGTGTTGCTCACGCAGACATCGTCGAGGTCGAACAGACTGATCTCGCCTACCCCACTGCGCGCCAGGGCTTCGGCCACCCATGACCCTACCCCGCCGATACCGACCACGCCGACATGGGCCTGGCGCAGGCGCTGCAGGCCTTCGTCGCCGTACAGGCGGGCAACGCCGGCGAAGCGTGGATCTTCTGTGCTCATGGCTCACCTCCGAAAAAACGGCGCGCAGTATAGGCCAGGCGGGGCCTGGCCGGCACCCGCCGCATGCACCGTCGGGCCCATCGAGTTAGGAAAGACTGACAGAACCCTGCTTTAATGCCTTCTGAAGATTCAGAAATGGACGACAACAAAGCGGGATTACGGCTACGTTTTCCACACGAGCCCTGCGCTTGTCAGCCCTCCCCTTGCACCTATAGCCGGTTACGCGGCCCCGCTTCATGGAACCGACGCCTCCTTATGTCTTCACGCAAACTCGGCCTCAACCTGGTGGTGGTCCTGGCCATCGCCGCGCTGTTCACTGGCTTCTGGGCCCTGATCAACCGCCCGGTGTCGGCCCCTGCCTGGCCTGAACAGATCTCTGGTTTCTCCTACTCGCCGTTTCGTCTCGGGGAAAGCCCGCAGCGCGGTCAGTACCCTACTGATGAAGAGATGCGTCAGGACCTGGAGCAGATGAGCAAGCTCACCGACAGCATCCGTATCTACACCGTCGAGGGTACTCAGGCCGACATCCCGCGTCTGGCTGAAGACCTCGGCCTGCGGGTCACCGTCGGCATCTGGATCAGCCCGGACCTGGAGCGCAACGAGCGCGAAATCGCCACCGCCATCGAGCTGGCCAACACCTCGCGCAGCGTGGTGCGGGTAGTAGTCGGCAACGAGGCGCTGTTCCGTGAGGAAGTCACGCCCGAGGCGTTGATCCAGTACCTCGACCGCGTGCGGGCAGCGGTCAAGGTGCCGGTCACGACCAGTGAGCAGTGGCACATCTGGAAAGCCCATCCGGAGCTGGCCAAGCACGTCGACCTGATCGCCGCGCACATCCTGCCGTACTGGGAGTTCATCCCGATGCAGGACTCGACCACCTTTGTCCTCGATCGGGCGCGCGACCTGAAGCTGCAGTTCCCGCGCAAACCCCTGCTGCTCTCGGAAGTGGGCTGGCCGAGCAATGGCCGCATGCGCGGCGGCGCCGATGCCACACAGGCCGACCAGGCGATCTACCTGCGCACGCTGGTCAACACCCTCAATCGCCAAGGCTACAACTACTTCGTGATCGAGGCCTACGACCAACCGTGGAAGGCCAGCGACGAAGGGTCGGTGGGCGCCTACTGGGGCGTGTTCAACGCCGCGCGCCAGCAGAAATTCAACTTCGAAGGGCCGGTGGTGGCGATTCCGCAGTGGCGGGCGCTGGCGGTGGCCTCGGTGGTGCTGGCGATGATCGCCCTGGCGGTGCTGCTGATCGACGGCTCATCGCTGCGCCAGCGCGGGCGCACCTTCCTGACCTTCATCACCTTCCTCTGCGGCTCGGTGCTGGTGTGGATCGCGTACGACTACAGCCAGCAGTACAGCACCTGGTTCAGCCTGTCGGTGGGCGTGCTGCTGGCGCTCGGCGCGCTGGGCGTGTTCATCGTGCTGCTCACCGAAGCCCACGAGCTGGCCGAAGCGGTGTGGACGCACAAGCGGCGGCGGGAATTCCTGCCGGTCGAGGGCGATTCGCACTACCGCCCGAAAGTCTCGGTGCACGTGCCCTGCTACAACGAGCCGCCCGAGATGGTCAAGCAGACCCTCGACGCCCTCGCCGCGCTGGACTACCCGGACTTCGAAGTGCTGGTGATCGACAACAACACCAAGGACCCAGCGGTGTGGGAACCGCTCAAGGCCCACTGCGAGACGCTGGGTGAACGCTTCCGCTTCTTCCACGTCGCCCCCCTGGCGGGCTTCAAGGGCGGCGCGCTGAACTACCTGCTGCCGCTGACCGCGCCGGACGCCGAAGTGATTGCGGTGATCGACTCGGACTACTGCGTCGATCGCAACTGGCTCAAGCACATGGTGCCGCATTTTGCCGACCCGAAGATTGCCGTGGTGCAGTCGCCGCAGGACTACCGCGACCAGCATGAAAGCGCCTTCAAGAAGCTCTGCTACAGCGAGTACAAGGGCTTTTTCCACATCGGCATGGTGACCCGCAACGACCGTGACGCGATCATCCAGCACGGCACCATGACCATGACCCGCCGTGCCGTGCTCGATGAGCTGGGCTGGGCCGACTGGTGCATCTGCGAAGACGCCGAGCTTGGCCTGCGGGTGTTCGAGAAAGGGCTGTCAGCCGCCTATGCGCACAACAGCTATGGCAAGGGCCTGATGCCCGACACCTTCATCGACTTCAAGAAGCAGCGCTTCCGCTGGGCCTACGGCGCCATCCAGATCATCAAGCACCACGCCAGCGCCTTGCTGTGCGGCAAGGGCAGCGAGCTGACCCGTGGTCAGCGCTACCACTTCCTCGCAGGCTGGCTGCCCTGGGTAGCCGATGGCATGAACATCTTCTTCACCGTGGGTGCCTTGCTGTGGTCGGCGGCGATGATCATCGTCCCGCACCGGGTCGATCCGCCGCTGATGATCTTCGCCATCCCGCCGCTGGCGCTGTTCTTCTTCAAGGTGGGCAAGATCGTGTTCCTCTACCGGCGCACCGTGGGCGTCGACCTGCGTGACGCGCTCGCCGCTGCGCTGGCGGGCCTGGCGTTGTCACACACCATCGCCAAGGCAGTGCTGTACGGCTTCTTCACCAGCAGCATGCCGTTCATTCGCACGCCCAAGCACGCTGACAGCCACGGCTTCTTCAAGGCCCTGTCGGAGGCGCGCGAAGAGGTGTTCATCATGCTCTTGCTGTGGGGCGCGGCCGGCGGCATCTACCTGGTTCAGGGCCTGCCCAGCTCGGACATGCGCTTCTGGGTGGCGATGCTACTCGTGCAGTCACTGCCCTACCTGGCGGCGCTGATCATGGCGCTGCTGTCGTCGCTGCCCAAGCCGGCACAGGCGCCTGTCGAGGCGCCCGCCAATTGAAACCGTGAGCCGGCCCCGCAAAGGGCCGGCAGGGCGTTAGATATTGCTATAAGATAACGCCCCCTCGATTTCGCCCTTGCCTTGCCCGGAGTTCTTCATGACGGCCTCAGCCGAGCGCTCACCCACCCTTCAACTGGCGTGCGACCTGATCCGCCGCCCTTCGGTCACCCCGGTCGACGCCGATTGCCAGGCGCAGATGATGAACCGCCTGGGCGCGGTGGGCTTTGCCCTCGAACCAATGCGCATCGAAGACGTCGACAACTTCTGGGCCACCCATGGCGCCCAGGACGGCCCGGTGCTGTGCTTCGCCGGCCACACCGACGTGGTCCCGACCGGCCCGGTGCAGCAGTGGCAGCATGAGCCGTTCGACGCGCTGATCGATGCCGACGGCATGCTCTGTGGCCGCGGCGCCGCCGACATGAAAGGCAGCCTGGCCTCGATGGTGGTAGCCAGCGAGCGCTTCGTGCACGACTACCCCAACCATCGCGGCAAGGTGGCGTTTCTCATCACCAGTGACGAAGAAGGCCCGGCGCACCACGGCACCAAGGCAGTGGTCGAACGCCTGAAAGCGCGTAACGAGCGGCTGGACTGGTGCATCGTCGGCGAGCCGTCGAGCACCCACCTGCTGGGCGACGTGGTCAAGAATGGCCGACGCGGCTCACTCGGCGCCCAGCTCACGGTGCGCGGCAAACAAGGCCATGTGGCCTATCCGCACCTGGCGCGCAACCCGATTCATCTGGCTGCCCCGGCCCTGGCTGAGCTGGCTGCCGAGCATTGGGACGAAGGCAACGCGTTCTTCCCGCCGACCAGCTTCCAGATCTCCAACCTCAATGCCGGCACCGGCGCCACCAACGTCATCCCAGGCGACCTGACGGCGCTGTTCAACTTCCGCTTCTCGACCGAATCGACGGTCGAAGGCCTGCAAAAGCGCGTGGCAGAAATCCTCGATCGCCATCAGCTGGACTGGTCGATCGACTGGGCGCTGTCGGGCATGCCGTTCCTCACCGAACCGGGCGAATTGCTCGATGCCGTGGCCGCCAGTATCCAGCAGGTCACCGGTCGCGAGACCCGGCCGTCCACCAGCGGTGGCACCTCCGACGGGCGTTTCATCGCCACCATGGGCACCCAGGTGGTCGAGCTCGGCCCGGTCAACGCCACCATCCACCAGGTCGATGAACGCATTCTGGCCAGCGACCTCGACCTGCTGACCGAGATCTACTACCAGACCCTGGTGCGGTTGCTCGCCTGATGCTCACCTGCCCGCTCTGCCAAGGCTCGCTGAGCCAGCTCGACAACGGTGTGGTGTGCCCTGCCGGGCACCGTTTCGACCGCGCCCGCCAGGGTTACCTGAACCTGCTGCCGGTGCAGCACAAGAACAGCCGCGACCCTGGCGACAACCAGGCCATGGTCGAGGCACGCCGCGACTTTCTCGATGCCGGGCATTACGCCCCGGTAGCCGAACGCCTGGCGCAACTGGCGGCCGAACGCGCGCCTGCCACCTGGCTCGACATCGGCTGCGGCGAAGGGTATTACACGGCCCGCATCGGCCAGGCGCTGCCGGAGGCAGACGGCTATGCGCTGGACATTTCCCGCGAGGCGGTCAAGCGCGCCTGTCGGCGTGACCCGCGCCTGACCTGGATGGTCGCCAGCATGGCGCGGGTGCCACTGAGCGACGCCAGCTGCCAGTTCATCGCCAGCGTGTTCAGCCCGCTGGACTGGAACGAAGCCAAGCGCCTGCTCAGCCCGGGCGGCGGCCTGATGCGCGTCGGCCCGACCGAAGGCCACCTGATGGAACTGCGCCAGGCGCTGTACGACGAAGTACGGCCCTATGCCGACGACAAACACCTGGCGCTGGTGCCTGAGGGCATGCGTCACGCCCACAGTGAAATCCTGCAGTGGCGCCTGAGCCTGGCCGAGCCCAAGGCCCGCGCCGACCTGCTGGCCATGACCCCGCACGGCTGGCGCGCCAGCGCCGAACGCCGTGCGGGTGTGATCGAACAGACCGCGCCATTCGAGGTCACGGTTTCCATGCGCTATGACTATTTCGTGCGCCAAGCCTGAGCACACCCGGAGCCCATCCCATGCGCCAACCTGATATCGAGATCTACCTCAAGGACGCCGACGTCGGCCATCAAAAGATCACTGACTGGCTGCAACAGGCCGTCGGTGCCTGCAGCCCGTGGCAGCAACGCGGCCAGACCTGGAAATGCCAGGCGGGTAACATCCCGGTCACTTGGATACCCAAGGCTGTAGGAAAATGGAACAGCCTGTTGTTAGAAAGCGACCAGACCCCGTGGGAAGATGACATCGCCTGCGCGCGGGCTGCCTTTGCTGCGCTGGGCGTCGAAGTCCGTTGCGCACCGGGCAGCTGGGCCGAGGAAGATGGCGAGGAGGATGCCGACCGCTGGATCCGTGTAAGCACCGACGGCGAAGAGGAAATCACCTGGCGTACGGCCTGAAGGCCAGCGCCGCGGGATCGGGCTGAGGACACCGTCGACCTTCAGCCCGGCGCGTCAAGGAAGGCCCTTACAGGCCGACCACGTCTTCAGCCTGAAGGCCTTTCTGGCCCTCCACCAACGCATATTCCACCCGTTGCCCTTCGTTCAGCGAGCGGTGTCCTTCACCGCGGATCGCGCGGTAATGGACGAATACGTCGGCACTGCCTTCGCGCTGAATGAAGCCGAAGCCTTTGGCATCGTTGAACCATTTGACACTCCCAGTCTCACGAGACGACATCTGAACTACTCCGCTTTTTAGGGTGAAGAGCGTATTGGCCTACAGCGACAATCGCCCGTAGTGCCACACGGGACGAAATAGCCTGCAAGTGGCAGGCCGGATGGCTGATAGTCGAAAAAGAAATGTTGATACGCAACGATCGCTCCGCATTGGCTTGGCTGAACTCGTGCTTCGCCAGCACACTCACTGCCTTCACCCGAACTCCTTATTCCAGGGCCCGCCGCCAATGACACGTTCTCCTCTGCGTCGCCTGATCTTCAGCGCCCTGCGCCGCGTCCTGTACCTGTGGGTGCGCTCCGAAACCATCAATCAGTCTTCGACCCCGCTGAACCTGGACCGCAGCCGGCCGGTGTTCTATGTCTTGCCCTCGCCGGCGCTGACCGACCTGGCGGTGCTCGATCACGAGTGCACCAAGGCGGGGCTGCCGCGCCCGGTGCTGCCGGTGGCCGTCGGCTCGCTGAAGGAGCCGGCCGCGTTCTTCTACCTCACGCCCGACCCGGACTGGCTCGGCCGCCACGACAAGCGCGGCGCGCCGCCGACCCTGGAGCGCCTGGTCTCGGTACTCAGCGAGCACGCTGAGGAAGACGCGCAGATCATTCCCGTGAGCGTGTTCTGGGGGCAGTCGCCAGAAAGTGAATCGAGCCCGTGGAAACTGCTGTTCGCCGACAGCTGGGCGGTCACCGGGCGGCTACGCCGGCTGCTGACCGTGCTGATCCTCGGCCGCAAGACCCGCGTGCAGTTCTCCGCGCCCATCCAGTTGCGCGAGCTGGTGCAGCACAACAAGGGCCACGAGCGCACCGTGCGCATGGCCCAGCGCCTGATGCGCGTGCATTTCCGCAACCTGAAAAGTGCGGTCATCGGCCCGGACCTGTCGCACCGGCGCAACCTGGTCAAGGGCCTGGTGCACGATCCGATGGTACGCCAGGCGATCCGCGATGAAGCCGAGCGCCAGCACATCACCTATGAAAAGGCCGAAGCCCTGGCGCTGCGCTATGGCAACGAGATCGCCTCGGACTACACCTATACCGTCATCCGCTTTCTGGAAGTGGTGCTGAGCTGGTTCTGGCACAAGATCTACGACGGCATCAAGGTCAACCACCTGGAACAGGTGCAGGCCATCGCGCCGGACCACGAAGTGGTGTACGTGCCCTGCCACCGCAGCCACATCGACTACCTGCTGCTGTCCTACCTGCTGTTCCGCAACGGCCTGACACCGCCCCATGTCGCCGCAGGCATCAACCTCAACATGCCGGTGGTCGGCGGCCTGCTGCGCCGTGGCGGGGCGTTCTTCATGCGTCGCACGTTCAAGGGCAACCCGCTGTACACCGCCGTGTTCAACGAGTACATGCATACCCTGTTCAGCAAGGGCTTCCCGGTGGAGTACTTCGTCGAAGGCGGGCGCTCGCGCACCGGGCGCATGCTGCAGCCGCGCACCGGCATGCTGGCGATCACCTTGCGCAGTTTCCTGCGCTCTTCGCGCACGCCGATTGCCTTCGTGCCGGTGTACATCGGCTATGAACGGGTGCTGGAAGGTCGCACCTACCTGGGCGAGCTGCGCGGGGCGAGCAAGAAGAAGGAATCGATCTTCGACATCTTCAAGGTGTTCGGCGCGCTGCGTCAGCGCTTTGGCCAGGTCTACGTCAACTTCGGCGAGCCGATTCGCCTGGGCGCCTTCCTCGACCAGCAGCAACCGGGCTGGCGTGATCAGGCGTATGCCCCGGCGTTTCGCCCGGACTGGCTCAGTGCGGCCACCACCCAACTGGGCGCAACCGTGGCGCGCCACCTCAACGAAGCGGCAGCGGTCAACCCGGTCAACCTGGTCGCGCTGGCGTTGCTGTCCACCAGCCGCCTGGCCCTGGATGA
This sequence comes from Pseudomonas sp., assembly GCF_032058845.1. Taxonomy (GTDB): domain Bacteria; phylum Pseudomonadota; class Gammaproteobacteria; order Pseudomonadales; family Pseudomonadaceae; genus Aquipseudomonas. The sequence continues at coordinate 23,368 of NZ_DAMCCR010000022.1, read as the reverse complement.
GCGCGCCCTGGTGCGCGTGCTTGACCTGTACCTGGCGCTGCTGCGTCAGGTCCCGTACTCCGAGCACACCACCCTGCCCGAGGGCGACGGCCAGGCGCTGATCGAACACGTGCGCGAGATGAAGCTGCTGGCCGAACAGAAAGACGCGCTGGGCCGCATCCTCTATCTGGACGAAGGCAATGCGGTGCTGATGACCTATTACCGCAACAATGTGCTGCACATCTTCGCCCTGCCCGCGCTGCTGGCGAGCTTTTTCATCAGCAGCTCGCGCATGAGCCGCGTGCTGCTCAAGCAGTACGTGCTGGCGCTGTACCCCTATCTGCAGGCGGAGCTGTTCCTGCGCTGGACGCCGGAGCAGCTCGATGAGGTGATCGATCAGTGGCTGGCGGCACTGGTTGAGCAAGGCCTGTTGCGCCAGGAAAACGATGTGTACCTGCGCCCTGCGCCAAGCTCACGGCAGTTCGTGCTGCTGACCTTGCTGGCGCGGTCCATCACCCAGACCTTGCAGCGGTTCTACATGGCCACCTCACTGCTGCTCAGCAGCGGCCGCAATACCCTCACCGCCGAAGCACTGGAAAACCTGTGCGTGACCATGGCCCAGCGCCTGTCGATTCTGCATGGCCTGAATGCCCCGGAGTTCTTCGACAAGACCCTGTTCCGCCACTTCATCCAGACCCTGATCGAGCAAGGCGTGTTGCGCGTGGACGGCAATGACACGCTGGGCTTCCACGACAAACTCGGCGAACTGGCCGAAGGGGTGGCCAAACGGGTGCTGTCGGCCGAGCTCAGGTTGTCGATCCGACAGGTCGCGCTGCACCGTGACGAACCGGCGGATGTCGTGCAGGGGTAATGGTTCAGCCTGCTACCAGGCGCAGCAAGGCTGCAGCATCGGCGTGCTTCATCACACACGCATTTCGAGGAAAGATGACATGTCCGACACTATTGAAATTACCGGTATTCTGAACCCACCCGCTATCACTGACCTGAAAGATGACTGGCCGCAGATGACCGTCACGGTGAGCGACGCGGCTGGGCAAGTGCTCGGCTTTTGCAGCACGCAGGTCAGAGGGTCTTCTTGGCCGTTCCGCCTTTACCTGAATCAACAAGGCGTAAACCCCAACGCCTTGGTAACCCTGGAAGCGCGCTATATCTCTGGTACTGGAGCCCGTACGGAACTGGCCCGCACAACCTGTATCATGCCCCTGTCCCATCTCGCGCTGGGCAAGCTGGAATTGGAGCTGGGGGCACCGACTGGCATCAGCCCAGACTCGCCCGCCACGCCGACCCGGGAAAACCTGTGCACTTTGAACGGGCACGTCGTCCTCCCGGCAGAGCTGTGCCAGTCACCGGTCTTCCTCTATGCCACTGTAATCCTCGCCGAGCAGGATGGCAGCAACAACTACCACTACGCCGGCAACCTGGCCGAACACTCCCTGCTGATCAAGGATGCAAAAAAACGCGCGCCCTTCTCGCTGTGCATCGATCCGAACGTAGTGCCGGGTCGCAAGGAACTCAAGCTGGATATCCGGCTGTATGACCTTGAGCAGCGCACGATCTTTGCAGGGTACGTCATCAACGACTTGGACCTGACCACCCCGCCTGACCTGTCCGCACTGATTCTGCACGCGCTGCGCCACTGATTCACCGAGGAAAATCCGCTACAGTCCTGGGGTTGGCCAACAGCCAGCGCCCAGGACACCGGAGATTCCATGAAGAAATTGCTGATGCTGTGTTGCGCCTCCCTGCTCGCAGCCTGCTCTACCCCCACCCCGCCCGTTCAGGCCAGCCTGGCCGGCGAAGTCTTCTACCTGCAACGCATCCCGCTGCCGCCTGCGGCCACCTTGAGCGTCGAACTGCAGGACGTTTCGCTGATGGACGCACCCGCCGTCACCCTGGCCAGGCAGGCCGGCCCAGTCAACGGCAATGTGCCGCTGCCCTTCCAGCTCAGCTACGACCCCAGGCAGATCAAACCGGGCCACCGCTACGCGGTCAGCGCTCGCATCGAACTGGACGGTCAATTGCTGTTCATAAACACCACTCAGCAGGCCGTGAACCTCGATGGCCACGATGCGCAGCCGCTACGCATCAAGCTCGACCCGGCCCGCTGACGCTGCTTTCCATTCCGCTCTACAAGGACGCTTTCATGATCCGTTCCTCCCTGCGCTTGACCACCCTGTGCGCCGGCCTGCTGCTTTCGGCCAGCGCGCTGGCCCTGTCTCTCAGCGACCTGAGCCAGCGCGATGCCTCCGGTGGTCTCAAAGATGCCCTGACCCAAGGTGCGCAAATTGCCGTGAAGCAGCTCGGCACGCCCGGCGGCTTCAACGACAACCCCGATGTGCGCATCGAGCTGCCAGGCAAGCTGGGCAAGGCCGCCAAGGCCATGAAGATGTTCGGCAAGGGCGAGCAGGTAGACGCCCTTGAGGCCAGTATGAACAAGGCTGCCGAAGCCGCCGTACCACAGGCCCAGGCAATTCTGGTCGACGCGGTGAAGAAGATGACCGTGGCAGACGCCAAGGGCATTCTCAGCGGGGGTCAGGAATCGGCCACGCAGTACCTCGACAAGACCAGCCGCGAGCAGATTCGCGCCAAGTTCATGCCGATCGTCAAGCAAGCCACCGATCAGGTTGGCCTGGCCAAGCAGTACAACAGCTTCGCAGGGCAAGCCGTAGCACTCGGCGTGGTCGACGCCAAGAGCGCCAGCATCGAGAACTACGTAACCGAAAAAGCCCTGGATGGCCTGTTCGAGATGATCGGCAAGCAAGAGCAGAGCATTCGTCAGAACCCGGCCCAGGCCGCCACCAGCCTGGCCAAGAAAGTCTTCGGCGCGCTCTGACGCCGAGTGCGGGGGCCGCACTTGGCGCCCCCGCCAGTGGTACTGCGCTGCGATCCGCTTGAAGTAATGGACGCCGGTCTCGGTCCGTACGGTCCTTGGCCAGGTCTCGCATCAGCCTCAGGACATCCACAGACAACCTGGCCAGGGAAGTCTTCGGCGGGCTCTGACGCCGGCGGCGGGGGCCTCATCTGGCGCCCCCGCCGCCTGTGCCTCTAGCTTTTCCTGACCCGGAACCATGCCGCATACAACGCCGGCAGGAACAGCAGGGTCAGCGCCGTTGCCACGATCAGCCCGCCCATGATGGCCACCGCCATCGGTCCGTAGAACACGCTGCGTGACAGCGGAATCATCGCCAGCACTGCCGCCAGCGCCGTCAGCACGATGGGCCGGAAGCGCCGCACCGTGGCTTCGATGATCGCCTGCCAGCGGTCCAGCCCGGCGGCGATGTCCTGCTCGATCTGGTCCACCAGAATCACCGAGTTGCGCATGATCATCCCCGCCAAGGCGATGGTGCCGAGCATCGCCACGAAGCCGAACGGCTGGCGGAAGATCAGCAGGAACAGGGTGACGCCGATCAGCCCCAACGGAGCGGTGAGGAACACCATCACGGTGCGCGAGAAACTGCGCAGTTGCAGCATCAGCAGGGTCAGCACCACCACGATGAACAGTGGCATACCGGCATTCACCGATGCCTGGCCACGCTCGGAATCCTCCACCGTGCCACCGACCTCCAGCAGGTAGCCGTCGGGCAACTGCGCGCGAATCGATTCCAGCCCCGGCAGGATCTGCTGCACCAGCGTTGCCGGCTGCTCCTTGTCGTAGATGTCAGCGCGCACGGTGACCGTCGGCAAGCGCTCACGGTGCCAGATGATGCCTTCCTCGAAACCGTATTCCAGGGTCGCCACCTGGGCCAGAGCAACGCTGCTGCCGTGCTCCGTGGGGATCGCCAGGCTGCCCAGCTGGCTGAGGTCTGCGCGCTCCTGGGACGTGCCGCGCAACTGGATTTCGATCAGTTCGTTGTCTTCGCGGTACTGGCTGACGGTGCCGCCGGTCAGGGTGTTCTGCAGAAAGCGCGAAAGCTGCGCGGTGCTCACGCCCAACGCACGGGCGCGGTCCTGATCGATCTGCAGGAACACTGCCTTGCTCGGCTCTTCCCAGTCCAGGTGCACATTGACCAGGTGCGGATTCTCGCGGACCTTGGCCGCCACCTGTCGAGCCAGTGCACGGACCTGCTCGATGTGCTCGCCGGTGACCCGGAACTGCACCGGATAACCCACGGGCGGGCCGTTCTCCAGGCGCGTGACCCGTGAGCGCAGGTCCGGGAACTGCTCGGTCAGGGTCTCGATCAACCAGCTGCGCAACGCCTCACGGTCCTCCAGCGAGTTGGCCAGTACCACGAACTGCGCAAAGCTGTTGGCGGGCAACTGCTGGTCGAGCGGCAGGTAGAAGCGCGGCGAACCGGTGCCCACATAGGCCACGTAGTTGTCGATGCCCGGCTGGTGCTTGAGCAACGCCTCCAGGCGCTCGACCTGCTCGGTGGTATTGCGCAACGAAGCGCCTTCGGCCAGCTTGATATCGACCATCAGCTCCGGCCGTGCCGAGGCCGGGAAGAACTGTTGCGGCACGAAGCGGAACAGCACGATGCTGCCGATGAAGGCGGCGGCGGTCAGCACGATCACCGTCTTGCGCCGGTGCACACACCAGGCCACCACGCGGCGCACCCGCTGATAGAACGGTGTGGCGTAGGGATCGCCATGGCCCTCGTGCAGGCGCGCGGCGTGGCGCTTGGCAAGGTCCGGCAGCAACCGATCGCCCAGGTACGGCACGAACAGTACCGCCGCGACCCAGGAGGCCAACAGCGCCAGCGTCACCACCTGGAAGATCGAGCGGGTGTATTCGCCGGTGCTGGAGGCCGCCGTGGCGATCGGCAGAAAGCCCGCAGCCGTGATCAACGTGCCGGTCAGCATCGGGAAGGCGGTGCTGGTCCAGGCGAAGCTGGCAGCTTTGACCCGGTCCAGGCCCTGCTCCATCTTGATCGCCATCATTTCCACGGCAATGATCGCGTCGTCCACCAGCAGCCCCAGCGCCAGCACCAGCGCGCCGAGGGAAATCTTGTGCAGGCCGATGCCGAGAAAATGCATGCTGGCAAAGGTCATCGCCAGCACCAGCGGAATGGCCAAGGCCACCACCAGCCCCGTGCGCAGGCCAAGGGAGAAAAAGCTCACCAACAGCACGATGACCAGCGCCTCGACCAGCACCGTGATGAACTCCCCCACGCCAGCCTTGACCGCCGCCGGTTGGTCGGACACCTTGCGCAGCGCCATGCCGGCCGGCAACCCATGGCTCAGGCGCGCGAACTCACCTTCCAGCGCCTTGCCCAGCACCAGGATATCGCCGCCATCCTTCATCGATACCGCCAGGCCGATGGCGTCTTCGCCCATGAAGCGCATGCGCGGCTCGGGTGGGTCGTTGAAGCCGCGGCGGACTTCGGCGATGTCTTCGATGCGCAGGGTGCGGTCACCGACACGGATCGGGAACTGGCGAATCTGCTCGACACTGTCGAAGCGCCCGCTGACGCGCAGCTGCACGCGCTCGCTGGCGGTTTCGAAGAAGCCGGCGGCGCTCAGCGCGTTCTGTTCCTGCAAGGCTTGCTGCACCGCAGCCAGCGGCACGCCGAGGGTGGCCAGTTTGACATTGGACAGCTCGATCCAGACCTTTTCATCCTGCACGCCGAGCAGCTCGACCTTGCCAACGTCCTTGACCCGTTGCAATTGCACCTGGATGCGGTCGGCGTAATCCTTGAGCACGGCGTAGTCGAAGCCCTCACCGGTGAGCGCGTAGATATTGCCGAAGGTGGTGCCGAACTCGTCGTTGAAGAACGGGCCCTGCGCCTCGGGTGGCAGGGTGTGGCGGATATCGACGAGCTTCTTGCGGATCTGGTACCACAGCTCGGGGATGTCATCGGAGTGCAGCGAGTCACGGGCGATGAAGGTGACCATGGACTCGCCCGGGCGCGAGTAGGACACCAGCTTCTCGTATTCGCCGGTCTCCATGAGTTTCTTCTCGATGCGCTCGGTGACCTGGCGCGAGACCTCTTCAGCCGTAGCCCCCGGCCACAAGGTACGGATGACCATGGCCTTGAAGGTGAACGGTGGGTCTTCGCTTTGCCCCAGCTTGGTGTAGGACAACGCCCCGACCAGCGCCAGCAACAGCATCAGGAACAGCACGATCTGGCGATTGCGCAGCGCCCAGGCAGACAGATTGAACGACATGCGGACCTACTCCTTGGTCGCCAGTTTCACAGTTCGATTGCTGCGGTCGACCGGGCGTACTGGCTGGCCTTCACGCAACACATGGCCACCTGCCGCAACGATCCAGTCTGTGGCGCCGACCCCCTCGAGCACGGGCACACGGTCACTGCCATACGGGCCTACCCGGACATCGACACGCTGCAGACGGCTGTCGCTGTTCACCCGCCACACGTAGCGCTGCCCGGCCTCGGCGCTCAGCGCCGACAACGGCAGCGACAACGTGGTCTGCGTGGCAGGCGCCAGGAAGACCTGCGCACTCTGGCCAAGCTGCGCCGGCGTGTCACGGCCGGTAAAGGCAATACGCGCCGCAAAGGTTCTGGAATGGGGATCGGCAGAGGGTGACAGCTCGCGGATGCGCCCCGCATAGCGCTGACCCGGGTGGGACCACAGCTCGACGGTGACCGGCTGGCCGACAGCCACCTGAGCAAACTGCTGCTCCGGCAGACCGATCTGTACCTCACGCTCGCCGTCTACCGCCAGGCTGAACACGGTCTGGCCAGCGGAGACCACCTGCCCCACTTCCACCAGACGCTTGGCCACCACGCCATCCTGCGGGGCACGCAACACGGCGTATTCGGCCTGGTTACCGGCCACCTCGAGCTCGGCCCTGGCCTGGTTCAGCCGGGCCTGACCTGCGTGGTAGAGGTTCTGCGCATTGTCGTACAGCGAATGGCTGACCATCTGCCGGTCGAGCAGCTTCTGCGCACGGTCACGTTCGGCGCTGACCAACGCCAGGTTGGCCTGGGCAGCGGCCAATTGGGCGCGGCTGGCCTGCACTTGCAGGCGTACGTCCTGCGGATCGAGTTCAGCCAGTGGCTGGTTGGCCTTGACCCGCTGGCCCTCTTCGACCAGGCGCCGGGTGACCTTGCCAGGGATGCGGAATGCCAGCTGCGGCTCCAGGCGTGCACGCACTTCGCCGGGATAACTGGCAGCGCTGGCGCCGCTGGCCTGAGGCTGGACCACCAGCGCTGGGCGCGGTGCCGACGCGATGGCTGCGTCCTCACCGCAGCCCACCAGAAGCAAGGAAGCGGCCAAGGGCAACACGAGCCGCAATGCGTGACGCATCGTCATGGAAAGGGACCTTCTGCGCAGGGAATCGAATATTTATACTGGCCGGTATAGTAAATCAGGGAACCCTGGGCGGGAAGTCTGCGTCACACAGAAATCATCTGGTCGAGTGGACGATGCCTGCAGTCTTGCGGCGCTCAACCCGATAAGATGCACGGCCCCTCAAGCGAATGGCCTACCTCTTCTGACACGGAAACCCATGCATAACGACTCCCCCATCGGCCCCGGACGGCCCAAGGACCTGATCAAGCGCGAGGCGATTCTGCAAGCCGCCAAGCAGCTGTTTCTAAGCCTGGGCTACGCCAACACCAGCATGGATGCGGTCGCCACGGCGGCGGGTGTTTCAAAACTCACGGTCTACAGCCACTTCACCGACAAGCAGACGCTGTTCGGCGCGGCGGTCATGGCCACATGCAATGCGCAACTGCCCGACCTGCTGTTCGAATTGTCGGAAGAGGCCGAGCTCGAAGATGTTCTGCTGGACATCGCGCGCAGCTTTCAGGCGCTGATCACCGACCCGGAATCGGTGCAGCTCACCCGCCTGATCATGGCCGTCGGCACACAGGACCCGGGATTTGCCGAGTACTTCTACGAGGCAGGGCCGCAGCGCGTGCTGGCGGGCATGACGCTTCTGCTCGACAAGCTCGATGCGCGCGGCTGGCTGAACGTGGAGGATGCACCGCGCGCCGCCGAGCACTTCTTCTGCCTGGTCAAGGGGGCGCCGGACTACCGATTGCTGCTGGGCTGCGCACCGCCATTGACCGGGGATGAAGCCGAAGCCCACGTACGCAGCGCAGTGGGCGTGTTCATCCGCGCATTCAGCGCCTGACGGGCGCTGCCGCAGCGCGGCCATGGCCAGGTGGGCGGCGTTTGCCAGGCGTACGCTGGCGCGTGCCCGACCCGCCGCCTGGTTCAGCCGGCGGGCAGTGACCTGACCAAGGCGTGCCGCTCAGCGGGAGGCCGACAGGATCAACGCCTTCATTTCCACAACAGCCTGCTTGAAACCAACGAACAGGGCGTGGGCCACCAGTGCATGGCCGATGTTCAACTCGTTGATACCCTGGATGGCCGCAATGGCTTCGACATTGTGGTAATGCAGGCCGTGCCCGGCATTGACGATCAACCCCAGTTCTACCCCCTTGGCGACGCCGTCAGCAATGCGCTGAAGCTCTTCAGCGATCTCGGCAGGCGTTTGCGCATCGGCGTAGCGACCGGTGTGCAGCTCGATGGCCGGGGCGCCGACGCGGTGAGCGGCTTCGATCTGGCGCGGGTCAGCGTCGATGAACAGCGACACCTCGGCCCCCGTGCGGGCCAGACGCTCGACCGCAGCCTTGATCCGCGCCTCTTGCCCCGCCACGTCGAGGCCCCCTTCGGTGGTGAGCTCCTGACGGGTCTCCGGCACCAGGCAGATGTGCGCCGGACGAATCCGTTCGGCGAAGGCCATCATTTCTTCGGTGACGCCCATTTCGAAGTTCATGCGGGTCTGCAACACCTCCTTGAGCAGCACGACGTCGCGCTCTTGAATGTGCCGACGGTCTTCACGCAGGTGCACGGTGATGCCATCGGCGCCTGCCTCTTCGGCATCCAGCGCTGCCTTGACCGGGTCAGGGTACCGGGTGCCGCGCGCCTGGCGCAGGGTAGCCACGTGATCGATGTTGACGCCCAGAAGCATGCGGTTGCTGTGAGTCACGGAAGGCTCTCCTGAAGATTGAGCCGCACAGCATACGATGGGATCAGCGCTTGCGAAACAATTCCCGGCTCACCAGCGGCTTGCTGCCCAGGTGCACGGCCAAGGCCTGGCGCATCAGGCGCTTGGCGGCGAGCGGCGCGCCCGGAGCCTCCCAGTCAGCCTCGGCCAGCGCGTGCAGTTGCACGCCACTGAACAGGCCTGGCTGAGGCAGTTCGACACGCTCGAGACCGGCGTCCACACGCAGGCGGTACTGGCCCTCGGCGACGATGGGTTGCTCGTTGAGGTCGTGGGTCAGGGAAAAGGCGTAGCCCAGCTCGTCGAGCAGGCGCCATTCGAACGCACGCAACAGCGGCTCCAGCGCGCGACCCTCGGCCAGCGCCTGCAGGGTCAGGCGGTAGTGCTCGAACAACGCGGGGTGCGGCGCCTCGACGGGCAGTAGGCGCATGAGCAGCTCATTGAGGTACAGGCCGCTGAACAATGCATCACCATGCAACCAGGCGGCCACGCCGACGGTTTCCAGGCGATTGACGTTTTTCAGCTCGCCGCGTCCACGCAATTCGACTTCGAGCAGCACGAACGAGCGCATCGCACTGCCGCCCTTGCCACGGGCGCGCCGCAGCACCGCGCGCACCAGGCCCTGCGGCGTGAACAGGTCCACCAGGGCGCTGGTTTCCTTGTAGGCGCGGCTGTGCAGCACGTAGGCCGGTTGGCCGACAGGATGGTCCATGGCAGGGGCCTGCAAAGCGAACGGCCCGGAAGGTCCGGGCCGTTTCAGGGAAGATTACAGGTCGCCGTAGCCCAGCGAGCGCAGGGCGCGCTCATCATCGGACCAACCGCCTTTGACCTTGACCCAGAGGTTGAGCATTACCTTGGCATCGAACAGCTGTTCCATGTCCTTGCGCGCGTCCGAGCCGATGCGTTTGATGCGCTCGCCCTTGTCGCCGATGATGATCTTCTTCTGGCCGTCACGCTCCACCAGGATCAGCGCATGAATGTGCAGCACATGGCCCTGCTGCTTGAACTCCTCGATCTCGACGGTGATCTGGTAAGGCAGTTCGGCACCGAGCTGGCGCATGATCTTCTCGCGCACCAGTTCGGCAGCAAGGAAGCGGCTGCTGCGGTCGGTGATCTGGTCTTCCGGGAAGAAGTGCTCACCTTCGGGCAGGTGCTTGGCGATCAAGGCTTCCAACGACTCCAGGTTATGCCCCTGCTGGGCCGAGATCGGCACGATCTCGGCATTCGGCAGTTGCGTCTGCAACCATTGCAGGTGCGGAATCAGGTCGCCTTTCTCGTCCATGCGGTCGGTCTTGTTGACCGCCAGAATCAAGGGGCCCGTGACGTATTGCACGCGCTCGAGCACCAGTTGGTCCTCGTCGGTCCAGCGGGTACGGTCAACCACGAAGATCACCACATCGACGTCTTTCAACGCTGCGGATGCGGTGCGGTTCATGTAGCGGTTGAGGGCCTTGTCATTGGCCTTGTGCATGCCGGGGGTGTCGACGTAGATCGCTTGCACATCACCCTCGGTCTTGATGCCGAGCATGTTGTGCCGAGTGGTTTGCGGCTTGCGCGAGGTGATCGCAAGCTTCTGGCCGAGGATGTGGTTGAGCAAGGTCGACTTGCCCACGTTCGGCCGGCCGACGATGGCCACATAGCCGCAACGGGTCGGGGTGTTCTCAGTCATTGCCATTCTCCACGCCCAAGGCGATCAGCGCCGAGGCTGCCGCGACCTGCTCGGCGATACGCCGGCTCACGCCCTGGCCACGGCTCTTGTTGTTCAGCAGCGCCACTTCGCATTCGACGAAGAAGGTGCGGCAGTGAGGTTCGCCCTGGATGTCGACCACTTCATAACGCGGCAGATCGCAGGCGCGCGACTGCAGGAATTCCTGCAGGCGTGTCTTGGGGTCTTTGTTGGTATCGACCAGGGTCAAGCTCTCGAACTCACCGGCCAACCAGGCCAGGATGCGCTCGCGCACGGTCTGCATGTCGGAGTCGAGGTAGATCGCGCCGATCAATGCCTCGAGGGCATCGGCGAGGATCGATTCACGGCGAAAACCACCGCTCTTCAGCTCGCCCGAACCCAGGCGCAAGTAGTCGCCCAGGTCAAACCCACGGGCCAGGCGCGCGAGCGTCTCACCCTTGACCAGGCGGGCGCGCAGGCGCGACAACTGACCTTCGCGCGCTTGCGGGAAGCGCTCGAACAGGGCTTCGGCGGCGACGAAATTGAGGATCGAGTCACCGAGAAATTCCAGGCGCTCATTGTTGCGCCCGGCGTAACTGCGGTGAGACAGGGCCAGGAGCATCTGTTCCTGGTCACGGAAGGTGTAGCCGAGCTTGCGCTCCAGGCGGTCAAGGGGCGCGCTCATGGCACCCCCGGAAGGTTGTTCAACGCGTTGTTCAAATCAAGGTCCTGAAGACTGTCGTGCTGTGGCCACCGCCAGACTGCGATGGCATTTCTCTGATCCTAGAGAACACAGCCTATGTCAGAAATGCAATCGGCGCTGTCGGATCGACAGCGCCGCAGTGGATCGGTGACGCCGTGAATCAGTGGATCAGGCCAACCCGGGACAGATTGGGGAAGTGGCTGAGCTTGGGCTCTGGCCAGCTCATCCAGACCGCGAACGCCTTGCCGACGATGTTGCGGTCCGGAACCATGCCGTGCAGCGCCTGGGGAATGTTCGGATCATCCCAGAAGCGGCTGTCGTTCGAGTTGTCGCGGTTGTCGCCCATCATGAAGTAGTGCCCGGCAGGCACCGTCCATTGCTGGTCGGGCGGCATCCGGTAGCGGCTCATCTGCTTGCGGATCAAGTGCTCGGCTTCGCCGAGTTGTTCCTTGTACAGCTCGCCACTGCCCAGGCTGCCTGGCTCGGTGCCGACCAGTTGTTCGGCAATGGCCTGGCCGTTGACGAACAGGCGCTTGTCGTTGGTGTAGCGGATCTGATCACCCGGCAAGCCCACGACACGCTTGATGTAGTTGACGTTCGGATCGCTCGGATAACGGAACACCATCACATCGCCGCGCTTCGGATCGCCGACTTCGATGACTTTCTTGTCGATCACCGGCAAGCGAATACCGTAGGAAAACTTGTTCACCAGGATAAAGTCGCCCACTTCCAGCGTTGGCTTCATCGAACCCGACGGGATCTGGAACGGCTCGACCAGGAACGAGCGCAGCACCAGAACGATGAACAGCACCGGGAAGAATGACTTGCCGTACTCGACCAGGAGCGGTTCCTTGTCGAGGCGCTCGACCACCGCAGGCTCAGGCTGGGTGACGCTGCCCCGATAGGTGGCAATGGCTGCACGCCGGCGTGGCGCCAGGAACAGCAGATCGACAAGCCCGAGCAAACCACACACGGCTACGGCAAGAACGAGCAACAGCGGGAAATTTAGCGACATAGGACCTAGCTATCCAACCTGAGCACGGCGAGGAAGGCTTCTTGTGGAATTTCCACGTTGCCGACCTGTTTCATGCGTTTCTTACCGGCCTTCTGCTTTTCAAGCAGCTTTTTCTTACGGCTGACGTCGCCGCCGTAACACTTGGCCAGTACGTTCTTTCTGAGCGCCTTGACGGTCGTCCGCGCGATGATCTGGCCGCCGATGGCTGCCTGGATCGCCACATCGAACATCTGCCGCGGGATCAGTTCCTTCATCTTTTCAGTCAACGCACGGCCCTTGTAGGCCGCGTTGTCGCGGTGAACGATCAATGCCAGGGCATCGACCTTGTCGCCGTTGATCAGCACGTCCAGGCGCACCAGGTTGGCCGACTGGTAACGATCGAAATGGTAGTCCAGCGAGGCATAGCCGCGGCTGGTCGATTTCAGACGGTCGAAGAAGTCGAGCACCACTTCGTTCATCGGCAGTTCGTAGCGCACCTGCACCTGGCTGCCGAGGAACTGCATGTCACGTTGCACGCCGCGCTTCTCGATGCACAGGGTAATGACGTTGCCCAGGTGCTCCTGAGGCACAAGGATGGTGGCCGTGACGATCGGTTCGCGGAAGTCGACGATCGACGAGACATCCGGAAGCTTGGACGGGTTGTCGACGATGATGGTTTCACCGGTCTTCAATTCCAGCTCGTAGATCACGCTCGGTGCGGTGGTGATCAGGTCCAGGTCGTACTCGCGCTCGAGGCGCTCCTGGATGATCTCCATGTGCAGCATGCCCAGGAAGCCGCAACGGAAGCCGAAGCCCAGAGCGTCGGAGCTTTCCGGCATGTACTGCAGGGAAGAGTCGTTCAGCGTCAGCTTCTGCAGCGCGTCGCGGAAGTCTTCGAAATCGTCGGAGCTGACCGGGAACAGGCCCGCGTAGACCTGTGGCTGGATCTTCTTGAAGCCCGAGAGCACTTCGACATCAGGGGTGGTGGACAAGGTCAGGGTGTCGCCGACCGGCGCGCCGTGAATGTCCTTGATGCTGCCGATGATGAAGCCCACTTCACCGGCCTTGAGGTCAGCGGTCTGGGTGTGTTTCGGGGTGAACACACCGACGCTGTCGACCAGGTGCACCTTGCCGGTGGACTTGACCAGGATCTTGTCGCCCTTCTTGACCCGGCCCTGACGGACCCGGACCAGCGAGACCACGCCCAGGTAATTGTCGAACCACGAATCGATGATCAGCGCCTGCAACGGTGCGTCGATGTCACCGACCGGTGGCGGAATGACCTGGACCAGCCGCTCGAGGACCTCGTCAACCCCCATGCCGCTCTTGGCACTGCAGGCCACGGCGTCGGTGGCATCGATGCCGATGATCTTCTCGATCTCGTCCTTGACGCGATCGGGGTCGGCCTGGGGCAGGTCCATCTTGTTCAGCACGGGCATGACTTCCAGGCCCTGCTCGATGGCGGTATAGCAGTTGGCCACGGACTGGGCTTCGACGCCCTGCCCGGCATCGACCACCAGCAAGGCGCCTTCGCAGGCCGCCAACGAACGGCTGACTTCATAGGTGAAGTCAACGTGGCCGGGAGTGTCGATGAAATTCAGCTGGTAGGTCTTGCCGTCTTGCGCCTTGTAATGAAGCGTGACGCTGTGGGCTTTGATGGTGATCCCGCGCTCGCGCTCGAGGTCCATGGAATCAAGCACCTGGGCTTCCATTTCGCGCGCGGTGAGACCACCGCAGAGCTGGATGAAACGGTCGGCCAGCGTCGACTTGCCATGGTCGATGTGGGCGATGATGGAGAAATTGCGGATATGACTCAAATCACTCACAGGTCAACACTCGAAAAGGCTGCGAGCCGGACGCCCGCGAAAAATAGCCGGGAATTGTACCCCAAGCCGCAAGGTTATGGGAGATTCCCGATCAGTTAACCCGTAACCCGATCTGTACAGTCGAGCTGCAGCACGGTGACTTCAGCGTCCAGGACAGCGCAGCATTGCGGCCCATCGTGCCCCTGTGAAAAGGGCAGCTTGCGCTGCCCTGTTCTGCTCACGACCGGATCACTGGTCCAGCTTGAAGGTAATGAAGCTGGCACGGCCCTGACGCAACACGCGCATGGACACCGAACGATTCTTCGGCAGGTCCTTGGCGATGTCGGTGAACTGCTTGCTCGACAGAATCGCCTGGTTGTTCAGGTGGCTGATGACATCACCTGGACGCAGGCCGATCAGCGAGGCCGGGCCTTCCTGCACTTCCTTGATCATCACGCCGCCCTTGAGCTCCAGCGTCTTCTTCTGTTCGGCAGTCAGTTCAGCCACCGAGACGCCCAGACGGTTGCTGCTGCGCTCGGCGCCTTCTTTCTTGCCGCCAGTGCCGAGGTCGGCGTCTTCCTCGGGCAGTGCACCGACCGCGATGTCGAGCGTCTGGCGTTTACCGTTGCGAATGATCTCCAGCTTGGCCTTGTCGCCGTCTTTCATGCCGCCGATCAAATGCGGCAGGTCAGCGGACATGATGATGGGCTGGCCGTTCATGCTCAGGATCACGTCACCGACCTGCAAGCCGCCTTTGGCCGCCGGACCGTCATCGAGCACCTGGGCGACCAGGGCGCCTGCCGGCTTGTCGAGGCCGAACGATTCAGCCAGGTCCTTGTTGACCTCCTGGATCACCACCCCCAACCAACCGCGACTGACCTTGCCGTCTTTCTTCAGCTGATTGGAAACATCCAGCGCCACATCGATCGGAATGGCGAAAGACAGGCCCATGAAGCCGCCGGAGCGGGTGAAGATCTGGGAGTTGATGCCCACCACTTCGCCTTTCATGTTGAACAGCGGCCCACCGGAGTTACCCGGGTTGATGGCCACGTCGGTCTGGATGAACGGCACGTAACTGTCGTTGGGCAGCGTGCGGCCCTTGGCGCTGACGATCCCTTTGGTAACCGAATGGTCGAAGCCGAACGGCGAACCGATGGCCAACACCCACTCACCGACCTTGAGCTTCTCGGAGTCACCCAGCTTGACGATAGGCAAGTCCTTGCCTTCGACTTTCAGCAGTGCGACATCGGTACGCGGGTCGGTGCCCACCAACTTGGCTTGCAGTTCGCTGCGATCAGACAGGCGCACGATGATCTCATCGGCATCGGCCACCACGTGGTTGTTGGTCAGGACGTAGCCATCAGGCGAAATGATGAAACCCGAACCCAGCGACTGCGCTTCACGTTGCCGATCGCCACGGGGCGAGCGTGGCTGCTGCGGCAGGCTGCGCTCGAAAAATTCACGGAACATCGGTGGCAAGCCTTCGAGGTCCGGCATTTGCCCAGCGGCCACGCGGCGGTCCGGCAGCTTTTGCTTGGTACTGATGTTCACGACTGCGGGCGAAGCCTGCTCGACCAGCGTGGTGAAGTCCGGCAGTGCTTCTTCGGCCTGGGCCACGAGCACCTGCCCGAGCATCAGCACGGCGGCAAACATCGACAAATAGGGTTTCAAGCGTGGTATCGACATACGACTCCCGTTACAACGAGCACAATGAGCAGTCAGGCGCCCGCTGACGCAGGGCAACCCAGACCTCAAGAAGACAGACCTATAGAAAATTTACCCGGGGAATGCAAATGACAATGCGTTAATTTCATTTCAATAATGTGCCGCCGGGCAGGTGTAAACGGGCACTCACTGGCTGGCACGCGCCTCTTGAAGGCGCATCGACAGGGCTACGCGCTCGGCCGTGCCGAGCGGAATCTCGCCCACCACGGTCACCATGATCGGCCCCTTGGCGGTGACCAGGTGGCGCGACACAGCAGCAGTCGGCCCAAGCTGGGTACGAATGTCATTGCCATCGGCCGACCGAGCGGGCTCGAGAAATACCGAGAATCGCGCCAGGCCATCGTCATACATCAAGGTGCTCAATGACTGGCCACCCTGGCCATCGACACGGGTCGCACTGCTAACCAGCTCGAATCCGGCCGGCAACCAGTCGGACCGCCACCCCACCACTGCTGGAGGCGGGGAGACAGGCGCGGACTTGAGCGGCTTGCAGGCGATGCCGCCTTTCACGGCATCGACGCCCAGCGCTTGTTGCGTCTCCAGCCGAATGACCTGGAAACGCTCCAGCAGCTGGCCTTTGTCATTGATCATCAACGAGCGCAGGGGCAAACCTGTCTGCTTGTCCAGGTCAAGATCAAAACCATAGCGGTGCTGATCACGCGGGGAGAGACTGATGGCCACCGCCTCCCGACCGGCCACGCGCGATTCGCCGGCAACGCTCAGGTCGTACCAGCTCATCAGCTTGAGGGGGTCCAGCACACGGGGGGCGGTACTGCCCGAGCCGTCCACCTCGGAACTGAGGTCGCCGGTCGCACACTGCACCTTGCCGTTCACACGCACGATTTCCTGCGCATCCCCGTCGAGCCGAGACAAACGCTCGGTGGTCGAGCCGTCGGAGACACGGTGCCAGATATCGTGTGAAGAAAAGCTACCATTGCGTTCGTAGATGAACGAGCCATGGTAGCTCTGTTGCCGTTCGGCTTGCGCCAGCCTGGTCAGCCACTCGCCCGCCTGGGGCGAGGAATTGGCTGCCAGGACCGGCACCGCGACGCAGCTGCCGACCAGAAGCGGCAGGAAAGCTAGCGCGCGCATGCTTCTCCCTACTTGGCGTCATCCATGCTGGCAGCGCGGGCATAAGGCAGTGCGGTTTCGCCGCCTTTGAGCGCCGATTCCTGGGCGTGCTGGCGCAGGTAGCCTGGCATGCGCTTGTCCCAACCGGCCTGGTTCTGCAGAACGCCGTTGGCCATTGGACCGGTCGGCTGCTCGCCGCTCTCGCTGTACCCGGCCAGCACTGCTGGGCCTTGTACTTGCGGAGCGCTCAGGCTTTGCTGGGCGGGCTGCTGGGAAGCCAGCTCGGCGCCAGTGATTTCGTCCTGGTTGTACAGACGCACGCCTGCCAGCACAGCAACGGTGACCGAGGCGGCGACCGCCAGCCGGCCGACACTGCGCCAGGCGTTCTGCTTGACCGGCGTCGGCGACGCTTCTTCAGCCAGGGCTGCAGAAACCGCCGAGGCGATGTCCAGCTTGGGCATCAACAACTCTTTATGCATAGCTGCACGAGCGACCTGGTAACGGGCCCAGGTAGCGCGGGTCTCGGACTCGTCCGCGGCGCTGAGCACCCGACGCAGTTCCAGTTCATCCGCTTCGTTGTCCAGTACTGCGGACAGCGATTCCTGCAAAGCTTCACGACTCATGGCGGTTCCTCTCTTGGCTGTCGCCGCTGTCTCAGGAGTCCTGCAACAGCGGTTGCAGGGCTTTATCGATGGCCTCCCGAGCGCGGAATATTCGCGAACGCACGGTGCCCACAGGACATTGCATGACGCTCGCAATGTCTTCGTAACTCAGACCATCGAATTCGCGTAAAGTCAGTGCCGTACGCAAATCTTCGGGCAATTGCTGGATGGTCCGATGGACGGTACCTTCGATCTCATCCCGCAACAGTGAGCGCTCTGGAGACTCAAGATCCTTGAGGCCATGATCGCCGTCATAGAATTCCGCATCCTCGGAACTCACATCGCTATCCGGTGGCCGCCTTCCGCGGGACACCAGGTAGTTCTTCGCCGTGTTGATGGCGATGCGGTACAGCCAGGTGTAGAAGGCGCTGTCACCGCGGAAATTTCCAAGCGCCCGGTAAGCCTTGATGAAGGCTTCCTGCGCCACATCCTGGGCTTCGTGGGTGTCGTGGACGAACCTCACGATCAACCCGAGAATCTTGTGCTGATACTTCAGCACCAACAGATCGAACGCTCGCCTGTCACCGCGCTGTACGCGCTCGACAAGCTGCTGATCCTCTTCCTGGGTTAGCATGAACACTCCTCAGTAGTCTGGAAGGAGCATTGCAAAACCCATCGTTCAGGCTTGCAAACATAGACTCGGGCTTTAGGCAAAAGTTCTCCCCTCCAAGCAAGTTTCCTGCGGCCTTTTATCGGCTCGCATGAGCGAGATGGCCGCTTTATCGACCATTTCGACTTAAGAATCTCGAATACGCAGGATTTCGCCCAGTTAGAGCAGCTGCCCTGCGTCGCCGCAGCAATTGTGACGTGCGGGCAGCCTTCATAGGATTTCCGGCGACCACCGAAAGTTCCCGCCTGAATCCCGCGACGCGTGCAAACGCCGTTGGAAATCAGTCACCTGGGACTGCTATAAAGACGCTCCGGCTTCGGTCACGATAGTTTCACAATGCCACCTACGCGCGACTATTGTGCCGTTCACCTCATCCAGATACTAGTGTCCCGACATGAGCCAACAATTCCAACATGATGTCCTGGTGATCGGCAGCGGCGCGGCCGGTCTCAGCCTGGCACTGAATCTGCCCCGTGAACTGCGTATTGCCGTGTTGAGCAAAGGCGAACTGGCCAATGGTTCGACGTTCTGGGCGCAGGGCGGGGTTGCTGCTGTGCTGGACGATACCGACACGGTTCAGTCCCACGTCGAGGACACGCTCAATGCCGGCGGCGGCCTGTGTCATGAGGACGCCGTGCGCTTCACCGTCGAGCACAGCCGTGAGGCCATCGAGTGGCTGATCGAGCAAGGCGTCCCCTTTACCCGCGACGAGCACGCCAGCTCCGACGAACGGGGCTACGAATTCCACCTGACCCGCGAAGGCGGCCATAGCCACCGGCGCATCATCCATGCGGCCGATGCCACCGGCGCTGCGATTTTCACCTCGCTGCTGCAACAGGCGCGCCAGCGGCCGAACATCGAGCTGCTCGAAGAGCGCGTGGCCATCGACCTGATCACCGAGCGACGCCTGGGCCTCAATGGCCAGCGTTGCCTGGGCGCATACGTGCTCGACCGCAGCACGGGCGAGGTCGACACCTTCGGCGCGCGCTTCACCGTGCTGGCCACGGGCGGTGCGGCCAAGGTCTACCTGTACACCAGCAACCCCGACGGCGCCTGCGGCGATGGTATCGCCATGGCCTGGCGCGCCGGGTGCCGGGTGGCCAACCTGGAATTCAACCAGTTTCACCCCACCTGCCTGTACCACCCGCAGGCCAAGAGTTTTCTGATCACCGAAGCCCTGCGCGGTGAAGGCGCACTGCTGCGTCTGCCCAATGGCGAACGGTTCATGCCACGCTTCGATGCGCGTGAAGAGCTGGCGCCACGGGACATCGTCGCGCGCGCCATCGACCATGAGATGAAGCGCCTGGGTGTCGACTGCGTGTACCTCGACATCACCCACATGCCCGAAGCTTTCATCAAGAGCCACTTCCCGACGGTCTATGAACGCTGCCTGGGCTTTGGCATCGACATCACCCGCCAGCCCATTCCGGTGGTGCCGGCCGCGCACTACACCTGTGGCGGCGTGATGGTCGACGAGCATGGCCATACCGATGTACCCGGCTTGTACGCCATCGGCGAAACCAGCTTCACCGGCCTGCATGGTGCCAACCGCATGGCCAGCAATTCCTTGCTCGAATGCTTCGTCTATGGCCGCGCGGCAGCAGCGGACATCATTGCCCAGCTCGAACACATCCCGAGGCCACGCGCCCTGCCCTGCTGGGATGCCAGCCAGGTCACCGACTCGGACGAAGACGTGATCATCGCCCACAACTGGGACGAGCTGCGGCGCTTCATGTGGGATTACGTGGGCATCGTGCGCACCAGCAAGCGCCTGCAGCGAGCCGCGCACCGCGTGCGCATGCTGCTCGATGAAATCGACGAGTTCTACAGCAACTACAAGGTCAGCCGTGACCTCATCGAACTGCGCAACCTGGCCCAGGTGGCCGAATTGATGATCCGCTCAGCCATGCAGCGCAAGGAATCGCGCGGGCTGCACTACACGCTGGACTACCCCGAGATGCTCGCCGAAGCGCGCGACACCGTGCTCGACCCGACCCTGAGCCGACACTGACGCCTCACGCCGCCTGCCAGCGTCGGCGGCTGAATCTGAGCCGAACGCGCAGGCGCCGGTGCTGATCTGCTGGCAGCGCATCGGCGGCAATGCATTGGCTTTGACTCAGCCAATGCCCGCGACGGATGACGCGCAGCACTACACACTGCGGCAGCACCAGGCTGTCACGCCGCAGCCGCGCCGGCTGCCAACCCTGACTGACACTGAACACCGCCCACCCTTGCGCAGTGCGCCGCAGGCCGGTGATGGCAGAAGGGTGAGTGAGCAGGATACGGCGAGGGATCGTCCACCCGGCGTGCGCGGCACAGGCCAGGCTGATCAGGCTGGCCAGCCACGCCGGTGCGGCGCTGAGCCACGCGGCGCACAGCGCCAAGGCGAGGCACAGCAGGTAGGCCGTCAGCAGCAGGCGCGAGCCGTGCCAGCGGCACGCGAAGGTTTCACTTGGGTTGGACACGGTCCAGGATCATGCGGACCATGCGCTGCAGCTCCGGGTCTTCGGACTCGCAGCGCTCCATGAACCAGCCGAACATGTCCTGGTCTTCGCATTCGAGCAGGCGCGTGTACAACTGCCGATCGGTTTCGCTGAGGGTGGCGTAGACCTCCTGGCTGAAGGGCACCAGCAGCACGTCCAGCTCCAGCATGCCGCGTCGGCTGTGCCAGAACAGGCGGTTGAGTTCAGTTTGTTCGACCATGGGGCCCTCCTCGAATGGCCGCGCAGTATACAGCCTGCCACCCAGCGCGGCACAGGGCATTGGTCGCACCCTGTTACTGCACGTAAGCGCCCGCCTACCTATTTCGTCAGCACCGTTCTATGATGGCCGCCAGTCTTTATAGCGACCGCGATGACCCATGGCCGATTCTGCTTTCTACTGCCCACTGAGCCACGAGGGCGTCCTTGCCGTCCGCGGCTCCGATGCGGGCAAATTCCTTCAGGGGCAACTGACCTGCAACCTCAACTACCTTGACGATGCACAGGCCAGTCTTGGCGCTCGCTGCATGGTCAAGGGCCGCATGCAATCAAGCTTCCGCATCCTGCCCGAAGGTACGGGTTTCCTGCTGGCCATGGCCAGCGAGCTGCTCGACCTGCAACTGGCCGACCTGAAGAAATACGCCGTGTTTTCCAAGGCGGTGCTCACCGATGAAAGTGCCGCCTGGGCCCGCTTCGGCCTGCACCAGGCCGATGCCGCACTGCAGGCACTGGGCCTGGACGTAGCAGAAAACGCCGGCGCGACCGCCCGTCAGCCTGGGTTGATGGCCGTGCGCGTCTCGCCTGGCCGTGTCGAGCTGTGGGCCGGTGCTGAACACGCCGCTGCGGTAGGTGAACAACTGGCCGCGCATGCGCCGCAAGGCACGCTCAACGACTGGCTGCTGGGCCAGGTGCGTGCCGGCCTGGGCCAGGTGTTTGGTGCCACCCGCGAGCTGTTCATCCCGCAGATGATCAACCTGCAGGCCGTGGGCGGTGTGAGCTTCAAGAAAGGCTGCTACACCGGCCAGGAAATCGTCGCGCGCATGCAGTACCTGGGCAAGCTCAAACGCCGCCTGTATCGTCTGGCACTGGACCAGGGCGACCTTCCAGCGCCCGGTACCGAGGTGTTCTCGCCAACCCACGGCTCGTCGGTTGGCGAGGTGGTGCTGGCCGCGAGCACCGGTCAGGGCTGCGAACTCCTGGCGGTGCTCAGTGCCGACTCGGTAGCCGACGACAACCTGCACCTGGGTGCGGCCGACGGCCCTCGCCTGAATCTCTTGCAGTTGCCATACGAACTTGACCGCGACAGGGAAATCCAACGCTGATCAGCCCGGCCCAGCTTGCCCAGGGCCGCCTCCCTTCACCGCGGTAGAGATCCTTCATGAACAAGTTGGCCGAGAGAGTGCAAGCACAGCTGCTTGCCGCCATCGAGAACGATGAACTGCTGCTGCCGACCCTGCCCGAGGTTGCCTTGAGCATCCGCGAGGCCGCCGAAGACAGCGAGATCAGCGTGGCGGCGCTGAGCCGGGTGATCGGCCAGGACGCCGCGCTCTCGGCGCGCTTGATCAAGGTGGTGAACAGCCCATTGCTGCGCGCGCTGGTCGAGGTCACCGACCTGCATACCGCCATTACCCGACTGGGCGTGAACTACAGCTGCAACCTGGCCATTGGCCTGGTGATCGAGCAGATCTTCCATGCCCGCTCGCCATCGGTCGAAGACAAGCTGCGCGACATTTGGGCCCGTAGCCTGGAGGTGGCCGGAATCAGCTATGAACTGTGCCGCCGCTACACCTCGCTGAAACCGGACCAGGCCGCGCTGGGCGGGCTGGTGCACCAGATCGGCGCCCTGCCGGTGCTGATCTACGCCGAAGAGCACAATGAGCTGCTGGCCGATCCAGTGTGCCTGCACTACGTCATCGAACACATCCAGCCCGTGCTCGGTGACAAGATCCTCAGCGCCTGGGACTTCCCCGAACAACTGGTCAGGTTGCCCAGCCAGATCGACAACCTCGAGCGCACCACCCTGCGCCCGGACTACATCGATGTGGTGCAGATCGCCCGGCAGCTGCGCCAGGAGGACCCTGCCCTGCCCGCCACTGCACTGCCGGCCTGGCGTCACCTGAAGCTCCCCGCAGGCACGGAAATCAACGTCGCCGACCTGATCAAGGCACGCGCGATGCTGGGCTGAGCCGCAGCGTGCGTCGCGGGCCGAGCGCTCAGTCCGCGCTGAAACTCACCCGCACCTTCAACCCACCGCTACGGCCTTCATGCAGGCTGATCTGCGCCAGGTGCGCGCGGCAGATTTCACCGACGATGGCCAGCCCCAGCCCGGTCCCTTGCGCACTGCGCCGGTAGAAGCGCTCGAACACCCGCTCACGCTCTGCCTCGGGAATGCCGGGGCCGTCATCCTCGACCTCTAGCACGCCCGGTGCCAGCACGCGCAAGATCACCGTACCGCCGTCTGAAGTGTAAGCCAGCGCGTTGTCCACCAGATTGCTCAGCAGTTCGTTGAGCAGGGTCGGCTCGCCTTTGAGCCACACCGGCGCCTCGGCCTCCAGCGCCAGCGCCACACCACGAGCATGGGCCAATGGCGCCAGGGCCATACCCAGCTCGCGGGCCAGTTGCGTGAGGTCCAGAGGCTGCGCGCCGCCCTCGGCGATGGTCCGCGCGCCGTGCTCGACCCGCGCCAGCGACAGCAATTGATTGGCCAGATGGGTCAGCCGGTCGGTGCCGTGGGC